>NZ_CP081006.1:3735488-4046778 GCF_022317005.1 Mycobacterium sp. IDR2000157661
TTCCGGATGCTGGCCGATGCGACGCGCGTCCAGCTGCTGTGGGCGCTGGTGGACCGCGAGATGGCGGTTAACGACCTCGCTGCACGCGTCGGCAAGCCCGCGCCGTCGGTGTCGCAGCACCTGGCCAAGCTCCGGATGGCCCGGCTGGTACGCACCAGACGAGAAGGCACACAGGTCTTCTACCGGCTCGAGAACGACCACGTCCGCCAGCTGGTCGCCGACGCGGTGCACAACGCAGAGCACGCCGCTGGTGGAGTGCCTGCTCATCACCTCGATGACAGCGAGCTGCGCATCCTGCACGACGAGGCGGCGGGCTGATGGGGTCGGGTCACAGTCACGACCACTCCCACCGCGCAGACGATGCGCTGCGAGACAGCGCGGCCGGGATCCGCGCCGTCAAGGTGAGCCTGGCGGTGTTGGGCCTGACCGCGGCCGTACAACTGGTGATCGTCATCGTCTCCGGATCGGTCGCATTGCTGGCCGATACCGTGCACAACGTCTCGGATGCCCTGACCGCAGTGCCGTTGTGGATCGCATTCGCGATGAGCCGGCGGGCGGCGACCAGGAGATACACCTACGGCTTCGGACGAGTCGAGGACCTCGCCGGACTGTTCGTGCTCGCCGTCATCGCGTTGTCCGCGGTGGTCGCCGCGGTCGAGGGTGTGCGCCGGCTTGTCGACCCCCTGCCGCTGTCTCATCTGAGCTGGGTCGCGGCGGCGGGCGTCATCGGGTTCGTCGGAAACGAGGCAGTCGCGGTCTACCGAATCCGCGTCGGCCGGCGCATCGGTTCGGCGGCCCTGCGGGCGGACGGCATGCACGCGCGCGCAGACGGCTTGACGTCGCTCGCCGTCGTGGGCGGTGCAATCGGGGTGGGGCTGGGATTTCCCGCCGCCGATCCCATCATCGGCCTGGTCATCGCCGGCGCGATCGCTGTGGTGCTGGTGTTCGCGGCGCGCGACGTCTTCGGCCGCCTGCTCGATCGCGTCGACGCCGAGATCGTCGACACCGCCCACCGTGTACTGGCCCGCCAACCGGAGGTCCGCCAGGTCCGACGCCTGCGGATGCGGTGGGTCGGTCACGAGTTGCAGGCCGACACCGAACTCGACGTCGATCCGTCACTGAGCCTGGTCGAAGCGCACAACCTCGCACACGAAGCCGAACACACGCTCGTCCGCGCGATCCCGAAGCTCGGCTCGGTCGTCGTGCACGCCTACCCGGGGCATGAGCCCGCCGTCAGCAGCTGAACATCTCGCCGATCAGCGGCGGCGCGGTCACTGGCTGCAGGCAGCCGAAGGGCTCGATGCCGGCGTCGCTGAACCGCACCGCCGACTGCTGGGCCGTGCTGGCGCAGAACAAGCCGGCGGTGTCGCTGCGGCAACGGTAGTCACCGAACGTCAGCGCCTCGCCGTAGGCCAATTCCGGGCCCTTGCCTGCGGTGAAGCGTCCGGGGTCACCGTGCAGCGACCCCACGGCGACGCTGGCGCCGTCGTAGTCGACCCAGCCGCCCTTCCATTCCCCGTAGGCGTCCTGCGGTCGCGGCGGCGGATCGACGAGGTCCACCAGGCAGGCCAGCGCGCCGTCACCCTGCTGCGAGTCGGTCATGCAAGTGGTCTTGCCCGACGGCGTGGTGAACGCGACGTCGTCGCCGAGCTCGGTCGTCTGACCCTCGCGAAACGCGACGTGGTACTGCCCTGCGTCGGCCGCATCGCCGGCGTCGATCCAGGCGATGACGTCGGCGACCGGGGCGCCCGCGGCCGGTGGGGCGGCCGCCTTGGTCGTCGTTGTGGTGGGCGTCGTGGGCGACGGCGAGCTCGCCGACCGGTCCGGCGGGATGGGTTCGATCCGTTCGGCCTGCCCGTCTGTAGCGGTCGAACACCCTCCGACCAGCACACAAGCCGCGATGAGCACAGCCATTCGCATACCGGCCAGGCTAGCGGCCCGACACGCGATCCCCGGTCAGGCGCGGCGACGGTGGGTCATTCGCTACCGTCGGGTGATGCACGAACACACCGTCCGCGTGACCACCGCGTCGGGCACCGTCGAGGGCTTCACCCGCGATGGCGTGCATCGGTGGCGGGCCATTCCATACGCCCGTCCGCCGGTGGGCCCGTTGCGGCTGCGCGCACCGCAGCCCGTGCTCCCGTGGCGCGGCGTGCGCTACTGCCACGGCCACGGCAACTGTGCGCCCCAGCAGCGCATGTACACCCTCCTCGCGCCGGGCAAGTACCAGCCGATGAGCGAGGACTGCCTGACACTTAACGTGGTCACCCCCAAGAAGAGGTTCGACGAGCCGCTTCCGGTCATGGTCTTCATTCACGGTGGCGGCTACTTCATGGGCAGTTCGGCGACCCCCATCTACGACGGCGCCGCGCTGGCCCGCAAGGGCTGTGTGTACGTCTCGGTGAACTACCGCCTGGGACCGCTGGGATGTCTGGACCTGTCGTCGTTGTCCGACGCCGAGCACTCCTTCGACGACAACCTGTATCTGCGCGATCTGGTGATGTCGCTGCAGTGGGTGCGCGACAACATCGCCGCGTTCGGCGGTGATGCCGACAATGTCACCATCTTCGGCGAGAGCGCAGGCGCCCACGCCGTCGCCACCCTGCTGGCCGTGCCGGCAGCCAAAGGACTGTTCGCGCAAGCTATTTCGGAGAGCCCGGCAGCGGGCATGGTGCGCACGCCGGAGGTGGCCGCCCAGTATGCGACGCGGTTCGCCGCCCTGCTCGGAGCACCCGACGGTGACGGCGCGGCGGCCGTGATGTCCGCGCGTCCCACCGAGCTTGTCAGCGCCTTCGAGCGGTTGATCCGGCAGGGTCAACGCGAGATGCTCGGCGCGTTCGCCGCGGGGCCCACCAACGCCACCGACTACCTGCCGCTGGACCCGGTGGAGGCGATGCGCACCGGCGCGGCCCACCGAGTGCCGCTCATCGTGGGGACCAACGCCGAGGAGGCCAGGCTGTTCGGCCGGTTCCTCAAGCTGCTGCCGATGACGGAGACGATGATCGAGCAGCTGCTGGCGCAGGCGGAACCCGCTGAGCGCGAACGCATCAGGGCCGCCTACCCGAACTATCCGGATCCGGCGGCGTGCGTGCAGTTCGGTGGCGACTTCGCCTTCGGATCGGCGGCTTGGCAGATCGCCGAGGCGCACAGCGCCCATGCGCCGACGTACCTGTACCGCTACGACTACGCGCCACGGCCGCTGCGCTGGTCGGGTCTGGGCGCCACGCACGCCACCGAGCTGCTGGCGGTGTTCGACACCTACCGGACGAACTTCGGACGGCTGCTGACCGCCGTCGGTGACCGGCGCACGGCGCTGCGGGTCAGCGACGACGTGCAGGGCCGCTGGCGCGAATTCGCCCGCACCGGTGTGCCCGGCGCGGGCTGGCCCGCCTATACCAGCGCCGATCGCGCGGTGCAGGTGTTCGACCGCCGCCCCCGCATCGAATACGACCCGCACGCCGCCCGCAGGCAGGCCTGGGAAGGCTTCTCACTGGCCGCGAGGTGACGTCACGCCCGCCGCCGCGGCTGAGTTGACACCCGTCAAAGTGTGACGTGGCGCACTGCCATGTTGGCCGGGTGCAGCCCACTGACACCCCCGCGATCGAACGTCCGGCGGACCTGAACGCCGACTGGCTCGCCTCGGTCGTCGGCGCTCCGGTCGCCGGGTTCGGCTACGACCGCATCGGCACGGGTCAGATGAGCGAGTGCTATCGCGTCTCGCTGACCTATGCGGGCGACGAGCGCGGACCGGACACCGTGGTGCTCAAGGTCGCCGCCACCGATCCGGTGAGCAGGCAGACCGGGTTGGCGCTGGGCCTCTACGAGCGCGAGGTGCGGTTCTACACCGACATCGCTCCGCGCCTCGGCGGACCTGTCGCGCCGTGTTTCTCCTCAGCGTTCGACCCCGGCACCGGTGTGTTCCACCTGGT
This sequence comes from Mycobacterium sp. IDR2000157661, assembly GCF_022317005.1. Classification (NCBI taxonomy): domain Bacteria; kingdom Bacillati; phylum Actinomycetota; class Actinomycetes; order Mycobacteriales; family Mycobacteriaceae; genus Mycobacterium; species Mycobacterium sp. IDR2000157661. The sequence goes on from NZ_CP081006.1 coordinate 3,739,418, forward strand.
GCTCGGTGACGCCGGCCCGGCGGTGGTGGGCGACGAGATCCGCGGCGCCACAACGGAACAGGCGACGCTAGCGCTGGCCCAGCTGGGGCGGCTGCACGGTCCGCTGCTCGGCGACTCGGCGATGGCCAGCGCCGCTTGGCTCAACCGGGAGTCGCCGGTGAACCAGGCGCTGATCGGGCAGTTGTACGCGGGCTTCGCCGAGCGTTACGCGGCGATGATCGCGCCCGAGCATTCGATGGTGTGCCGGCGACTGGTCGGCGGCTTCGACGCGTATCTGGAAGCCGAGTCCGCGCCCGAGCGCATCAGCGGGCTGGTGCACGGGGACTACCGCCTCGACAACATGCTCTTCGGCCAGCCGGGCGCGGACCGGCCGCTCACCGTCGTCGACTGGCAGACCGTGGCATGGGGTCCGGCCATGACCGACGTGGCGTACTTCCTGGGCTGCGCGCTGCCGGTACAGATGCGCCGCGACCACTACGACGCCCTGCTGGCGGCCTATCACCAGGCGCTCGGCCCCGACGCGCCGATCGGTCTCGACGACGTACGCGAGGGTGTGCGCAGGCAGAGCTTCTTCGGGGTGATGATGGCGATCGTGTCGTCGATGCTCGTCGAGCGCACCGACCGCGGCGACGAGATGTTCATGACGATGCTGCAGCGCCACTGTCAGCACGTGCTGGATGTCGACGCGTTGAGCGTCCTGCCGGAACCGACTGTGCCCGAACCGCTGACACCGACACCGGCTGACGACGGCGAGCACCCCGCGGGAGGGGAACCGCTCTGGAACGAAAGCTGGTACTTCGACTTCGTCGACCCGCAGCAGGACATCGGCGGCTGGCTGCGGCTGGGGCGCTATCCCAACCTGGACACATCGTGGCTCAACGGATTGCTCTGCGGCCCGGGCATCCCGACCTATGCGCTGCTCGACTTCGAGGGCACCGGTGACGTCGAGATGACGTTGGACGCCACCGAACCGCTGACCACGTACCGGGTCACGATGCGCGGGAGCGGGCAGGCCCACGACGATCCGGCCGCACTGCTGCGCGACGAACCCGGCAGGCCCGTCGACATGACCATGGACCTCGAGTGGACCACCGTCGGCGCGCCCTACCAGTACCGGATCACGCCGCGCTACGAGATCCCGTGCACGGTCACCGGCACCGTGACCGTTGAGGACCTGCGGTTCACGGTCACCGCGGTCCCCGGGCAGCGCGACCACTCATGGGGCGTGCGCGACTGGTGGTCGATGGAGTGGGTCTGGAGCGCACTGCATCTCGACGACGGCACGCATCTGCACGGCGTGGACATCCGAATCCCCGGCGCCCCGGCCATGGGCATCGGTTACATCCAGCGGGCGGATGCGCCGCTGGTCGAACTGCAGACGGTGACAGCGCGAGAGACGTTCGCCGACAACGGTTTACCATTACAGACGACGCTGACTCTGGCACCTGGCGACGTCACCGCGACCGTCGACGTCCGCGGACACGCCCCGGTGCTGCTGCGGTCCTCGGACGGCCGGGTGAGTCACTTCCCGCGGGCCTGGGTGACGGTGGCGACGGCCGACGGTCGCAGCGGTGTGGGCTGGGTGGAATGGAACCGCAACCAACCGTGACGCGTGGGTGTCCGCGAGCGGGTGTCAGCTCAGGCGGGCGCTGTCGTCGTCGAGGTCGTCGCGGCTCAAGCCCATCGGCGTGGCGGCAGGCAGGTCGCCTGCGGCGACGACCTTGCGGGTGATCGGCGTCAACGCGCGGAACAGCGCTTCGACCTCGCCGTCGTCCAGCGCATCGAGAGCCGACAGCGCCAGCCGGTCGGTGCTGTGCTCTACCTCCTGCTTGAGGGCGCGGCCGCTGTCGGTGAGGTCCTCACCGTCGAGCAGACCTCGCCGCGCCAATTCGTCCTGGTAGCCGCGCCACTGCTGGTCGTCGTAGTCGCGGCTGCGCATGATCATCTCTTTGGGCACCCGGCCGGCCGCCGCGTGCAACACGTTGCACGCCCGGCCCGAGACACCCAGCGTCGTGAGCACGGCGACGTGGCCGTCGCCGCGTTGTTCGCGCAGCAGCGTGGTCGCGTGCCAGAGCTTGGCCAGCGGTTCGTCGGGCCACTCCAACGCCCTATTCGCCGCGAACAGCGCGCGGCCGTCGATCGGGGCCGTGCGTGCCGCCTTCGCCGCCAGTTCGGCGGCGGTGTACACGTCGTCGCCGTCCCCGACGCCGTACCGGCGCAGCGCCGCCACCGCGGACTCGAGTCGTGCGCGCAGCGCCGCCGACGGCGGCGCGACGTCCCACGCGGCGGGCAGGGCCTTGGCGACGCGCTGCGGCGCGAAGTTGTAGAACGCCGCCGAGACAACCTCGGGCGGCACCACACCGAAGGGCGCCGAGCGGGCCGCGAAGTAGCCCATCCAGAAACCCTTGTAGCCGAGCCCGTCGAGTGCGGCGCGGGCTTCGGGGGCGAAATAGGTGACGGCGTGCACGGGTTCGAGACGGTCGAAGAACCTGCGCGCCAGCGTTGATGGCCTGTCCACCCTCGCAGTCAACCATTCGGCCCTCGCCGCCTTGCACGCATGCCTCCCGGCACGACGTATGGCGTTGATCACAACTGGGTACTGGTTGAAAATGGCGTCACCAATCGTCGTGATGGGCGTCTCCGGGTCGGGTAAGTCGGCCGTCGGTGCCGCGCTGGCCCAGCGACTCCGCGTGCCGTTCGCCGACGCCGACGATTTCCATCCGCCGGCCAACATCGAGAAGATGACGGCGGGCGAAGCCCTCAACGATGACGACCGCTACCCGTGGTTGGAGGCGATCGGGGAGTGGCTGGCCGAACGCTGCGCCGATGGCGGGGTCATGGGCTGCTCGGCGCTCAAGCGCAAGTACCGTGACCAACTGCGCCGTCACTGCGGCGAGACCGAATTCCTCCACCTGGTCGGGACGCCGGAAGTCATCAGCAGGCGCCAGTCCAGTCGGCCGGGCCACTTCATGCCCGCGTCGCTGCTGCGATCCCAGTTCGACACCCTCGAACCGCTGGAGCCCGACGAATTGGGTGTCGCCATCGATGTCGATCGGAGCATCGACGCCATCATCGACGCCTATGTCTCTGAATGTGCTTCCGGCTCAACGGAAGCCGGTGACCGGTGAGCTCACGCCTGCACACCGCAGAAACAGCGTTATCACCGTTCCGTGCCGTTGACCAACCCACCGTTGTAACCACCACAGATGTCCCGGATCGACCGGGCGATGGAATTCGGAGGTCTCGTGGAAGCAATTGACCCGGCCTACGGGGCCGGCACGCTGCTGGTGATCGCCGCCGGGGCGGTCGCACTTCTGCTGTTCCTCATCATGAAGGTCAAGCTGCATGCCTTCGTGGCGCTCGTGCTGGTGAGTGTGCTCACTGCGCTGGCCGCCGGGATTCCCGTCGCGGAGGTCCCCGACGCGCTGGCCTTCGGATTCGCCGACACGATCGGCGCCGTCGCACTCTTGGTCGGCTTCGGCGTGATGATCGGCCGACTGCTCGAGATCACTGGCGGCGCACAGGTGCTCGCGGACACCCTGATCGGCCGGTTCGGCGAGAAGCGGGCTCCGCTGGCGCTCGGCGTCGCTGCGTTGCTCTTCGGCTTCCCGATCTTCTTCGACGCCGGCCTAGTGGTGTTCCTGCCCATCATCATCACGGTCGCCCGGCGCTTCGGCGGCTCCCTGCTGCTGTACGCGCTCCCGGCCGCCGGTGCGTTCGCGATCATGCATGCCCTGGTGCCGCCTCATCCGGGACCGGTCGCAGCCGCTGGATTGCTCGATGCCAGCATCGGCCTCACCCTTCTGGTCGGCGCCCCCGTCGCCGTCTTGTCGTGGTACGTGGGTTCCTTCCTGGTTTCGCGCGTGATCGGACGCCGCGTGTTCGTCGACATCCCCGAGGCGTTGTTCGGTGAGATCAACGGGGGCCGAGACGACAAGGACGCCGACGGTGGTGGCGCCCCGGCCGCGGGGGACGGTGGTGGCGCACAGACGCTCACCCGCACCGCACCGTCATTCGCGACGGTCCTCGGTCTGCTGCTGTTGCCATTCGTGCTGATCTCCTTCGACACCGTGCTCAGCACGCTGATCACCGCCGAGGTGATCCCCGAGGACAGCACCTGGGCCCAGTACCTCATGCTGCTGGGCAACACCACCGTCGCGCTGCTGATCACCACGATCGTCGCCATCCTCGTGCTCGGTCTGCGCAACCACACCATGGCCGGCGTCGGCACCATCCTGGACAACGCGCTCGGACCCATCTGCTCGATCATCCTGATCACCGGCGCCGGCGGCATGTTCGGCGGTGTGTTGGAGCTCAGCGGCATCGGCGCCGCACTTAGCGACTCACTGTCCGATCTGGGGATGTCCCTGATCGTGCAGGCCTTCCTCATCGCCACATTGCTTCGGGTGGCACAGGGTTCCGCCACCGTCGCGTTGACAACGACGGCCGGTCTGCTGGCTGCGGCCGTCGCCACAGCAGACCTGTCGAGTCTGCAGCTGACGTGTCTGGTCATCGCCATCGCCGCGGGCGCGACGGTGCTCTCGCACGTCAACGACTCCGGCTTCTGGTTGGTCAGCCGGTTCTTCGGCATGGACGTCAAGACCACGCTGAAGACCTGGACGGTCATGGAAACCACGCTGGGTGTGTCCGCGTTCCTGATCGCGCTGGCGATCTGGATGGTCGCGTGAGACAGATCAGCCCTTGACGACCTGAGTGCCGCCGGCGAGTTCGTCGTGCTTGCCCTGCTTGGTCGGGCTGCCACTGATCGTGACCGCGATGACGACGATCGCGAGCAGACCGAGTAGGCCGCCGACGAACGGGATGATCGGAAGCACCGTCCACGAGTTGCGAATGGCCGCCTGTGCGGCGCTGGGCTTGGCCGCTCCGGACGGTCCGAGGACCCGCAGACCCAGCAGCTTCTTGCCCGGCGTCCAACCCTGCGTGGTCTCGAAAGCGAAGAAGTACAGGAACATCAGCCCACCGGTGAAGAAACCGGTGACCATGATGCTCGACATCGAGTCGGTGAGGAAGGCCAGGAACCAACTGACGATGCCGACGATGATGCCGTCGATCAGCCGGGCGAGCCAACGCACCAGCAAACCACCGGGCGCGCTGCCTGCGGGGCGGCCGCCGCCGTACGGTCCGGGCTGGGGTGCGTATTCTCCGGTGCTCACCCGTGCAATGTACCGGTGAGCGCCGGTATTTCCGTGCGATTCGCTCAGCGCAGGCGGCGGCTCTGGGCCTTGGCCAGCTTGGTCTGGACCTTGGCCTGTTGACGCGCGGTCCTGGCCTGGGCCTTGGCCTGCTTACGCGCCGTCTTGGCCTGGATCCGCGCCGCATCGGCCAGCCCCGCGCTTCGCTTGCGCGCGTTGTCGGCGAGTTCCGGCGCCCGATCGCGCGCCACGTCGGCGAATTCGGCGCTGCGCTTGCGGGCCAGTTCGGCGATCTCAGGACCGCGCTGCCGGGCGACGTCGGCGAGTTCGGCGCTGCGCTTGCGGGCGAGCTCGGCGAATTCCGGTCCCCGTTCGCGGGCGACGTCGGCGAGTTCGGCGCCGCGTTCGCGAGCGATATGGGCCAGTTCACGGCCGCGCTCGGCGCCGACCTGCAGACCGTGGCCGACCTTGTCGGCAAGTTCGCTGTCGCTCAGCGCCCCACCCGCGGCGGCTCCGGCGGGCAGCGCGGCGGTCACTGCCCCGGAGACCCGCTGCGCCGCGTGCCGGCCGCGCCAGCCGAGCGACGGTTTGCCCTCGGTGTCGACGGCGGCGATGATCAGACCACCGATGAGACTGATGTCGGTGATGAAGGCGCGGCGCTCGTCGGCTTTGCGCTGCGGGTCTGTCTCACTCCAAAAGGTATGGCCGCCAAGGCTTCCGGGTACCACGCTGAGGGCCAACGCCGCCGAAGCGACGCGCGGCAGTTTGCCGGTCGCCAACAGGAGGCCGCCGCCGATCTGCACCGCGGCGGTGGCGCGGGCCACCGTTTCGGCGTTGGCGGGGACGTTCGTGCCGACCGGGTCGGGGAGCTTACTGAGCCCCTCGAGCGTGGGACGGGCCGCATCGGCCGCGGGTTTCGGGCTGCGCAAGGCCTCGACTCCCCGGGCGATGAAAGCTGCTGACAACATCGGTCGCGCGATACGTCGGATCAACATGGCCGGGGAGTTCCCGGGTGGCTGCCGTCACAAACGTCAGTATGTGGTGTTCTCGACCTTCCGACTGCGCAGAGGTATCGCGTACCAGAACACGGCGAGCGCCACCAAGCTGAACGCGCCGGCGATCCAGGCCGAGGGGCGGTTGGCGACCGCGTCGAAGATGATCGTCGCCACCCCGGCAAGCGCGATGCCCAGCAACAGCGTGCCGACGATCGCATAGCGGTGCGCCCGGGAGACCACCCTGTCGAGACGGTGTCTGCGGAACAGCACGCGGTGCATGCTCACCGGTGCGATGAGCAGCACGGTGGCTGAAATGGAGCAGGCCACGGTGATGAGGTAGACCGTGCGCATCACCGAGTCCAGACTCGAGAAGCGGTCCGAGAACGGCAGGATGAGCAGGAAGCCGGTGAGCAGCTGGACACCGGTCTGCGCGACCCGCAGCTCCTGCAACAGGCTCGACCAGTTGCGGTCGAGCCGCTCCGCCTCTGTCTCGGCACGGTCGCTGGCCCAAGGCTCGGCGGGGCTCGGCTGCTCGTAGTCCACACCCGATTGTCCCTGACGCAACGACGTCTACGCGGAGTACACACCGGAGTACGTTCGAAACCGTGGCTCTGGTCGCCGGGATCGACTCGTCTACGCAGTCCTGCAAGGTCTTGGTCTGCGACGCCGACTCCGGCGCGACCGTCCGGTCGGCGTCGTCGCCGCATCCCAGCGGTACGGAGGTCGACCCGCAGTCCTGGTGGTCGGCGCTGCAGTCCGCGATCACCGCCGCAGGCGGGCTCGACGACGTCGCGGCGGTGTCGGTCGCCGCGCAGCAACACGGCATGGTGTGCCTCGACGTCCACGGCCAGGTGGTACGAGACGCGTTGCTGTGGAACGACATTCGATCCAGTGAGGCGGCTGTCCAGCTCACGCGGGAGCTGGGCGGGCCGCACGAGTGGGCGAACCGAGTGGGTGTCGTGCCCGTCGCGGCCGTCACCGCGACGAAGCTGCGGTGGCTCGCCGATCACGAGCCCGCGCACGCGGACGCCACGGCGGCGGTGTGCCTGCCGCACGACTGGTTGACGTGGCGGTTGAGCGGTTCGTCGGACATCGCCGACCTCAGCACGGACCGCAGCGACGCCAGTGGAACGGGCTACTACTGCGCGGAGCGCGGCGCGTACCTGCCCGACATCCTCGAGTCGGCCATGCGCGGCAGGCGCCCCGCGGTGCCCGTCGTACTCGGTCCCAACGACGCGGCCGGCCACGCTCAGTTCGGTGCGGTGTTGGGCCCCGGCGCCGGTGACAACGCCGCGGCCGCCCTTGGTCTCGGCGCGCGACCGGGCGACTGTGTGGTGTCGCTGGGTACTTCGGGGGTGGTCAGCGCCGTCGGTGAGGTGGCGCCGCGCGATCCGGAGGGCATCGTCGCGGCGTTCGCGGACGCGACGGGCAGGCAGCTGCCGTTGGTGTGCACCCTCAATGGTGCACCTGTGCTGGGCGCGGTCGCGACGATGCTGGGCGTCGACTTCGACGAGTTCGACCGGCTGGCCTTGTCGGCGCCGCCGGGTGCCGACGGGTTGACCGTTGTGCCCTACTTCGAGGGCGAACGCTCGCCGAACCTGCCGAACGCCAACGGGGCCTTCCACGGTGTTACGACGCGAAATCTGCTGCCCGCCAACATCGCCCGCGCCGCAGTCGAAGGACTGCTGGCCTCGATGTCCTACTGCATCGGCAAGATCACCGACCACGGTGTCGACGTGCAACGCATCATGCTGACCGGTGGGGGAGCCCGGTCGGAGGCGGTGCGCCGGATGGCGCCGGCGATCCTGGGAATGACCGTGCATGTGCCGACACCGGCGGAATACGTCGCGCTGGGTGCTGCCCGGCAAGCCGCCTGGGTGCTCGCGCAGGCGGATGCGCCGCCGCCGTGGTCGTTCGGTATCACGGCGACCTACCACGCCGAGGCAACTCCCGTCGTGCTCGACCAGTATCGGGCGGCGCAACCCCTGACTCTCGGGCAGTGACGCTCCGCTGAAACGGTTCACGACAGCGCGGCCGACGCTGGACCGCCGGCTCGCGGATTGGGCGAGCCGCGTTGTGACCGGCGTCATTGATGGGACCCCGTGACTTAGGGCATGCTAACTTCTTTGCAAACGCTTTGACTAAGGGTGTCCTAACTTCATGACCGATGTCGAATTCTCCTACGACCTCACGCTCGACGAGGTGCGGCGGCGTGCGGCCGTCCTCGAGGCGCTGGAAGCCGACTGGGATCCGGCCGCCGCGCTGGCCGGCGAGCAACTCGCCCACGACCTGCTGTACTCGGGCCTCGACCAGGAGCAGCAGCGCGTATACGACGAACTCGTGCGCGCAGGTGTCCTGCCCGCCAGGACGGTGCGGCATGCTGCCGATTGATCCCACCGCGGACCGGGCGCGGCGGGCGTGGTTCGAGTGCCCGAGCTGTCGCCACGGTTCGGGCTGCGCGGACTGCGCAAGCCGGCTCAACTGTTCGCACCACTGGCAGTACCTACTGAGCAACGAGGCCACCGTGGTGCACCTGCAGTGTCCGACGTGCGGCCACCTCTGGTCGACCGACACGCGCCACCGCCGGGCCGCCTGAGCTAGCGACTCGCTTCGGGCCGCGGCCACGGCGGGCGCGGCAACGACGCCCCGCCGGTCGGCCGCATGCGGTCCAGGGCCACCCGCAGAGGCGACCAGGTCGCGCGCCCACGCCGGGCGACCGCGTAGGCGGTCAGCACCACCTCCGGTTCCTTGAGCGGGAGCACCTTGACCCCCTCGCGGGTCGGTCTGCCGATCGGCAGCAGGCCGACGCCGTAACCCGCCACGATGAGGTCCTCGACGAGGTCGAGGCTGTCGATCTGGTGCGCGATGCGGGGCGTGAAGCCGGCCAGCGCCGCCAGGGTGCGGACCGCGGCCTCGTCAGCGGTGTTGCGCGAGTTGACGATCCACGTCTGGTCGGCGTAGGCGGCGATGTCGGCCGGCCCGCAGGGGTAGCTGTCGGGAACACCGAGACCCCACGTGATCGACCACAACGGCTCGATCTGCAGGATCGGCCCCGGTGAGGCGGGCGCGAGGTTGTAGTCGTAGGTCAGCGCCAGGTCGAGGTCGTCGTCGTTCAGCAGTCGGAACGCCTCGAGGGGTTCGTGCTCGCTGACCACGAATTGCACCTTCGGATGAGCCGCCGCCAGGTCCGCGACGATCGGCAGCAGCGAGACACGGATACCGGTGGCGAAGCCGCCGATCCGAACGACGCCTGAGGGTTCGGCGTCCGGATCGAGGTCCAGTCGCGCACTGTCGACGGCGGCGAGGATCGTCACGGCGTGGTCGGCGAGTCGTCGGCCCGCCGGCGTCAGGCGCACGCGGCGACCATCCGGCTCGATCAGTTGGGCACCGGTTTCCCTTGCCAGAGCAGCGATCTGCTGCGAGACGGTCGACGTCGTGAGGTGGTGGGCGTCGGCGACGGCGCGCATCGAGCCCAGGCGCGACAGTGCGAGCAGCAACTGCAGCCGACGCACGTCCACGGTGTGGATTGTTCAGGAAAGGCGAACGGTATGTCCATCGAAATCACGTGGACGTGAATGGTGGTGCTGCCGTTCAATGCGGGACATGACCGGACAGGTGCGGGCGGGCGCGCTGATGGCAGTGGCGTCGATGCTGTGCGTGCAGACCGGACTCGCACTTGCGGTGACGTTGATCGACCGCATCGGAGTCGAGGGCGCGGCCTGGTTGCGCCTGGCGTGGGCCGGCGTGCTGATCCTCGTCATCGTGCGGCCGCGACGGGCGGCGTTCAGCGGGGCCACCTTCCGCACCTGCGTGGTGCTCGGCGTAGTGACCTCAGCCATCACACTGCTGTTCATGGCTGCGCTCGAGCGGATACCGCTGGGCACGGCGAGCGCGCTGGAGTTCCTTGGCCCACTCGGCGTCGCCGTCGCCCACGGCCGAGGCCCGCACCGCCTGTGGTGGCCGGGATTGGCCGCCGTCGGCGTACTGCTGTTGACCCAACCGTGGGCCGGTGCCGTGGATCCCGTCGGTGTGGTCTACGCGCTCGCCGCGGCCGCCTTCTGGGCCCTCTACATCCTGCTCACCCAGCGCGTCGGTGACTCGGTGGCCGGGATCAACGGCCTGGCGGTCTCGATGCCGGTCGCCGGTTTGGTGGCCACGGCGACGGTCGGGCACTCGGTGCTGCCCCGGATGACGCCCGAAATCCTCCTGATCGGAATCGGGTTGGCGATCCTGCTGCCGGTGGTCCCGTTCGCCCTGGAACTTCTGGCGTTGCGCAGGCTGACCACCGCCGCGTTCGGCACGTTGATGGCGCTGGAACCGGCGTTCGCCATGATGGTCGGCCTCATAGTGCTGCACCAGGTGCCGGGGCCGACGGGCGTGATGGGTCTGGCCCTCGTCGTGGTCGCCGGTATCGGCGCCGCGCGGGCCGGTGCCCGACGGCCGCCCGTGCCCGCCGAAGTCAACTCCTAAGTGTCGATGCGCTTGCGGCGGTACAGCGTGCCTGCCGCCAACAGGACCAGGCTGATCACCAGGATGGCCGTGGCGAGCACGTTGATCTGCGGCGGCACAGCCGCTTTCACCGCCGCGTTGACGTAGAGCGGATACGTCACCGTCGATCCGCTGACGAAATAGGTGATGATGAAGTCGTCGAGTGACAACGCGAACGACAGCATGGCCGCGGCGACGAGGCCGGGCACGATCAGCGGCAGCGTCACCCTGAAGAACGTCCGCGTCGGGCCGGCGCCGAGGTCCAGCGACGCGTCTTCGAGCGTCCAGTCGAAACCGCGCACCCGCGCCCGCACCGTCATCGCGATGAAGCTGACCTCGAATGCGATGTGCGCCAGCACGATGGTCACGTATCCGGTCGCCCAGCCGAGGTCGAGGAACAGCACCAGCAGCGCAGCGCCCATCACCACCTCGGGCGCCGTCAGCGGCAGCACCAGGAACGTGTCGACCGCCCGCTGGCCCCGCCACCGCTGCCGCACCAGGGCGATGGCCACCAACGAGCCGAGCACCAGCGCGACGGCGGTGGACACCGCCGCGACGTTGAGGCTCAACTGCAGCGCCTCGGTCAGCGCGGGATACTTGAACGGGTCGAGCCAGTTGTCGAGCGTGAAACCCTGCCAGGAGTAGTTGAACTTGCCCTGCGGGTTGTTGAAGGAGAACAGCACGATGACGAAGATCGGCAGGAACAGGTACAGCAACACCAGTCCGGCCACGGTCCGCAGCAGGATGTCGCCCCACTTCGGGGACCCCTTGACCGACTTCGCGGTGGTGGCCGGACCGATCGCGGTGGGCGCCGCGGCGGCGTGCAACGGATCGGCGGTCGTCATACCAGATCCTCCGTGCCCAGCGCGCGGGTGTAGAGCAGCACGCCGACCAGGATGATGGCCATCAGCACCATGCTCAACGCCGCCGCCGCCGGATAGTCCTTGACCACCAGGAACTGCTGCTGGATCACGTTGCCGATCATCGTCGTCTGTGTGCTGCCCAGGTACTCGGCGTTGATGAAGTCGCCTGCGGCCGGGATGAACACCAGCAGGCTGCCTGCCAGTAGACCCGGGATCGACAGCGGCAGAATCACTTTGGTGAAGCTGCGGGTGTTCGACGAATACAGGTCCCTTGAGGCTTCTATCAGCCGCGGATCGATCTTCTCCAAGCTGACGTACAGGGGCAGGATCATGAAGATGATCCAGTTGTAGGTGAGCCCGCCGATCACCGCCCAGCTCGTCGACAGCAGTCGCCCGTCGCTGGGCAGCAGGCCGATGGTGTCGAGGGCGCTGACCACCCAACCGTCGTCGGCCAGAATGGTTTTCCACGCGATCGTGCGGATCAGGAACGTCACGAAGAACGGCAGGATCACCAACCCGAGGATCAGGTTCTTGAAGCGGCCTGCCTTGAACGCGATAACGTAGGCCAGCGGGAAGCTCAGCACGATGCACAGCGCCGTCGCGGTGAGGGCGTAGCCGAAGGAGCGCAGGATCTGGTCCTGGAAGCGGGTGAACGCGTCGAGGTAGTTGCCGAAGTCCCACGAGAACGTCAGTGTCGGAAGAAAGAACGAACCGGACGTCGAGGACAGCGACGTGCGTGCCAGCGAGATGAACGGCACCACGAAGAACACCGCGAGGTAGGCAAGCGCGGGCAGGATCATCAGGTACGGCGCGATCCTGCTGCGCCGGCGGCCGCTGGTGGCAACCCCTGCCATCATGCTCCTCACGTCCGCAGCGCCATGGGTTAGGCGCCGGTGACTGCCGCGTACGCGGTGTAGATGTTCTGGGTCAGTTCATCGCTCAGCGGCGACCATGCCTTGCTCCGGTCGAGGATGTCCTGCGGAGGGTTGATCAGCGCGTTGTTCGCCACCCCGGGATCGACCTTGTTGAGTTCATCGGTCATATCCGACAGCACCGGCACGAACTGAGTGAAGGCGATCAACCTGGCGTAGTTCGGTCGGTCGTAGATGTAGTTGATCCACGCCTCGGCGGCGTTCTGATTCTGCGTCGTGTAGGGAATCACCATGGTGTCGACGAAGGTGGTGCCACCGGCGTCGGGAACGATGAATCTCAGATCGGGATCGTCGGCCTGCAACTGCACCACGTCACCCGAATAGGCCTGCGCCACCAACAAATTACCTGCGGCGAGGTCTTCGGTGTAGTCGTTGCCGGTGAAGCTGCGGATCTGACCCCGGTCCTTCTGCTCGCGGACGACGTCGATCGCCTTCTGCACGTTCTCCATCGACGGATCCTGCACGAAGCTGCCTTGGGACAACATGATCATTCCGAGTCCGTCGCGCGCGTCCGAGAACAGGCTCACCCGACCTCGGAAGGCGGGATCCCACAAGTCTTCGACTTTGGTGATGTCTCGACCTGTCGCCGCCCGGTTGTACGCCAGACCGACCAAACCCGACATGTACGGTGCTGCGTAGTTGCCGTCGATGCCGCCGTCGAGCAGATTGCGACGGACATTGCTCTTGTTCGGAACTCCGGAGTCACTGATCTCGTTGAGCCACTTGAGGTTCTGCAGGCGAGCCGCCATGAAGCTGGTCGGTACCACCAGATCGGCGCCGATGTCCTGTTTGCGTGACAACGGTTCTCGGTTCTTGGCGAACCACTCCTCGTTGTCGTTGAAGTCTTCCTTGTAGTCGACGGTGATGCCGGATGCCTGCTGAAAGCCCGCGATGAAGCCGTCGGCCATGTACAGCGGCCAGTTCGACACCCGCACCGTACCGCTGGCGGGCCCGCCGTCCTGGGTGGTGGTGCTCGAGGTGTTGCTCTCCGAACCGCACGCCGTGAGAAGCGACGGGCCGAACGCCAGTGCGGCAGCGGCTGCGGCGCCTCCGCCGATGAAGCGCCGGCGGGACGTGCGGTTGGTGGCGAGGCGGGCCGGCAGGCGGGGGTCCAGTTCGTTCTGGATGGGCATGGCGACTGTGCCTTTCGTCAGGGGTAGGGAAGGGGAGTGCGTCGGTGAGGCCGGGTCGCGTCGCCTCAGGAGTCGTCGAGCATGTCCTCGAGGTCCTCGGTGGTGGGGATGTCGGCCGCGGGCAGCACCAGCGACGCTTCCGGGGCCCAGCAGACGTGCACCTCGTCGCCGGGACGCAGCAGCGGCAGTTTCTGTTCGGGACCGATGTGCGCCACGATCGGTGAGCCGTCCGGGGCAACCAGCGACAGCCGCACCACGGCTCCCTGGAAGGTCAGGTCGGTCACGGTGGCGCGCACCGCCGCGACCTCGCTGCCCGGCGGGTCTTGTGAGAGCGCGGAGACGCGCACCCGCTCGGGGCGGACCATCAGCGTCGCATGCCCGCCTGGCTCGATCGTGGTATCGCCGGGGCGTGCCTGTACTTCCGTGCCGAGCACCTCCACCTCGACGAAGTCGCGGTTGGCGCGACCGGTCCTCCTGCCGGTCCACAGATTGGCCTGGCCGATGAAGCCGGCCACGAACACCGTCGATGGCCGGTCGTAGATCTCGTGTGGGGTGCCGATCTGATCGACGTTGCCTGCGTTCATGACGGCGATGCGGTCGCTCATGGTGAGAGCTTCCTCCTGATCGTGCGTCACGTAGACGAACGTGATGCCGACCTCGCGCTGAATGCGCTTGAGTTCGAACTGCATCGCGTGGCGGAGCTTGAGGTCCAGCGCGCCGAGCGGCTCGTCGAGCAGCAGCGCGCTCGGGTAGTTCACCAGCGCGCGCGCCAGCGCCACCCGCTGCTGCTGGCCGCCGGACAGCTGGCCCGGTTTGCGATCGGCGAAGTCGGTGAGCCGCACGATCTCCAGCAGTTCGCCGACCCGCTTGCGAACCTGGGACTTGTCCAGCTTCTTGCTGCGGGGTCCGTAGGCGACGTTGTCCCACACCGACATGTGCGGGAACAAGGCGTAGTGCTGGAAGACGGTGTTGACGTTGCGCTTGTGCGGCGACACCCTCGAGACGTCGACCCCTTCGAGCCGGATCGCCCCCGCGGTGGGGCTCTCGAATCCTGCGATCATCCGCAGCGTGGTGGTCTTGCCGCAGCCCGACGGGCCGAGCATCGAGAAGAACTCACCCGAGGCGATGGAGAAGTCGGCTTCGGCGACGGCGACGTAATCGCCGAAGCGTTTCGTGACGTGGTCGATCTCGATGACCGGTAGGCCTTTGGCGCGTGCAGCGGTCCCGTCCTGTCCCGACGGGTTCTCGACGGCGGTGGTTCGTGAGCCGGTCAGTGCGGATCCTCCTCGAGCAGCTCCCCGGAATGCTGTGGGTAAACAATCGCGGATAGTCCCGACCTTCGCAAGTGAATCCGCAACGAATTAACATTCCTACAATGGATTCCTTCGTAATCCGTGGAGATACCGCGAGATTCCGCTGGACAGTCGTGCGCGAAACCGGCCGGCCGGCGGGGCCGGCTGGAGCGACGCAGCGCGTGTCGGACCATTTTTTCAGTCCCCACGGCCGTTGATCGGTGGAAACGCCGTTTACCTCGGCCGGGAAGCCGGGTAGTGCAATGGGCATGGCAGCAGTGGACGTATCGGTGTCATCGGACCTCAGCCCCAAGGCGGCATGGGCGTTGGCCTCGGACCTCAGCCGGTTCGACGAGTGGCTGACCATCTTCGCCGGCTGGCGCAGCGAGGTGCCCGCCGACATCGAGGTCGGAACCTGTGTCTCGTCGCTGATCAAGGTGAAGGGGTTCCGCAACACCATCCACTGGCATGTCACCCGCTACGACGAGCCCAAGCAGATCGAGATGGTCGGCCGCGGCAGGCCCGGAATTCGCATCGCGTTGACCCTGTGTGTCCGCGACGACGCCCCGGGTTCGACATTCCAGGTAGTCGCCGACCTGTCGGGCGGGCTGCTCAACACCCGCATCGGCAGGCTCGTCGCCAAAGTCATCGAGTCCGACGTCCGCAAGTCCGTCGCGAACCTGGCCGCGTTGCGCTGATCAGCCCCATTCGTGGTTCATGGCGCGGGTTTCGCACCGCGCCTCGACGGAGTCGATGGGTTGTGGCCGCGGTCGCGACAGCGCGATCAGGACCATCGCGAGCACCGCGGTCACCGCGCCGCCGAGGAAGATGACGAAGAAACTGCTCTCCTGCGGCACGGTCGTACCGCCGACGGTCCGGCTGAGCAGCACGGCGACCAGGGCGGCCGCGGTGGAACTGCCTATGGTGCGGGCGATGGCGTTCATGCTCGTCGCCACCCCGGTCTCGGCGGCGTCGACCTCGCTGACCACCAGTGCGGGCAGCGCGCCGTAACCCAGGCTGATGTAGGCGTTGGCCAGGATCCCGGCGACGATCACCTGCCAGGCCTTGTCGTGTGCGAATGCGATGAACAGAAACCCGGCGATTCCGGCGAGCGCGGCCACCACCAGCACCGGTCGAGCGCCGTAGCGGTCGATGAACCGGCCGCTGACCAGCGCGATCAGGAAGCCGGCGACAGCGCCTGGCAGCAGGTAGACGACGCTGGCCTGCAGCACCGTCGCTCCGAAGCCGTAACCACCTGCCTCCCTTGGCATCTGGACGAATTGCGTCAACCCGAGGAACGCGAAGTACAGTCCCATTCCGACGAAGACGGTGGCGAGGTTGGTGAGCAGGATCGGCCGGCGGGCCAGCATCGTCGTCGACACCAGGGGCCGGCGAGCGCGCCGCTCCCACCACCACCATCCGATCAGGATCACCAGCCCACCCGCGGCGCAACCGAGCGTCGCCGGTGATGACCAACCCCACGCCTGGCCCTGGGTGACCGCCAGCAGCAGCGTCGACAGGCCCGCGGCGAGGCCTGCCGCGCCCAGCCAGTCGATGGTCCCGTCGGAATGGCGCAGCCGTGGGGGCACCACCAGCAGCACGATCGCGATGACGACCACCGTGAACGCGGTGGTCAGCCAGAACACCCGGTGGTAGTCGGCACCGTCGCTCATCAGCAGCCCGACCACGACCAGGCCCGTTCCACCGCCGAAGCCCAGCGTGCCCGACAGGACGGCCATCGCCGGCATGAGCCGGTTCGCCGGGAGCTCCTCGCGCAGGATCGCGATGCTGATGGGGTAGAGCGCATACGACGCTGCCTGCAGGACCCGGCCGACGATCAGCAGCGCCAGCGACGAGGTGACGGCGGCCAGCACCGAGCCGGCCAGGACGACCGCCAGCACCCACAGCAGGACCCGTCGCTTGCTGTGCAGGTCGGCCAGGCGTCCGATCAACGGGGTGGCGGCCACGGCGGCGAGCAGATTCGCGGTGACGGCCCAGCTCACGCCGATGATGGAGGCGTCGAGCTGGTCGGCGATGATACCGAGCACGGGGACCACCGCGGTCTGCAGAACCGCGACGGTGAGCACGACGATCGACAGACCGGCGACCAGCAGTCTCGGCGACGTGACCGGCGCGTGGCTCGTGGCCTGGGGCCGTGACGCGTCGGTGTCGACCACGGCCCGCTCCGATCGTTAGCTCATCTTCGGTTCCTCGATTATGGCCGGTCGGTCCTCGGGTCCGGGGGGAGGGCCGGTGCGCCCGCTGGTGCTGATGAAGTCGTCGAGCAACTCGGCTACCTCGGTGGGCCGTTCCACGTGTGGGAAGTGACCGACGCCTTCGAGCACCTCCAGCCGGCTGTCCGGCCTGAACTGCTGCGCGACGTATGCGTGGTCGACCGGGATGATCCGGTCCTGGTCGCCCCAGATCGCCATGATCGGCGTCTCTGCGGCGATGTGCAGCCGATTCAGGGCGCTGACCGCCTGGCCGCGGTAGTCGACGACCGAGCGCAGCGTGCGCAGGAACGCGTGGCGCGTCTGCGCGTCGGCCAGCGAGGAGTAGGCGCTCCACATCTCGGCGCCTCGGGGCGATTGGATCCCGGCGGTCGAGAACCAGTTGCGCAACCTGTTGCCTGCTGCCAGGACGGCCTGCGGCGCGATGATCGGGAGCAGGAACTCGGCCCCCGGCGCCGACAGCAGTCGAAGCGTCCAGCCCACATCGGGCCCCAGCCCGCCGCTACTGATCAGCACCAGCCGTTGGCAGTAGTCCGGGTGCTGGTAGACGAACTGCATGGCCACTCCGCCGCCGAGCGACTGTCCGACGATCGTCGCGCGGGTGACACCGAGCTCGTCGAGCAGATCACGCAGCCACACCGCGAACGCGCCAAGCGAGTAGTCGCTTCGCGGCTTGTCGGAGCGACCGTGCCCCAGCAGGTCCGGCGCGACGACCCGGTACTTGCGCGACAGCTGCGGCATCACCGCCCGCCAGGTCTCCGAGCTGCCGGCCATGCCGTGGATGAGCAGCACCGTTTCCTCGCCGCTGCCGGCGTCGCGGTATGCGACGCGATCGCCGTGTAGTTCCAGGTACTTGAGCTCGATCATGTGGACCCTCCGCCCTCGTGTGAACTGCCTACCCCGAAATGGTTGCGGTTATCGCCGAATCGCTCGACCGGCAGGTCGGCGCCGTCACGGTGTTCGGCGGCCAGTTGCTCGACCGACATGCCGTCCAGCAGGCGGTCCAGGGCGCCGGTCATCGTCGGACACTCCCGAGCCGGGTGATCGGCCGGGCAGTGCAGCGCATGGGTCAAAAACTGCTGCGCGCCGCGCGCCTGGGCGATGACCTCTTCCAGATGGCCGATGTGCTGCTCGACGATAGCGCGCCACTGTGGGCTGGGGGCGTCGAGGACCGCGGCGGCGGTGTCGAGTGGCAGGCCGAGACGACCGAAGATCTTCAGGAACGCCAGCCGGCGAAGCTCGTCGCGTCCGTACATGCGCCGGCCCGCCACCCGTGACGACGGGGACACCAGCCCGCGCTCGTCGTAGTAGCGCAGCGCCGACGACGTCATCTGCAGGCGCGCGGCCGCCTCACCGATCGGGATGGGGTCCACCCCGCCATTTGACTTCAAGTCGACTTGAACCGGCAAGCTCGGACCATGGATTACTCCGCGGCGCTTCCGGTCAATCACCACGCCGACCACCCCGGGTTCTCCGGAGTGACGGGTGCGCTGTTCGCCCTTGTGTTCCTGGCTGTCGGTCGTGCCAACGCCCGATTGGCCGTCGACGCCGCCGGCGTGACCGGCGACGACCGCGTCGTCGACATCGGTTGTGGCCCCGGCGAAGCGGTGCGGCAGGCCGCGCGCCGCGGTGCGGCGGCAACCGGTGTCGATCCCGCACAGGCGATGTTGCGCACAGCGAGGCTGTTCAGCCGCGGCGACACCGTCGAGTTCAAGCAGGGCACCGCCGAGCACGTGCCGTTGCCCGACGGCTGCGCCTCGGTGGTGTGGTCGCTGGCGACGGTGCACCACTGGAAGGACGTTGGCGCCGGCCTGCGTGAGGCGTACCGGCTGCTGGTCCCCACGGGCAGGTTGCTGGCCGTTGAACGTCAGTCGCCACCGGCCGCGACGGGGCTGGCCAGCCACGGGTGGACCCGCGGGCAGGCCGAATCCTTTGCCGCACAGTGCCGGTCGGCTGGCTTCGAAGCGGTCGAGGTAGTGGGTCGCACGGCCGGGCGCCGCGACGTGTGGGTGGTGCGAGCCAAAAGGCCCTGAGTTCGACCGCTTGACGATCGGCTTGTACCGTACTAGTCGATCGTAAAGGAGGCTGACGGGTCCATGGCGAGGAGAACAGCGGTCGTCACGGGTGGCGGTTCGGGGATCGGGCGCGCCGTGGTGGACCGGTTGCGCGCCGACGGATACGACGTCGGAGTAGTCGATCTGAGCCCGGGTGACGACGATTTAGCCTACGCCGCCGACGTGACCGACCGGGCGCAGGTGGACGCCGCCCTCGCGATGGTCCGCAGCCGACTTGGACCGATCTCGATCCTGGTCAACGCCGCCGGCCTCGACGGGTTCCGCAAGTTCACCGACATCACCTTCGAGCAGTGGCAGCGCGTCATCGACGTCAACCTCAACGGCGTCTTCCACTGCGTCCAGGCCGCGCTTCCCGACATGCTGGCCGGAGGCTGGGGCCGCATCGTCAACATCTCGTCATCGAGCACCCACTCCGGTGCGCCGTACATGGCGCACTATGTCGCGGCGAAGTCGGCGGTGAACGGGTTGACCAAGACTCTGGCGCTCGAATTGGGCTCCGCCGGGGTCACGGTCAACGCGGTACCGCCCGGATTCATCGACACCCCGATGCTGCGCGCCGCCGAAGCCCGCGGCGACCTCGGCGATATCCAGGCCACCATCGACGCCACTCCCGTGCGACGGATCGGCCGACCAGAGGACATCGCGGCGGCGTGCGCGTTCCTCGTCTCGGAGGAGGCCGGCTACATCACTGGACAGCTCGTGGGCGTCAACGGCGGGCGCAACACCTAGGCGGAGACCGTCCAACAGGCTGTGCGAGGATCGCGGAATGCCTGACGAAGCGGCGCATTTCACGCCAACGGACGACGACGCCTTCATGCCGACGCGGTTCGCCCAGAGCCACTGGGGCGACGACCACCTCAACGGCCCCGCCGTCGTCGGTCTGGCTGCCCGAGCGTTGGAGGATCACTGCGGGTCAGCAGAGTTCATGCCGGCCCGGTTCACCGCCGATCTGTTCCGCGCGGCGCGTACGGCGCGCACCACCGTCGACGTGAGGGTGGTTCGCGACGGGCGGCGGGTCCGTAACGCGGAATGCGATGTGCTGCAGGACGGTCGAGCGGTAGCGCGGGCGACGCTGGTCCAATACCGGCGATCGTCGGCACCGCCGGGCCGACAGTGGGCCGCCCCGGCAGCCGCCATCACCCCTCCGGTCCCCGACGACGAACTGGCACCCTTTGTCGGCAGTGACGACGGCGGCTGGACACGTTCGCCCGGCACACACCAGAACGCCTCACGTAAGCGCTTCTTCAATGACGGCATCGACATCGTTGCCGGAGAGCAGCTGTCCGCGTTCGTCAGGGCGGTGATGCTCGCCGAATCCACCAGCCTCGTCACCAATCTCGGCACCGAAGGTATCGGCTACATCAACGGCGACCTGACCGTCGCGCTGTCGCGGCTGCCCCTCGACAGGTGGCTGATGGTGCAGGCCGACAGCCACTTGGCCTGCGACGGCGTGGCCGTGGGAACCGCGACACTGTTCGATCGACGTGGCGCGTTCGGGTCGGGCATGGTGACGGCGGTGGCGAACCCGGCGGCGCAGATCGACTTCAGCCGACAGGCTTTCCCCAGGAATGGCCTGAATTACGAGTAGTGCGAACGCATTTGTCGGTGCTGGTTGGCAGAATACGGTTATGTCCTCGACCGCCGTCTCCGACGCTTCCGATGCTTCGGTGTTGCCGAAGGAGCGGTTGGCGGTGTTGTTCGAGGAGGTGGCGCAGTTGTGTGGGCAGCGCAACGCCATCGATGGGCGGCTGGTGCAGATCGTGGCCGAGATCGACCGCGACGGGTTGTGGGGTATGACCGGGGTGCGCTCGTTGGCGGGGTTGGTGGCCTGGAAGACCGGCTGCACCGAGGCCAACGCCAAGACCATGGCCGCGATCGCGGCCCGCTGTGAGGAGTTCCCCCGCTGCACCCAAGCCCTTGCCGAGGGCCGGTTGTCACTGGATCAGGTCGGGGTGATCGCCCAGAAAGCCGGTGCGGGCTCTGATGCCCACTACGTCGAGTTGGCCGGTGTGGCCACCGTCAGCCAGCTGCGCAAAGCGATCAGTTTGGAACCGCGCCCCGAGCCTGAACCCGCACCGCGGCGCGGATCTGAGCGCTCGATCACCAAGACCTCCGATGCCCACGGGGCGTGTTATCGGATCCGGTTGTCGCACCCGGATGCGGCCACGTTCGACGCCGCCCTGCAGTCGCACCACGAGGCGCTCATCGGTGAGTGGAAACGCGACCACAACGACGACAAGCACAGTGCTGGCGAGCACAGTGCTGGCGGCGGTCAGGTGCCGCCGTTTCCCACCGTCGGGGACGGGTTCATGCGGCTGGTGGAGGCCGGCTGGGACGCCGAAGCCGCCCGGCGCCCCCACCACGCGCACACCACGGTGATCGTGCATCTCGATGTCGACAAACGCGCCGCGGCGCTGCACCTGGGTCCGCTGCTCACCGACGCCGAACGCCGATACCTGACCTGTGATGCCACCTACCAAACCTGGTTCGACAAAGACGGGCAGACCCTGGGCTGTGGGCGCACCACCCGCCAGATCAGCCGCCGGCTGCGCCGCGCACTGGAGTTCCGCCATCGCACCTGCGCGGTGCCCGGCTGCGGGGCCACCCGCGCTCTGCACGCCCACCACATCATCCACTGGGAAGACGGCGGAGCGACCGAACTCGACAACCTGGTGCTGGTCTGTCCCTACCACCACCGCATGCACCACCGCGGCCTGATCACCATCCTCGGACCCGCACCAGCGATCACCGTGCTCGACGACGACGGCGAGCCCCTGCACCCCGGATCCCTGGCGCGCCCACCCACACAACCCCCACCGATGGTGCCCCCATACCCCGGACCCCTGGGCGAACGCGCCCAATGGTGGTGGTACGACCCCTACCAGCCCCAACCACCACCAACGAACAACTAGCGACCCAGCGCGAAAATCTCTGCCGTACACCCAATTCGGCACGCTGCTGTTCATCGACTCAGGGTCTCAAGTACGCGGGATCGACGCGATCACCAGCCGCTGTTGTTGCCGTTCCGGTTCCGAGTCGCCGGGTTCTCGATCGGACCGCGCCTGTCGGGTGCGACGCTGATCGGCGCGCGTGTCACATCGATTTCGGGCTTATTCGACTGTGACGGAGATGAATTCCGCGGCGGGTAGTACGGCGTGTAGCCCGGCGCACTGTCCTGCACTGACGCGGGTGGCGGGGGAGCGGGCGGCGGCGGAGGAGGCGGCGGAGCTACAGCGGGAACACTCGTCAGTGTCGGCTGTACGCCGGGCGGTGACGGTGGTGCGCTGCTGGGCGCGGCGCTCGACGAGGGTGCCGGTGCGCCGTCGGTCGATCCGTCGGGCCCGGCTGAATCGCTTCGCAGCACCATCGGCACGATCGCGAGCAGCAGCGCCGCGGCCGCCAAGAGCAGCAGCGCGGTCAACGCCGCCTTCGTGCGGTACCACGGATTGCGCGCGGGCTTGAACGTCAGGGTGCCGACGATCGCAATGCCGGCGGGGCGCTCGATGAACGGGTGAGCGTAGCTCGTTGGGCGGGGCTCGTCCCACGAGTCGGCTTCGACCGCCGCTCGCGGTGGGTCAGCGAAGGCCGTGAAGTCGGCCAGGTCGTCCGCGGGCGCGGCGCCGATGTCATCGGAGGTGAGCGGAATCGGCTCGGTGATCGGATCGTGGGCGGTGTCGCGGACGTGGATGG
This sequence comes from Mycobacterium sp. IDR2000157661, assembly GCF_022317005.1. Taxonomy (NCBI): domain Bacteria; kingdom Bacillati; phylum Actinomycetota; class Actinomycetes; order Mycobacteriales; family Mycobacteriaceae; genus Mycobacterium; species Mycobacterium sp. IDR2000157661. The sequence continues at coordinate 3,762,270 of NZ_CP081006.1, forward strand.
CCTCGGCACCATCGTGGTGGACCTCGTACCCGGCATCATACCGGGCGTCGTCGGTCGGCTCGACCGGGATTTCTTCCAGGTCCCAGCCCCACAGGGCCCCGCGCTCGGCCATGCGAGGATGCTACGCGCCGGCGTGTGAGAACACCGTGCCCCTCCAGCAGCTCGCCACATCCTGATGCACGTCAGGAATCTCGCTGATCGGACCGGGATTTCGGTGAGCGCCTCCGCGTGGGGGACTCCGTCGTGCGAGTCGACAGCCGCGTCAGCGCCGACACGCCTGGCACGGTGGAGACCGCCTGGTACACCTCATTGCCCGTCGCGACGAGTGCCTCCAGTTGAGGCAACAGAGCGTCCATGGTCCGGAGCATCGGATCGGCCAAAGCCAGGTACCGTTCGGCACGGTCGATGGCCGTGTTGAGGCGCTCGGTCGCCGTGGCCAGGTTCTCGATCAGGTCGGGCAGCTGGCCGGCGAGTTGGAGCGATGCCGGTGGGATGCGCATCGCATCGCTCGCGACGGACTGGGCTGTCTCGGCCGCCGCCTGTGCGGCCGCCACCACATCTTTCGGGCTGGGGACTTTCTTGCTCATCTGGTCAACGATGCCGCACGTCTAGACCGCTGTCTGCGCATCGGCGGAGTAGACCCGCTCAACGCGCGGCCTGCAGCGTGATGTCGGAAATGCTGGTGCGGCTCTGCCCGTCGGTGGTCCCCAGCTTCGTGATCCACACGAGCACATTGGCCGTCTCAGTGCCGTCGTCGACCGGGATGCGGTTTTCTCCCGGTTCGAGCGGAACGCTCGGGGTGAGTTCGGTCGTGTTCGCCAGGCTCGCCGGGTTGGGGCTGTCGGCCGCTCGGATCTGCACTTCGGTTCCTGTGCTCGGCACGTCGACGGTCACTTCGCTCAGCGCGGTCGGCTCGGGCAGCCGCAGGAGCAGTCCGACACCTTGTTTGAACGCGGGAAACGGGGTGGCATCGGTGTAGATGTCGGTGGGCCACGACGTCCCGGGATCCCCGTCGATCGCCTTACCGGCTTCGTCGGGATGGTCGGGGGCGCCGCCGGGGGAGAAGACCGTGGCGCTCTCCGCCCTCACGACCGGTCCGGGGCCCCCGTCGGACCACAGGCCGAACCCCTTCGTGAGGACGACGGCCGCAATCGCGACCAGCGCGACCACACCGATCACCGCAGCTCGGACAATCGATTCTGTTCGCCGGGACTTCGGCGCGGTGGGCGCGGAGGACACGGCGGAACTGGCGCTCGATTTGCCTGACAGCACGGGCCGGCGTCGCCCCCTGGTACGTGCCGAATGGTTGATCACCGAATCGGCCATCAGAAGGGCGCCATCCCAGATGCCGTTGACCTCGACCACGTCCCCGTCGGCGAGCGGCCCGGCGATGGCGGCTCCCCGCAGCTCGGTCGGGACCACCGTGTGCACAGCGCCGGTCGACTCGTAGCGCTCCACGCGGAAGGTCCAGACTTCCTCGTCGCCGCTGCCCGGGCCTGCCGCTCTCTTATGCACAGCGCGTGCGGTGCCGTGCACCGTCATCCTGTCCAGTCGCTTCGTGTGCTGCGGTGCGACGGGGCCAGACTCATCGGCGAAGGCGAAGGGCGCGGTGTGCACGCCCGCATCGGGCGGGCCGGGTGGACCCGGCGGCGGCGCCAGCACACGGGTCGCCGAGGCGCAGTCCGGGTCACGTTCGGAGAGTGCCCGAGCCAGGTCCATGCAGCGCGGATACCGGTCGTTCGGGTCCTTGGCAAGGGCTTTGTCGAGGACACCATCGAGATCGGCGAGATCGGGCCGACGGTCGGAGAGCTTGGGTGGCGGCTCGTTGAGGTGACACCCGACCACGACCGCCCGATTGGAGTGGTTGAACAACGGAGCGCCGGTGAGCAGGTGATAGGCGGTCGCGGCAAGGGCGTATTGATCGACCCGGCCGTCGATCGACCGACTGGTCAGCTGCTCGGGTGCCGCGTAGGTGACAGTGCCGATCGCCATGTTCGCCTCGGTGAGACCGCTGATGTCGTCCGCCTCGCGAGCGATGCCGAAGTCGGTGAGAAGCACCCGGCGCCTGCCGCCGCCGGACGGTTCGGTCACCAGGATGTTCGCGGGCTTGACGTCCCGATGCAACAGCCGCCGTTCGTGCGCGAAGTCCAGGGCCTCGGCCACGGCCGTCACGATCTCGGCGACCTCCTCGTGCGGCATTCCGGACCGGTAGCGCTGTTCCACCAGTTGACCGGCGTCGGTGCCCTCGACGTAGTCCATCGAGATCCACAGCCGACCATCGAACTCGCCGCGGTCGTGAACGCCCACGATGTGCGGATGCCACAGCGTCGCGGCCAACTCGGCCTCTCGATTGAAGCGCGCCCTGAACTCCTCGTCGCCGGTGGCGTCGAGGGACAGAATCTTCAGAGCATCCAAGCGCGGTAGTCGGGGATGCTGGGCCAGGTAGACCTCGCCCATGCCACCAGAGCCGAGAAGCCGCTGAATGGTATAGCCGGCGAAAACCTCGCCGCTGCTAAACGGCATAGCGGCAAGCCTACAAAAGCGGCGAACCGCAACGCCGTTACGCCGGAGGGGCTGCGGGTACCCGATGACGACGTAGTTCGGCTGGACCAGCTCAAACCGCGTCTGTCGTAGTGGCGGGCGGTGGGCTTTGATCGCCACGGCCGCTCCGGCGCGAAAGGAAACCAAGAGGTGCAGGCTTCGTCCGCGAGTTCGCCCGATGTCGCCGACCGCGGGAACTCCGCCGACAGCGGCGGAGAAGCGCCATGGCACACCCGGTCGGTACCCGACACTGAAGCCGCGTTCGACGTCGACGCATCGGTCGGGCTCGACGAATCGACGGTCGCGGAGCGACAGCGGGAGTTCGGGCCCAACGAGTTGGGCGAGGGCGCGAAGGACCCGGCGTGGAAGAAGATCGCCCGGCTACTGGCCGACAAGATGACGATCGTCTTGGTCGTCGCCGCCGCGGTCAGTGCCTTCGTCTCCAGGGAGTGGGAGACCCCGGTCGTCATCCTGGTGGTCATCACCTTCAACACGGTGTTGAACTACGTGCAGGAAGCGCGCGCCGAGAGCAGCCTGGAGGCGTTGCGCGAGTCGTCGGTCGCGCAGACCCGGGTGCGGCGGGGCGGCCATGAATCACAGGTGCCTCCCGCAGAACTGGTTCCGGGTGACGTGGTCCGCCTCGAGGCCGGTGATGCGGTCCCGGCCGACGGCCGGCTGGTTGAGGCGGTTCGCCTGCAGGTCGCCGAAGCCTCGTTGACCGGTGAGTCGCAACCGGTCGACAAGACGACGGAAACCTTCGACGACCCGAAGCTCCCCATCGGTGACCGCGCCAACATGCTGTTCATGAACACGGCCGTCACCCGGGGTACGGCGACCATGGTCGTTACGGCCACGGGGATGAGCACCCAGATGGGCGCCATCGCCGGTCTTCTCGGCGAGGCCGGCGGCGGCAAGACCCCCTTGCAGCGCCGCATCGACCACCTCGCCGGCGTGTTGACGGTGGTGGCCATTGCCGTCGTCGCCGTGGTCTTCGTGATGGGCCTGTTGCGGGGTCAGTCCTGGTCCGAATTGCTCCTGACCGCTGTCTCGCTCGCGGTGGCGACCATTCCCGAAGGTCTGACTGCGGTCGTGGCTTTCACCCTGGCCATGGGCGCGTCCAAGCTGGCTCGGCGGGGCGCGATCATCAAGCAGCTCGCGGCGGTCGAAACGCTGGGCAGCACCGCCCACATCGCCACGGACAAGACCGGCACATTGACGCTGAACGAGATGACAGTGCGGCGGCTGCTCATCGACGGCCGTGCCTTCAAGGTCAGCGGGGAGGGATATTCGACCGACGGCAAGATCCTCACCCCCGACCGCCGGCCGCTGCCCGACCTGACCGACGCGCTGCTGTCGATGGCGCTGTGCAACGACGCCTCGATCAACGACGGGCAACTGGTGGGCGATCCCACCGAGGGCGCGCTCGTCGTACTGGCCGAAAAGGGCGGCATCGATGTCGAAGGCGCCCGCAAGTCACACCCGCGGGTGGCGCAGGTTCCGTTCGACTCGGACTACAAGTTCATGGCCACCTTCCATCGGGCCGACGACGGCGGTCCGGAGAGTCACCGCTGCTTCGTCAAGGGTGCGCCCGGGGTGTTGTTGGAGCTGGCGGATTCCGTGTTGTCCGACGACGGGCCCCGACGGCTGGAGTCCGCAGATCGCGAGCGGATCGGTGAGCGTATCGACGAGCTGGCCGCCGAAGGGCTGCGCACGCTGCTGATCGCCGGCCGCGACATCGACGGGGACCTCCCGGACGACCCCGATGAGCTGAAAGCCTGCGTGACCGGCCTCACCGTTTACGCCGTTGTCGGCATCGTCGATCCCGCACGGCCGGAAGCCGCCAAGGCCATCCAGGTGGCGCGCGAGGCGGGCATCGTCGTCCACATGATCACCGGCGACCATCTCGTGACGGCGTCGGCGATCGCGGATTCGCTGGGTATTCCGGGTGATTCGGCCGAGGGCTCGGGGCTCGACGACCTCGACGATGACGCGCTGCGCGACCGCGCCCGTGACTACGGGGTGCTGGCGCGGGTGGCCCCCGAACACAAGATCCGGTTCGTCAAGGCGCTGCAAGCACGCGGCGAGGTCATCGCGATGACCGGTGACGGTGTCAACGACGCTCCTGCGCTGAAACAGGCCGACATCGGTGTCGCGATGGGCATCACCGGCACCGACGTCTCCAAGGGTGCGGCGAAGATGATCCTCACCGATGACAACTTCGCCACCATCGTCGCCGCGGTGCAGGAAGGCCGGGGGATCTACGCGAACATCGTGAAGTTCGTCCGCTTCCAGCTGACGACGGCGTGGGGCTTCGTGCTCATCTTCCTGGTCGCCGGAGCCCTGGGACTCGCGGGTGGCTCACCGTTCACCGCACTGCAGATCCTCTGGGTGAACATCATCATGGACGGCCCCCCGGCGATGGCATTGGGTGTCGACCCGCCCGAAACCGGCACCATGACAGCGAAACCACGTCCGCCCCACGAACGGCTGTTGAACCGGCAGAGGCTCGTGCGGATCTTGCTGTTGGGTCTGGTGATGACGGTCGGAACCGTCGCTGTGCTGGCCTTCGCCGACGACCTGTTCCCGGAAAGTGCCGGCGATCCGTTGTTCGTGACCACACTGGCGTTCACCACGTTCGTCTTCTACCAGGTGTTCAACCTGCTCAACGTGCGGTCCGTCAAGCATTCGGTGTTCTCCCTGCAAACGTTCACGAATCGCTCGATCTGGGTGGCGCTGGGAGCGGTCATCGTCCTGCAGATCATGGTGGTGAACCTTGGTGTCCTGCAGGACTTCTTCGACACCACCTCGCTGACATCGGCGCAATGGGGGCTGGCGATCCTCGTGGGATCGTCGGTGCTCTGGGTCGAAGAGATCGTCAAAGCCATTCTGCGCGCACGGGATTCCTCAGGTACGGAGTCCGAGCACCAGGACGGGTCGGCCACCCATATCGAGTCAGAGCTGTCGAAACGCTGACCGCGTCCCGTCGTCGCGATTCGCACATCTGTTTGACCTTAGAGCGAAAAGTACGGCCGGTCACCATGTTCCATGGAATTGACGTCGTTGACGTATTTTGCGGTTTCTTGGCGACTTCGTGTCGTACGCTTTCGCGGCAGTCGCCTGTGCACCGTCCGCGGACGGTTCGACGCATTGGCGGCGAATCATGTGGGGTCATTGCCGACGGCTTTCGGGGGGATGCATGGGGTATGCGCAACACGTCGGTCGAGTAGGCGCGTTGGCGGTGGCGCTGGGAGTGGGCGCCGCCGTGGCGACCACGCCGGGCATAGCGCGGGCCGACGACGGTTCTTCGGTATCTCCGGGGACCGCCGAGCCTTCGTCGTCCGACGCCGCCGACGTGGTGAACGGGGGGAGTGGCGTACCGAGCGTGGCACCGGCGCCGGATCGCGTCGACAGCAGTGCGTCGGGGAGTATCGCGCCGGACGGCCCCCAGGAACCCACGACGGGTGCAACCACCACTATCACGGTCGGCTCAGCGCCCCCGGTCACCATCACGAGTTCGGGCGGCGCCAACTCGAGCGTCGGCACCGAGCCGTCGGTGACCGAAATCGACTCGGCGGATGACGACGAGGCTGAGGAAATACCGGATCTCGTCACGGCGCCGGCTTCGGGCAAGACGCCGGAAGCACCGAACGGCGGGGTCGCGACCGCTGTACCGACTCCCGGCGGCGATGTCCACGAGTCAGCCTCGGGCGTCGTCGACCAAGTCCGCACCGCCGTCGAGAGTGACGGCAGCAACGCCTTCTTGGGCGTCGCCGGGACCGCCGACTCCTTCGGAGCAGCAGGCTCGACGGTGCAGTATGCACCGGCAGAGCAAGCGGTCGCGTTCTCCGTCGCCGAGGCCGTGGTGTCGACGACATCGACGCAATCGGCGACACCGCTCGTCACCCCGGTCGTGGTCACCCCGATACGGCAGCAGCCGCCGGGTCCTTTCCAAGTTCTCGGAGCGTTGCCGGGCGCGCTCGCCAACGCCGCCGTAGCCCTGGTGACGGCGGCGCTGGCGCCGCTGTTCGCGCCCGGGATCATCAATGCTCCCAACCTCCCACCTCAGACACCGGCGCTGTGGGTGATGTTGGCCTGGGCGCGTCGACAGCTGTTCAACGCCAAGCCGACCCTTGCTCCCGTCGCGGCGACGACCGACCCCACCACCGGCCTCGTCACCGGCGACCTTCACGCCAGTGACCCCGACGGGGATCCGCTCACCTTCACCGTCGTTCGCCAGCCCGCGAACGGTGAGCTCGTCATCGATTCGGCAGCCGGCACGTACACCTACACTCCTCGTTCGGGTTTCGCCGGCAGCGACACCTTCGTCGTTACGGTTACCGACGGGGGACCCGACGGCCTGTTCGGCTTCCTCGAGGCCGACAACGGCCACAGCAGCACCGCCGCGATCACGATCCGGGTCCCGTCCCTGGCCGCAGACCCGGCGTTCACCATCGAGGGCACCGACGCCGAGACCGGCGCAGTCTCCGGCAGGCTCAACGTCACCGGCCTCGACAATGGCGCGGCCGGCCTGGCGGTCACGTCTGCGCCGTCCCGAGGCGCGGTCGTACTCAATGCCGACGGCACCTTCGTCTACACCCCGACGCCGATCGCGCGGGCGCTGGCGTCCTGGTCCGACGAGGACGTCACCGACTCCTTCACGGTGACCGTCTCGGACGGCTTCAGCGTTCCGAGGAGCGTCACCGTCACCCCGGTCGTCGACCCGTCCCTCAACGCGCTTGCCTACATGGTGCCCGCGGACTCGGGCTTCAACAGATATCTTCTCGACACCGCGGTACAGCTTGACCCAGTGACCGGTCGCGTCTACGCCGAGCGGGCCCACGGGGACTACCGGAATTATGTACCGGGCCAACCGGTTCCGACTTACCTGAGCCTGGTCGCGATTTCGCCCGACGGCACGGTCGTCGAAACCGACGAGGTCCGCGCCACGGGACACGAGGGCACCGCCATCAACCCGGTGACCGGCGTCGGATATCTCGTCTCCACCTTCGCCGATCCGGTCACGGGAGTCACGACCAGCCACATCGCCGTCATCACCGCCGAGGGTGACGCCCGCGTGATCACAGCGGCCGGCACCGCGATCGGCGGCACGGTGTTCAACGCCGCTACGGGACACGGGTACCAAACCATCGAGGGTTTCGACCCCACCACCGGACCGGTGACCCATGTCGTCCGGTTCGACAGCAATGGCGAGCTGTTGGGCATCGATAAGCTGACCGGCCGGGCCGTGGGCGGCGTCGTCACCGACCCGGTCACCGGGCGGGCCTTCCAGACCACCGAGGTGGTGCTCCTGCCGTCCAACGTGTCGACCACCCACCTCACGGTCTTCGCTGGCGATGGCTCGGCGGTGACCCACAGCGGGTTGGCGGGCAAGCCGGTGGGCCAGGTGATTGTGAATTCGACTACGGGCAGCGTGTATCAGACCTCCAGGATTCGAGACCGGATCACCGGCACCAACGAAACCGCCGTCGTGGTCGTGGACGCCACGGGCACAGTGGCGCACACGGAGATCATCTCCGGGTTGCCGATCGGCGGCGTGGTGGTCAATCCGCTGACGGGCTCGGTTTATCAGACGACGCTTCCGAACATCGGTCCAGACGACCCGTTGGTCACCGTGGTCACCGCGGTACATGCCGATGGCTCCAGTGTCACCACCGGTCGGCTGCCCGGGTCACCCGACAGTGGCGTCATCGTCAACCCGGTCAGTGGGACTGTCTACCAGCTCACCACCGACACCGCCCTGGACACCCTGGTGAACGTCATCGAGGGAGATGGTTCGGTCCACACGGCCACCCTCCCGGGAGGGATCACGGGCGAGGTCCAGTTCAACCCGGTCGGCGACTCCGCTTATGTCACCACCACCAACGGCGGCGTGACCTCTCTGACCATCGTCGACACAGCCGGCGACATCCGCACCGTGCCCGGGTCGTTGGTCGGTGTTCCGGTGTTGGATCCGGTGACCGGACAGGTGTTCGTCACCAGCGCGGGCAGCGACGGTGCGACGCTCACGATCGCCAACGCCGATGGCAGGGTCCTCGATTCCCTTGTGCTGGGCGGTATTCCGCGCGACGGTGCCGGACGGAACCCCGTCACCGGCACCATCTACCAAACTACTAACCCGCAGGACCTCAGTTCGACCACCGTGCACATCATCGGCGCCGACGGCGAGCGCATCGCCACTCATGTCTTGCCGGAATCGACGGGCTTCGGTGCGGTGGTAAACCCGAAGACGGGCATGCTCTACCAACTGACCACCTATGACGACCGCATCGCCGGCACACTGCACGTCATCGACACCGAGGGCACGGTCATCGCCCACGAGGTGCCCGGATGGCCTTTCCCAATAGACGATAACCAGGGCCTAATAGCGCGCGTCGTGGCCAACCCGGTGACCGGTGGCGCGTATCTGGTTGTCACCGACTATGTTCGGCCTGAATTCAGTCCGGCTCCAAGGGCCGAGATCGTCGTTGTCAGCCCCGATGGTGCTGACGTGACGGTCGTCGGCGAGAGCGACGGCTTCACCGGCGCGGTGGTGCGGGAGCTCGCGGTCAATCCGGTGACCGGAGTGGCCTATCAGCTCAGCCTTCTCGTCCTTCCAGGGGGCAGCGGTATGTTGATCACGTCGATATTCGACGATGCGAGTGTCGTGGTCACCGATCCGCTCGCCGGGTTGAGCCAACGCAATCCTGTCGTCGACCCCCGTACCGGCACCGTCTACCAGGTGACTGACAGGGGAGTGTGGGTCGTCGACGTCACGCCGGAAGCACTGTCCGTGGGGTGAGCCGCAGCAGCCAACCCATTCGGCCGGTTCGGTGGGGCCAATCGGAAGTAGGGGAGTCAGGTCTTCTTGCGCGTGGAGCGGCCCCGCGGGGGCTCCTTGTCCGGCGGTGTGGCGCGCCGGTTAGCGAGCCTGCCGAGGTGCGAGACGCCGGGCATCGTCGCCACCGCGCCGTACACCTCGTTGCCGGTTGCGACTAGTGCTTCCAGTTGGGGCAGGATCGCGTCCATGGTCCGGATCATCGGGTCGGCCAACGCCAGGTAGCGTTCTGCGCGATCGACGGCTTGGTTGAGACGTTCTGTTGCGGTTGCCAGGTTTTCGAGCAGTCCGGGCAGTTGACTTGCCATCTTCAGCGACGCGGGCGGAATGCGCAGGACTTCATCGGTCACCGACTGAGCAGTGGCGGCTGCCGCCTGCGCGGCCTCCTTGATATCTTTCGGCGTGGGAACCTTCGGGTTCGGCATAAGACAACGATCCCGCACTCGCGGACGGTTGTGCACCATTTGCTGCAAGCCGGTGCGTCGAAGGGCGGTGACTGCCGCGAACAAGACCGTTCGACTTCGACGGGAATCGCTCAGCCGGAATGCCGATGGTCTGTCGCATAGGCCCGTACCACGGTGGCGGTATCGCCGCCGAGTTGCAGGAATTCTTGGTCGAGCAGTTCGGCGAGACTGTCGAGGGCAGCTGTCATCAGCGCGCCCGTCAGCCGTACCTGCGACTGCGTGCTGGCGGTCGCCTCAGCGGCCAGGTGGGTGGCATATTCGAGCGAAGCTGCCAGAGAAGCATCGGCCTCCAGGTCGCGGAAGTAATACGTGGCGCTGTACTGAGTGAAGTCGTTGCGAGCTTCGACGATGCTGGCAGCCAGCGAGGCGAGCACATCGACGGGGATGTCGTCGATTCCAAGGTCAGGCTCGGCCTGGCGTGCTTTCCGCAGGGTCGACAATTGCATTGCCAATACGCGCCGACGATGCAGGGCAGGGTATATCTCGAGAACCCAGGACACCGCTGCGGTGAGAAGCATGAATCCGAACAGCGCCTCCAACGGTGCGAGCACGCGAAGCGATAGCGACAAGGGCACGATATCGCCGAAGCCGAGCGTGCCAACGGCGACCAGCGAAACGTACAGCGAATCGAGCAGATCGTGGCGTTGGCTCGGATCCAGCTCGGCGCCGTAGGCAAAACCGTCCGGCATCTGCGCAAGGTAGATAAGCGTCCAGCCAACGACGGCGACCAACCCCCAGGCGAGCACCACCATCGCGATGCCCAACGGGCCGGTCAAGGTCGAGATTCGGCGCTGCGGCGGGAGGAATCGCAGCAGCCGCCAAATCAGTCTCATCACCAGCGGCGCGATGATGCCGTGGCCGATCGGATGAAAGAGCGTGTGGAAGACGTCGCGCACTATCGCGACCACGAGCAACAGGCCGACCACGGTCAGCACCCACTCCATAAAGCATGTCCTCCGTGTGCTGGCCGGTCGGTTTCATCGTCGGACCTGGTGCCTCATGGTGAGGCGCCCGCGTGGATCGGTCACACGGCTCCCACCAATCTAGCTAGCTCACTGGGGTGGGGGTGAGGAACGGGGGGCTCACCGCGACCGCTGTAGCGTCGGGCGATGTGATCAGCGAGGGGAAGACAGCGGGTGATGACGCGATCACGCTGGCGGCAGAACTCATCGGACTCGACTGGCGTGTCGGCCAACTGTTCAAGCATCTCGGAGACGTTCCGGTAGTCGGAAACCATGGGTTTCGTGGCCATAACCGATCAGAGCGGGCGTGCCCGGCACCAGTGGCCGAAATCCCCTCGGCACAGGGCACTTTGTACCTATTGGCTCCTGTCGCGCCGGGAGTTGAATGGATGAATCAAGGATCTTTCGGTCCAACATCGATTCACGGAGGTCAACATGGCAGGCAACGTCGCTCGCGTAACTGAGTTAAGCGCCAGGTCGGAAACCAGCTTTGAAGATGCCGTGAAGACTGGCCTCGCGCGGGCCAACGAGACGCTCCGTAATGTCAAGTCCGCCTGGATCAAAGAGCAGTCGGTGGATGTGGAGAACGGCAGCATTGCGGCCTACCGCGTCAACATGCTGGTCACATTCGTGCTTGAGTGAGGGCCCTTCTCGGCCAGTGGCTCACCCTGGGTGAGTCACGGCCTGACTGGTTCAAGCCGTTGAAGGCACGACGAACGATTGCGGCGCCTACCGCACCCCGGACAGCCGGACGAGGTCATCGGCCGGGACGCCTGAAACGCTTCTCGTACGAGCCAACAATCTTGCCTCGCCGTCACACCGTCCGCTTGTCCGTTGGTGGCGACTTCGACTGTGCACGTAATTTTCTCGTGTCCATCGCCTCTTGGAGCCGTAGCCGGGCCGGCGAGCCGTGTCGGTGGTCGTCATTATGCTGACCAGATGGCTACGAGTGGCAAACGGCGAGGCAGTAATTGATCGAGTGCCGTAAGTGTGCGGAGGGCGTTTGTAGCCACTGGGCGCAGTGTCCGATGATGATTCGAGCGAAGATCGCGAAGGCGTGCCGGGATGGTCACGTGTCAGTTTGCAGGTAAACGGCGCCTGAGGCAGCTGCTGACCTGTACAGCAGAGATAAATGTTGACGACGGTTGAAAACTAGGCCAGTTGCGACGGTCGAAAAGTAGGCCACCCATACAGATTGGATGGGTGATCTCCTTGGAAGACTGGGCCTTCATTCGGCATCTTCACCGCAGCGAGGGTTTGTCGCAGCGGGCCATTGCACGTCAACTCGGCATCGCGCGTGACACGGTGGCTAGTGCGCTGGCCAGCGACGATCCACCAAAGTACGAGAGGGAATCGCCGGCCTCGGCGATCAACGAGGTGGAACCGCGGATTCGGGCGTTGTTGTCGGCCTATCCCCGGATGTCGGCGACGGTGCTCGCCGAGCGGGTGGGGTGGACGGGCTCGATCTCCTGGTTTGGGGAGCGGGTCCGGATGATCCGCCCGGAGTACCTGCCCGCTGATCCGGTCGACCGCCTCGAGCATCCGCCGGGTCGGGTGGTCCAGTGCGATCTGTGGTTCCCGGCACCCAAGATCGCGGTCGGGTTCGGTCAGGAGGCGATGCTGCCGGTGCTGGTGATGGTGGCCGCGTTCTCCCGCTTCATCGCCGCGGTGATGCTGCCCTCGCGCCAAACCATGGATCTGGTGGCCGGGATGTGGCAGCTGCTCTCACAGAACTTCACCGCGGTGCCGCACGAGTTGTGGTGGGACAACGAGGCCGGGATCGGACGCCGCGGCCGGTTAACCGATCCGGTCACCGCGTTGATCGGGACGCTGGGTTCGCGGCTGGTGCAACTCAAACCCTATGACCCCGAGTCCAAGGGCATCGTGGAGCGAGCCAACCGGTATCTGGAGACTTCGTTTCTGCCCGGGCGCAGCTTCACCTCACCGCAGGACTTCAATGATCAACTGGGACTGTGGCTTCCGACCGCAAACCGTCGTCGGGTGCGGGTGTTGGATGGTCGCCCGGTGGACTTCTTGGCTGCCGACCAAGCCCAGATGCTGACCCTGCCACCGGTGGCGCCGACAGTGGAGACGAAGACGTCGGTGCGGTTGGGGCGTGACTACTACCTGCGGGTGGCCGGCAACGACTACTCGGTGGATCCGAGTGCGATCGGCCAGCTCGTCGAGGTGAGGACCACCCTGGCCCAGGTGACCGTGATGCGGACGGGGCGCCTGCTGGCTGCTCACGATCGCTGCTGGGCAGCGCGACAGACCCTGACCGACCCTAAACACGTCGAGACCGCTGCGGTGTTGCGTCGACAGTTCCAAGCCGGGCCGCCACCGGCGACCGGTGACCAGCTGGTGCGTGATCTGGCAGACTACGACCGGGCATTCGGCGTCGACTTCACCACTGCCGAAGTCACTTCTGATGGTGAGGTGGCATGAGCATGGCCGAGGATCCGATGAAGGCCGTCCTGCACTACGCCCAAGCCCTCAAGGCGCCACGCATCCGCGACGCCGCGGCCCGCCTGGCCGAGCAAGCCCGCGACGCCGGCTGGACTCACGAAGAGTATCTGGCGGCCGTTTTATCGCGGGAGGTTGCGGCTCGTGAGGCCTCCGGTGCGGCGACCCGTATCCGCTCCGCCGGGTTCCCGACCCGGAAGTCTTTGGAGGACTTCAACTTCGATCACCAACCCGCACTCAACCGGGACATGATCGCCCACCTCGGCACCGGCGCGTTCCTGGCCAAGGCCTCCAACGTGGTCCTGCTCGGGCCACCCGGAACTGGCAAGACCCACCTCGCCATCGGATTGGCGGTCAAGGCCGCGCAGAGCGGGCATCGCATCGCGTTCGCCACCGCGGTGGACTGGGTCGCTCGCCTCAAGGCCGCCCACAACGCCGGGCGGCTCCCGGCTGAGCTGGCCAAGCTGCGTCGCATCGGGTTACTCGTTGTCGACGAGGTCGGCTACATCCCCTTCGAACAGGACGCGGCGAACCTGTTCTTCCAACTGGTCTCCAGCCGCTATGAACACGCCTCGCTGATCTTGACCTCGAACCTGCCCTTCGCCCGCTGGGGCGACGTGTTCGGTGATCAAGTGGTGGCCGCGGCGATGATCGACCGCATCGTGCACCATGCCGACGTCCTGACCCTGAAGGGATCCAGCTATCGGCTCAAGGACACCGGAATCGACACCTTGCCCTCCGCACGCGCAGACAACACGGCACAATAACCACAACCACGTGGCCTACTTTTCGACCGTCGCTTCTGGCCTACATTTGGACCGTCGTCAACAATAAAGCGCAAATCGCGCAGCACCAGATTTGCAGCTAACCGCGCCCAGGGGTGATCGAAGATCGCGAAGGGATGCCGTGATGGTCACGGACAGGTTCGGGGACAGTTAGTCGCCGTCGTAGCCGTACGCCAGGTTGACGTCGGTGCCCAGATGCATACTGGGCTGCGTGCTGACAATCAACGCGGTTTGTAGCGACATCACCGCGCAGGAGGTCGACGCCGTAGTGAATCCCGCGAACTCTGCTATGCGCGGCGGTGGCGGCGCGGATGGCGCGATTCATCGCGCGGGAGGCCCCGCGATCCTGCGCGACTGCGTCGAGCGGTTCCCGAACGGACTGGCTACAGGTGACGCCGGCTGGACGACAGCAGGCGATCTGCCTGCCCGGTGGGTTATTCACACGGTCGGCCCGAACTACAGCACTGGGCAGACCGACCGTTCGCTGCTGGAGTCCTGCTACCGCCGGGCGTTGGAAGTCGCAGACGAACTCGGTGCTCGAACTATCGCCTTTCCGCTCATCAGTACAGGCACCTTCGGCTGGCCGCGGAGGGACGCCATCGCGGCGGCGGTTGAAACCATCGCCGCCGCCGACACACGCGTCGACGAGGTGCGACTGGTTGCTTTCGATCCCGAGGTGCACGACGATATTCGTGCGCGACTGGCGTCCTGGACTCCGATTCGCATCTTGCAAGGGGTTCATGTCCTGCATCAGCGCGGCTACCATCGGTTGCGTATTTTGCCGGGAGTGAGTTCCTCAGGGATGTACTGGCGCGTCGCTATCACCAGTGCCGACAATCTGATTGACCATGTGGACTACCCACATGTCGTCAACCTTGACGCCGTACTTCAGTACTCGACGGGCGGACTCACCGACTTCGCGGGCGGTGAGGTAACGGTCACCACCCGACCCGAGTTGGTCGCCGAACTGATCCTGAATGAACTGCCTGGTACCGCTCCGACCGACGACGACCCCGCGTACGTATCCTGGTTCGCCGACCTAATGCGTCTTGTCGAGCAGTCCATGGCGCCACCCGTCGCATACGCCGACTACTTCGACGCCACCGCGGGATGGGAGATCGGGTGGGGCAGCGGCATCAGGCATCCCCGCCCACCTAAGCCCGCGGCCAACACCCCAAGGAGATCCGCTCCAATGCCATCAGAGCCATCAGCCTCAATACCCGACGACAAAGCGAACGCCTTGTATCGACTCGAGACGATTCTGCAAAAGGCGACGGGGCTTTCCCCGAAAGCCAGCGCGATGGAAGGAACGCTTATCCCACGGGGAGACCCGCTGTTGCCTGGCGCCACAATCAAATTCGCCGCCGATCACATCCGCGGTGCCGACCGTGCAGCACTATTCTATGACGACAAGTACGTTCATTTGGGTGCCTGGCCGGCGGAACTGCAGCCGCAGTACACGTATATGTATTCGGATCCGGCAAGAGTCGACGCCCTCCTTGAACTGAACACTCACGACGGCTTCACTGTCGAGCCAAACTTCCAGCTTGCGCATCGGTTCGCCCAGCCTCTTCAACGCTGGTTCCCGACCAGACTGCTGTCCGCAGAGGACTACTTGCAGCAGTGGGTCGACGATGTCCACGACGGGCGCGCTGGTGGTCGAACCCGCAATGAGATAGCCGACCCTGGCTTCTTCCAGTGGCTGGTGGAGCGCCGGTACGCCCGCGCCGCCGAAGAGGAAAGCCTCCACCAGTGGCTGGACAGCAAGAAAGCTGGCATTCAGTTCCACGTACGCCCCGGCATCCAGATCCTCAGAACCTGGTCATATGACGAAGCTTTCGCAATCGTGGGTCAGGACGAGTTTGCTGCGCAGGTACGGGCCGCGACAAGCCAGATACTGATCACTCTCGGCCAGTCGCAGCTAGGCTCCCAGAGTTGAGCCATGCCCGTTAACAACCGGGGCTGCAGAATTCGCTTCCCACCCAGCGCAGCCGAATTGCGCCCCTGAAATCCGCACTACGAGTGCGTATTACGAACCGATCTAAACACGCGCAACGCCCGGCCTCACACCTCCGGTACCTCGGCGAATGGCAAGAGGCGCCGCATCGCGCAGGTAGCAGTAGGTCCCGGCCGATGGCGCAATCCCTGAGTGTCAGTGCCTGATGCTATCCATAGTGCAGTACGCCTAGATGGAGGTAGTCATGACGCAGAGCGCGCCGGTACAGATCGTCAGCGACAATCTGGTGCTGGGTCCAGTGACGGTGGGTTTTCAGAGGACGCTGCGTATCCCCGAGACGGGGTTGCATCCGCTGCCGCCGGGTCTGGGCCGGTTTCCGTTGCGGCGGGTCGCGGACTACCCCAGTACCGCACCAGCCGAATGGCTAGTTCGTGGCGGGGTGATGCTGCCGGTCTACCAGCGCGAGGCGATGTGGCTGTCGTTCAGTGCTTCCGAGCCCGCAGCGCTGCAGATTGGCGTGGGCAAGGTGTGCGCGGTTAGCGGCTTGCCGTGGATCGATCACCTCGTCGGTGACCCGCAGAACTACGTGGCGTTGCCCCAGCAGCCCTGGCTGGACGGCATCAACTCGGGGGATGGGTTCATCCGCCAGTTCGTTGCCGTGCCGCTCGGTTTGGGCGCCACAGTCGAAGGACAGGTGACGGGGGAGGAGACCCACGGTGGCGTGCAACTCCGTGCTGTCGCTCTGACCGAGCAGGCGCTGGCGGCGTGGCACGCCGCACAGGCGCTGCAAGTGATGTGCTGCGAGGACCTTGCGGATGGCGGACCGCTGCCGGCGCCCGCGGGGAGCAGTATGGGATTGGGGGCTGGCGGCCGGATGCGTCAAGAGGTGTATGCCGACGATCGCCCGCTGGCCGACTACGACGAGGACGGCGCCCGGCGGGTCTTCGTCCACCTGTGCTCGGCCGCGCAGTGGACTGCCATCACCGGTGAGGTGCCGCCTCCGACGCCGGTGGACCGGGATGCCTACGTGGACGCCGGGTTGCCGTGGTTCGACTACTACGACGCCGACGCCCGCGATCTCGCAGCCTCGAAGATCCTGGCGAACGTCAAGAGCGTCGGCAAAAAGCTTGGCAACGAGGAGGATCCGTTCGTCGCCGTCGACCCGAAGACGGTAGTCACCATCGGCGGGGCCAGCCACGACATGGTCACTGACGGGGAGTGGTAGCCCGTTCCGTCTGGTCAGCCGGAAACTCGGGCCTCCGGCAGTACCGGGGCGTTCGAGTCCCCGGTGCTTATGAGTTGCGCGAAAAGGGGCCGGGATCTGATCAACGTCGAGCTTGTAAACCCTGGAGCGGACGGCGAGCATTTGCGCCAGCACGCCACGATGGACTGCATGCCCTCCTGCCCCGAAGGACACTGGGACTGCGGAACTGCTCAGGTGGGATGGCAGGCACTACGTGTCGTGAAATCCCATCGACTGCCTGCTCCCGATCAGATGGCATGTATCCGGCAGCCTGACCTCGCGCCGCGCCCTTCTACTTGTCGCCGGACCCTAGCCCGCCTTGCACGACCCGAATCGGATTGCGCTTCGCGTCATACTCCTTTTCAGTGCGTCGATCCGCCTTCCTCTTTTCGCGAAGGTTTTTGCGAGCTTCCGTACTGCGGAGCAATCGCTGGCAGCGCCGGCATGTTTCGACCTTGTGCGCCGGGTTCTTGAGATTGCAGAGGCGTGGCGTGCTTTCCGAGTAACTCACTTATCGAGTGGCCCCGACGTCTGATGCCGGATAGCCCGCGCCGCGTTGGAGACACGGGAGGTGAGCTGGGGTAACGCCGAGTCTGGTGCTCATGGGCACTCTCCTGCATGCACCAAATAGCAGTAAGGACAAACTTTTTCCGGCTTCTCTGGCTTCGAGGGATCGTTCGCGCCGAGATGGACATGACCGAGAGGCGTCAGCAGAATCTTGGGGTCTAGCTCCCGCAGCTTCGCCAGCTTGGTCTTGATGTGTTGTGTCAGTTCAGGTGAACGCCGGTAGTTCAGCAGTTCGCGATAAAGTCCAGCTTGCCCCTCTGCATCAGACGGAGCCGGCACAAGTTTGTCGTCCATGGACAAGCGAACCAACCTGCGAACATTCGCAATGCTGTCGGCACTGATCGGTTCCCCTGCTTCGGCGGCCTCTTTCGCCATTTCGGCGTCGGACAGCCCGCGCAGCATGCCGAGCAACACCTTGGCATAGCGGGTGCGGGGGTGGTCGATCAGGATCTGTTGGATCTCTGCGCGAATTGAATCATGAGGGCAATCGCCAGTGGAGACCATGAGCAACTGTCACATACCTCCGACCTGCTTGAAGTGGGATCGAACGTTCGATGGTTCACGCGTTGCCGGATTCGGGGCGGCACTTCCAAGAGGCCGATGGTCTTTGTCTTCGATCAGCCGAAGGTTCGTACGCTGCGGGGCCGACACTCGATCGAGACTTCGTGGTCACCACGCAGAACCACAACGTTGACCCTTCGGTTGGCGACATCTCGCCGCAATGCGCGCAGCAGGTCATTCTGGGAGTGGATGTCGCGATCGCCGACAGCGACTATGACATCGCCGCGCTCGAAAGGGCCTGCTGAATTATCGCGAACAGCGGTCACCACAAGAGCATGGCCACCGGGTGCGCGGTCGACGGCCCGACGTGCGACGCTGACTCCGAGCGACGCGCGTTCAACTGCTCCGTAGGTGATGAGCTCATGGACGACCTCAGCGACGGTGTCGGCGGGAACCGCGAAGCCGATGCCGTCCGCCTCGGGAATAGCTGCCGTGTTCACACCGATGACTTGACCGTCGACGTTCACCAACGGCCCCCCGGAGTTCCCCGGGTTGATCGCCGCGTCCGTCTGGATGACGTCAAAGATCGCTTGCTTGTCGCCGGTGGGAAGGCTCCGCTTCAGTCCGCTCACGATGCCGATGCTGATGCTCTCCGGGAACTCACCCAAAGGGCTGCCGAATGCGAAGCAGAGTTCGCCCAGTCGAGCCCCCATGGGTGAAATCATCAGTGGCTGAGCAGATTGCGGGTCCACGCGAAGGACCGCCAGATCGGTCAAAGGGTCGCGCCCGACCACCCGCGCCTCGGCCTGCTGTGCGCCGGGAAGCTGAACATAGACGGGGTCGACCAAGTCTTGCACCACGTGATTGTTCGTGACGAGGTGTTCGACGTCGTAGAGGAACGCGGACCCACCGTCTTCCTCAAAATCGTGGGTCTGTCCCTTGACGATGGCGGTCGAGAGCACAACCCGCTCTGCCAATTCGATGATCTCGTCACTGAACTGCCGAAGCAACCGCCCCGACGTGTCAGACATCGAACTCGTCGCCTTCGTCGTCGTCAAGCATGGTTCTGCCGCCGAATCGCTTCTGCAGAAGGCTGTCGTAATGGTCCGCCCGGTCGGCCACGAGGTCGATGGTGGCCAATAGCTGATCGGGCGAGAGTTCGTCGAAGATGTACAACTCCGCTGTCAGCACGATTTGTGCGTTTTCTGGGTCGGCGTACGCCTTGGCGAACGGTGTATTTCGATTGATGGAGTTGACTGCCGCGAACACCTCGGGGCGCATCGTGAAGTCCTCCAACAGCGGGGAAAAGATCTCGATGCGCGGTGGATCGTCATCCGCAGTGTGTACGTACACAACCGCGCTTCCGCGGGAGATGGGGATGTCGCCGTCCTCGTCACGCTCGATGGCGTCAACCTTGAACTCGCGCTTGAGTGTCTCCTCGAGCCACTTGTCGAGTTCGCCGGTGCGGCGTTCGCCGCCGGACCCGAATATTCGGCCAAGAAGCGGCGTCGACTGTATCCGTGGTGCGAACCGGGACAACTCATCATCTCCACTCTGCAAGCTTGCCGGTGGTCATTCTTTCTCGAACCCCGACTGATCGAACTTCAGCGTCTTCGCGTTCTCCGACACCGTACGGATCTTGTTCTCATCAAAGCCTGTTGCGTCAACCGCTTCGATCTCGATCTTCACGACCAGGTTGATGCCCTGTTCCCGAAGGTTGGCGATCACCTCATCGGCGATGTTCTTGAAGTCCATCGCGATCCTGTCCGAGCTGAGCGTCTTGACGCCGTAGAACCGCGTGAACGCGATATCGATAGGGCCGGGGCCGGTTCCAGTTCCGGTGCTTGTCCCAGTCCCAGTTCCCGTCCCAGTGCCCTTGCCGGATTCAGTGTCGGTGTTGGAGTCCGTCTCCGTTGGTTTCTCGTGCTGTCGCTGATGGATTGCGACGTCGGGCCGCACCAAGAGCAGCGAGTCCGCTGGAGTAGGAGCTGAATTGCTGTCTCCGGGGATCCAGAGTCCGACAAACCGTCCTGTGGCAGCGTCGATGCCGGTTGCCAGGGCAAAGGCATCGGTTTCCCAGATCATCGGAAGGTCGAGCACGCCCTCCTCCAGAACGCGCCGATCCCGCAAGCGCGGCATGTACGGGTACTGGCAGTAGAGCCCCCACAGCGCGCCGAGGGTGACGTGCCCGTCCTTCCAGATCTGCGGCACCTTATTGATGGCGAGACGAATCGTCACCGCGGCTTGGCGAACGGACAGATCGCCATCGTTGCCAAGCCGGCGGGACACTCGTTCGGCCAACGACTCCGACTGCCCTTCGACCTTCGTCTCTCGCACGACGAATGGAGCGCTCGCATCCGGCTGTGACGGAACCAGTGCCCACGTGAACGTCTGCAGCAGGCGAGACTTGACCGTCTGGTCGGCCAGCGCCTGCCGAGTGGACGCTTGATTCCTTTGGTTTTGGGTGAGGTCTAGGTCGGCCTCGTTGGCCAGCACATGTGACCAGCCGAGGTAGTCCCGCGTGGCGGCATCGAGTTCCTCAAGTCGCGCTTCGTCGGCTGCCAAGAAGACCAGCATGTTGCGGTTGGTTCGGTTGGCGGTGCCGCGCTGCTCGGTTGCCTTTTGGGCGAACGTCTTGGCAGGTGAGTCCGATGCGCGTTTGTGCGCAACCTTCGGATGCAGGAGGACCAGTCGGGCTTCGTCGGTATCGGGGATATCCGCGTTCGATTCGGGGCACACATGCACACCCGCGAAGTCGCCACGAGTCTTCGCCTGTCCTTGCAGGCGGCGAGCGATCTCGGCCCAGACGTCTTCCTTGTGCAGTCGCTCCGCCTGGTCTTTGGCGGTGCGGGTGATGTTGGCCTGCAGGTCGTACCAGTACTTGCCGGAACCGGAGTAGAAGTACGTGGCCCGGTCACCGAGCTGGGTCAGCGCTGAATGGAAGTTGCCAGGAACATCACCCGGAACAGCAGTGCCCAGGAAGACCCGCTGAGTTTCGAGGCCTTTGTGGGCCGACCCGATGGTGGGTGCGGCGCCGAAGAACACCGTGCGGGCCAGCCGTTTGGTCAGTGACCGCTGACCGAAGACGGGCTTCTCCTTGTCGATGCGCGCAGGTTCGGAGGTTGGCCCGTCGACATCGGCGTCGATAATGGCTTTCCACGAATCTTGCAGGTACTGGGTGAGTTCGGCATTCACGTTGGCGGTGGACAGCGGGATAGACCCGGGCATGATCAGTGGCGAGGCGTCCTCACCGGCCCACAGCGCGTGTATGACGGTGCTCATCAGCCGCAGTACGCCGCGGGTGCGTTGGAAGCGCTCCAGCGAAGACCACTCTTCGTAGAGCCGGTCGAACAATTCAGGATGGATGGGGTAGGTCCGCTTGATGCGGTCTTCGTATGCGGTGTCGCGGGATTCCCGCGGGAAGTCGTCGGTGTACTTTCGGTACATGTCGACGTAGGCGCGGGCGGTGGCGCCAATGGAGGCGAGTGCGGCACCGTCAGGTTGGACGAAGAGGCGTTGTCGGACAATCTGATAGGCCTCGGCTGAGGATGCGGGGCGCCATTGTTCGGCGACTCGACGCACCACGTTCTGTAGTCGTTTGAGCGCTTCGAGGCCGTGCGCGCCACCGACTTCTTCGGCGTTGCCGGCGACGACCTTGTCGGAGTCGTCCCCGGTTTCCGATGCGGGGATCGAAATGACCAGCAGGACACCGCGAGTGCCCTTCGCCGCCTCGGTGAGCGATTGTGCGAAGGTGAACTGGTCGTCGAAGGTACCGCCGGCGAGATCGTCGCGGCCCACGAGCGAACGGGCATAGGCGACCCATTCGTCGATCAGGATGACCGCGGGGGAGTACTTCGCGAGCAATTCGTGGAGGGCCTCGCCGGGTGTGGTGCGGTCTGCGTCGGCCTTGGCGACCAGGGCGTAGGCCTCAGCACCCCCGAGTTGCCAGGCGAGCTCGCCCCAGATGGTGTTGACGTGGGTGCCGTCGTCTTTGGTCGTACCGGACGGACTGAAGTGATTGCCGACGATGGCGACCCGGTTGACCTTGGTGCCGGTGTAGCCGTTCTTGGTCAGTAGTTCCTGAGTGTCCTGAGGGAACTGACCGACTGGCAGCCCCGCGGCGACGTGCCACAGGGCGAGCATCGAATGCGTCTTGCCGCCACCGAAATTCGTTTGCAGGTTGATGACAGGGGGCGCGTTGTCGTCGCCGGACAGCCGGCGGACCGCCCGGCCGACGAGATCGGTGAGACCTTCGGTGAGGTAGGTGCGGCGAAAGAACTCGACCGCGTCGGCGTAGCCGGAATCTTGTTCACCGCCGAAGGCCACCTTGTACAGGTCTGCGGCGAATTCAGAGGCGGCGAAATTTCCGGTGGCAACATCGTGGTGGGGCGGCAACACTTCGCGCCAAGGCTTGAGCCCGGCGGCCTCGGGGTTATCGACTGCGGCCTTGAGAGTTTTCTTGTCGTCTTTGTCGGCGGCCACGCGGCGCAGGTTGAGGCGGATGGCGTGAACCTCGTCGGCTTCCTTGGCCGCACCAATCAGTTTGAGCAGTCGCTCACCGGTGTCTAACGCGCGGTAGGCGTCGTCGTCACTGAAGGTGCCGTTGTGGGCCCACGTGTTGCGGACTTCGCGGAGTTCGATGGCGAAGGATTCCCCCGCTTTGCCAAGTGTCTTGCTGAACGGGTACCAACCCGCCTTAAAACCGTTGGTGATGTTCGCCTCGGTGAGGATGCGAAACTGGACCTGCGGGTCGAGCGGGTTGTAGGTCTTGTCCGACGGCGCACCCTTCTTCCCGTCCTTGAGTTGAACCAGTTTCGTCCAGGCTGCTCCCAGCGCTGGATCCCCCTGGCCGATAACCGAGGCGATGAAGTCATCGAGCGGGGGTGCCATCGTCTGGAACATGCGGTCGATGCGGTCACGGTTGCTCAGTGCCATCAGTCGTTCTCCATACCTACGTCGTTGGGAAACTCCTCGAGCTCAAACTGTGCCGAGTCTTCGTCGGCGAATCCCAAGTCGATGTCTCGCTGCACAGCCTTACCGATCACCCTTTCGACTAGCTCGCATAGCGATTCGCGCCGCGTACGGAAGAAGCTCTCGAAGTCGTCCTGGCGGAGGAACTCGGCCGGAATAAGATGAG
The DNA here is from genome assembly GCF_022317005.1 of Mycobacterium sp. IDR2000157661. Classification (NCBI taxonomy): domain Bacteria; kingdom Bacillati; phylum Actinomycetota; class Actinomycetes; order Mycobacteriales; family Mycobacteriaceae; genus Mycobacterium; species Mycobacterium sp. IDR2000157661. Next base: position 3,785,725 of record NZ_CP081006.1, read on the forward strand.
TGGCCACAAGGCCGTTGAGATGCGTCGAGTCGATCTGCGCGCGGGTCTCGATCACCGGAAGGTACGACGATGGGGCGACACCGCCGATCGTGCGGTTGGTGCGCGCGCTGATCGTCGTCTTGTTGACGATGCTCTCGCGGTGCTCTGCATCGATGCCGTTAGTGTCGCACCACTTCTGGGGGAAGATGTGATGGATGTCGACCGCGAGGTCGACGTACTGAACCTTGTCGAGCGCTTTGTCTTCCATCCAGTCCCTCGCACCCCCGGCAAGGATGAGTGCGGCAATACCCTTGTAGGCGGCGGCGTTGCGTGTTCGAAGCGAGTGCAGGCGAGACTCGGTGAAGCTGGCATCCTGAACGGTCTTCGGCACCGGCATGGAGCCGTCGGTGGCCCAGGGCGGAACCATCTCGATGTCACGGGCGAACCGCGATTCGATTGCCGAGCCGTAGAGTTCGCCGAGCACGCCACACCAGTACCAGCGGACGAGCCGTTCACTCATACTGATCAGATCCGCTTGCTTGCCCAGCACCACCTTGATGGCGGCCAGCGGAACCAGTTGTTTGGGGTAGGGCACGTCTCGTCGTGCGAAGATGTGCCGGTCAGCCAAGAATGTTGACGCCCAGATGAATGCCTCGCGCAGAGGTTCGCGCCATCGCAGGTAGTCGCTCAAGGTCAGCTTCAGGACGTCCTCGCGCTTGGCCGAGATGGCCGGCGGCCGGTCGGAGGTGTCGGCGAGGTGGCGTTGGCGGGTGGTGAGCATGGTGACCGCTTGGAGGAAGTCGGTGTTCTCGACGGCGGCCAGCACCGGGTAGGACGACCACTTGAGTTGGGTTTCCCGCCAGTCGTCGTTGAGCCGGAAGTCTTCGCCGGTCTTGGCGTAGTAGTCGGCGTCGCCGGCGAAGACGGCGGTGAGCAGTTCGAACACGTTGAGAGGCAGGCCACCGATGTTCACCTTCTCGAAGACGGTGGCCACGGCAGCCTTGTCGGTGTCCTCGTCCAAGATGATCGCGGGGATGTCGTAGGTGGCCGACTGCTTGATGAACTTGTCATGGAAGTGCTTGCCTAGCGCCGGGTTTTGCAGTTCCAGGATCCAGCTCATGTAGTCGCCGTAGAGCAGGTTCAGCGGGAAGTAGCCGTGCTCGTGTTGCTTGTCCTGGTCGCTGAGGTCGAGCACCACGTCTTTGCCGAAGTTCGACCGAACGATGCCGTCGGCTGGTACCGAGATCACCGCCTCGTCAACGCGGTTCGGGTCGCTCAGCGCCGTTTCCATGTGGACGAAGTAGCGCCGGTCGAGCAATCGTCCGCGGCTGTCTTTCGTTGCGACTACACCATTCCCGCTCAGGGCTTGCGTAAGCGATGTCAGACGCTGTTGCCCGTCCAACAGAAGGTACTTCGCCTCGGTGTCTGGGGCGAGGTGGACACCCTCGATTGCGCGCGGCTTGAACCGCACCTGTGAGTTTCCGGTCTTCAGCAGCATGACCGCACCCATCGGGTGTCCGCGCAACACCGTCACCAAGAGCTGACGGATACGTTCGTCTTCCCATTTGTATCCGCGCTGGAAGTCCGGCAACTGGATCTCACCGGAACGAGTCCACTTCAGATACTCACCCAACTCGTACATCGGTGTCAGGAACCCCATGTCAATCGTCCCCTTCATCGAAGTCGAATGCACTCTGCAAACTGCCTTCAGACGTATCCGTTCGTGCGGCATCGGAAATCTCGGGCCAACTGGTGACTAGAGTGTTGAAACTCAATGCGTCCTTGGTCCAGCCGTTGCTCTCTGCAATGCGGAACAACAAGTGCGCCAACTCTTTGACGAGGTCGGCGTCGACGGCACCGTCGGGGCGGCTCAGAGCAGTGCGCAAGAATTCACCCGCTGGGCCAATACCTTTGCTTTCGAGTGTCTTGATCAGGTGGTGCAGCGCCTCCCAGTTGCTGACGTGGAGGTCCGCGAGGATGTTGTAGTCCGTGCTCAAGTCTGACGGCTTGAAGAGGCGAACCTTATTGGCCCGGCTGGTTAGAACCCCGCCACGGTCCATTGAGTCGACGGTGGTGTTACGGGCGTTCGCGAGGATGTTTGCGGACCCGAAAGTGCCAGTGCCGTAGCCATGTTGGCGATACCAGGCGATCGCGAACCGGCTTGTCGAATCGAAGTCGCCTTCCTGCTCATTAAGCACATGGTCAAGGGTTTCGTTGATCCGGGCCAATGCGGAACGCACTGACATCTTTGAGCCATCGGGTTCGATGACGGCTGAATAGCGAGAGAAGACTGCCATGCCAGGCCCGATCGCTGCCTGCGGTAGATCGACGGGTGCGATCGCCCCGTGCTGGAGCTCTTTGAGCGCAGTCGGAAGTTCCGCCTTCAGCGTCTCGACAAACTGGCGGCGATCCGTCGGGGGCGCCTCCTCGGCTCGTGGTCGAAGCGCCAAGACGATCGAGGATGCAAGGGCATTGGTGTCTTTCGCGAGCAGACGTCCACTGCCTTCCGTTCGCAGGGGCCAGGTGGCGGTCACTGCCCAACCGGAGCGAATCATACCTTCCAGCAGCGTTTCCCAACCGGTGGACGCCTGGCCGGCTTCCGTGGTTTCGGATTGCTTGAATGCGTAGTAGACGGTAATGGGAACGCCCGGCAACGCGGATGCGCGTGCGTGGCGGAAGACCTTGCGGAAACCGTCCTCGAAGAACTCGTGCGCGCCCTCCTTGCCTCCGTGCCGGTAAGGGTTCGCGACGAGCTCCTCGGCTTTTGGGACCAACATGGTGCTGAGTAAATGAGGATGGATCGGACGCAGGGACCGGCGCAGCCACACGTAGAAGAAGTCCGACAAATCTGAGTATCCGATGTTGTCGTAGTAAGGCGGGTCCGTGGAAAGTAAGGTCGAACGGTCACCAAAGGACGCTGCGTCCGATTGTCGAGCCCGACCAGGGCCCATTGGTGAATAGTCCAAGACTGCGGAGACCTTCGCGACTGTGGTACTCCAAGAGCCTCCACTCGTTGAGAACACGTGCGACTCAGCAAAGTCCCACATCATGGGAATTGCCTGCCGCGCGAACACCTCACGGAAGGCGCCGCGGTCACTCATCCAACTAGTCAGTGACGACGAGAGGTTGGTTATCTTGCTGAGTGTGATTCCCAGGTAAGTTGCCACGGCATCGGCGTAGGCGGCGGCGCCGGTGCCCGCGGCTTCGAGGCGGTCTCCTTCGGACATACCTGCGACAAGGGCATCGGCCAGCACCTTTTCACGGGCTTCGGTGACGAGGTCGCTGAATGTGGTGAGTGTGGTCAGCTGTCGAGCCGTGAACAGATCTGCGAACGTCGTCAGGCCGTATCGCACGACGTTGATGCGCCCAGGCCAGTCGAATAGTTCGCCGGCAGGTATGTCGGCGGGGCGCGGAACACCCGCGGCTGATTCGTGGTCGGGCGTGGGTTCCAGATAAATGCGGGTGCGATTGCCTTCCGCCACTATCGCCATAAGCTGGGCGCCCATACGTGCAGCCCGGCTTTCTGCGCGTATGTACTTCAGCTCAACGGCGGTCGCACAGCCGATACATATGGCGCCCGTACGCCTGACAGTGCCGTCGGTGTCTGGCGTGGGTGCGCGCTTGGGGTCGTGACCGATGGTGAACTGCACCTTGCCGTCGATGACGGACGGGACGACGTAAGCTTCCTTCCCCTTCTTCTTGCCGAGCCACCATTTGCTTGTTAGCGGCATGGCGATGCCACACGCAGGGTTGGGGCAGGTGACGGTGCGCGCCCAGATCCAGGCGATCACGGTGGCCTGAGATCCATCCGGCAGAGTGGCCTTGGGGTACAGGTGGCCGACGCGGTTTTCAGCTTCGTCGCGCATCCATTGGCCATAGCGGCGTACATCTTCAGCCAGGCCGGTCGCACCCGGCCACGGGTGAGCGAGCTGATCCCTTGCTATATCGGGGGATACCGGCGGACGCCCCGAGAACTTCGGAGGGATTTCGATGAGCGCCTTCTCGATCAGGACCGCTACGGGATTGAGATCGGACGCGTGTGCCTCCAGACCGAGCCGCTGCGCTTCCAGAGGAATCGTCCCGCCGCCGGCGAATGGATCGAATATCGGCGGTGGGTTGCCGTCGGTGGATTTGAGGATCTCGGCGTGTGCTTCGGCCAGAAGCTTCTCATCGCGGATGTTCTCCCAAACGACAATGCGCTCGATGAGTTTGTGCAGTCGCTCGCGTTCTTTGCGCTGCAGCTCCTCGGTCGGAAATTCTTCGGGATGTGACGATGGGTCATCGACCAGCTGGGCGAACAGCACGGCCCTCGCGGAGGCGAGGGGTTTGCGCGACCACCAAAGGTGCAATGTGGAGGGATGGCCGTGCCGAATCGACTTCTCTCGGGCCGATTCCCGGTTTATTACTTCCAGCGGCAGTGCGACTTCGATCAGCTTGCGCTTGGGGGTTTGGTTGTCGGACGTCATCAGAATGGCTCAGTTCCCTTGTTCCACATTTTGTTCCAGTCACCGCGGACGCCGGTGGCGTCGAAGTCGCCAAGATCCGTCGACGAGAACGGGTTGTCTAGATAGCGGACTCGGTCATGGCCTGGGCCTCGCGGATCGACCTTGACCAAAGCCAGCCGGTAGCGGGGTGCTGCGTTCTTGCCGACCATTACTTCGTTGTGCGTGACGAAGAAGTCGGCGGCACCGTCCAGCCGGGCCTTGACCTCGATGCGGTAGGAATCACCGCCAGGGTCCGAGGACAGGATGTCGAATCCCTTGTTATTGAAGGACTGTTCGACTGGCGTACGGCCAAGCGTTCGTTCCGTCGCCATCACTAGGTCGACACCTCGACGCTCGACCTCTTTGGTCTCTTTGGCGTGCATAGGTGCCGACGCAGGCAACTCGCCGTCCACCATGGAAACCGGGAGTACAAGTGCGGCCGTCATGATGCGCGGTGGCTTGGTCGACATCAGCGCCTGCTTGTCGAGCAGCTCAAGGCGTTTGCGTAGACGAGCGTCAAGCTCGACTGCTTTCCGGTTAAGGCTCTCAGCCGACTCTTTCGGCTTCTCGCCCGCGCGTTCCTTCTCGGCTGCGACGGCAGCGTCCAGAAGGAGCCGGTCACGTTCTCCTTCAAGCCGTTTCACGACAAGCTCCCGAGCCTTGGCAAGTTCCGCCGCTCGGCGGGGTTGCACCTCGGCGAGGTACTCGGGCAGTTGGGTGGTGATGATCCAGCTGGTTGCGCGATCTTCAGCTTCGGTAAGCCAAGGAGACCGTCGTGCCGCGGCAACGGCTGGGGTATCGGGTGCGGCGACGCAATCCAGGTATGGTGCCGGGCCGGCGGGCGTCACGGTGCCGAGGCTGTCGACATAGGCGTAGCCGAATCGTCGGGAGACTGCGGCACCCGTAGCGTCGGCAACCTCTTCGACGACACCGACAAGCAGATGGGGCTCCTCCAGCGTCGCCGACACGAGCACCGTGCCGCTGTTGAGAGTGCCGCCGAAATGCCGAATCGCTTCGTCCATCACCGCGTCATGTAGCGGGTGTCCTGGCGCGAGCAGGTCGGCGCGCGCCAGTTCCTCCGAGTGCACGTGTTCCAGATCGAAGGCGACTCGGTCGTACTTGGTCGCGATCGGCTGGTACTTGCTGGCTCTGATTTGTGCTGGGACGTTGGCGATCTCGTAGCGGCCGCGTTCGCGTTTGGCGATGCGGCCACCGAGCCGGGTGAACGCGGCCTTGAATGCGAGTTCGATGTAGTGCGGTTGTAGACGGCGGGCACGGGCTTCGTCCATGGCGGCGCGAAGCTTGGCTAGATCCGCGTCGGCGAGGTGATCCGACGCCAGCGCGCGTTCGTCGAGCAACTCTTTCAGTCCATCGGCCACCTTGTGGTCGATGACCTCGTGCATCTTGGCCCTCACGTCATCGCGCTCACCGTAGCGGATCGCATCTAGTAGCAGGTCACGTAAAGGTGTATCGGCAAAAGCCTCGCCGAGAACATCGAAGACCTTGCCGCCGTACGCCTTCCGCTGTTCTTCGATCTTTTCCAGCAGGCGTTCGAAGACTGCGCCTTCGCGGGTGTTGCTGGCGACGAGATTCCATAGCCGGCAGACTTCTTCTTGGCCGATGCGGTGGATTCGGCCGAAGCGCTGTTCGATGCGATTGGGGTTCCACGGTAGGTCGTAGTTGACCATCAGGTGGGCGGCTTGAAGGTTGAGGCCTTCGCCGGCGGCGTCGGTGGCTAGCAGGATCTGGCAGTCGCGGTTCTTGGTGAACTCTTCGGTGATCATGCGCCGTTCCTTGCGGCGCACCCCGCCGTGGATGGCCTGTACGGCGTTGGGCTTTCCTATCAACGTCCGGATGCGGCCGGCGAGGTAGTCGAGGGTGTCGCGGTGTTCGGTGAAGATGATGAGCTTGCGCGGCCACCCGTTGGCGTCGACGGTCAGCGCTTCGTCTTGCAGGATTCTGCTGAGCTCGGTCCACTTGCGGTCGGTGCCGGAGTCGCGGACTTGCTTGGCAACCGTCGTCAGGTCTGCGAGTTCGAGGATTTCGGCGTCGAGTTCCTCGACGGTTTGAGCAGCGGTGGCAGCGTCGAGCAGTTCCTCTTCGAGTTCCTCGATCTGTTCGGAGTTGTAGTCGTCGGCGTCCAGGCCCTCGAAGTCGATGGTGGGTTCTCTATCGGTGTAGGTGCCGTTGAGGATTTCCAGCTTTTTGCGCTCCAGGCGCTCGGTGCGCCGAACGAGGCTCCTGTAGATGGCTTCGGGGCTGGATGCCAGGCGACGCTGCAGCACGGTCAATGCGAACCCGACGGTGTTCTTTCGTTTGCCGCCCACCCGGTCGGCCCGGTTCATGCCTTCGCGCACGTAGTCGGTGACCTCTGCGTACAGCGAATATTCCAATTCGGTGAGCTCGTAGGGCACGGTTTCGGCGCGGCGTTCGGGAAATAGTTTCTTGCCCTCGAAGGTGAGGAGATCCTCCTTGACCATGCGACGCATGATGCCGTCGGTGTTGGCGGTCTTGGTGTGCTTGCCCTCGAAGCGGTCGCGGTCGAGCAGCGTGAGGAAGAGCTGGAAGTCTTCTTCTTTGCCCGAGTGCGGCGTCGCTGTCATCAGCAGCAGATGCCGCGTGATGCGCCCGAGCATTTCACCAAGCAGAAAGCGTTTCGTCTTCTCCAGCTTGCCGCCGAAGTAGTGGGCGCCCATCCGGTGGGCCTCGTCGACGATGATCAGGTCCCACTCGGTTTCTGCGAGCTGGGCCTGTAGCTCCTCATTGCGCGATAGCTGATCCATCCGCGCTATCAACAGCGGATTGGTCTCGAAGACGTTCAGATTGACGTTGGCGTCGATGAGCTGGTTGGTCAAGAGGTCGAACCGCAGCCCGAACTTGAAGAAGAGCTCGTCTTGCCACTGCTCGACCAGGCCGCCGGGGGCGACGATCAGGCACTGGCGGACGTCGTCGCGTAAGAGCAGCTCTTTGATGTAGAGCCCGGCCATGATCGTCTTGCCGGCACCTGGGTCATCGGCGAGCAGGAAGCGCAGCGGAGTGCGGGGGAGAAGCTCCCCGTAGACCGCGCGGATCTGATGGGGGAGCGGCCGGACATCGCTGGTCGCCACGGCCAGCATGGGGTCGAACAGCCCGGCCAGGGTGATCCGCTGCGCCTCGGCGACCATTTTGAAGTCGGTGGCGTTGGCGTCGAATGCGCGGCTGCCGGTCTGGGCGACGGTGAGGTTGTTCTGGTCGTTGCGGAACACGACCTGCTGGCCGAGTGCGCCGTCGCTGGTCTTGTAAGTCAGCTCCAGTGCGTCGGTGCCGTGCCATTGGGCAAAGATCACCGTGATTACCTGGGACGGGATCAGCCCGTCGATGCGCAAGCCAGGCTTCAGCTCTTCCAGCAGCACTGTTCGTCCTCCCCGTCGATAGCCGGCCCACGCTAGTCGACCCCTCCGACAGTATCGGGGGTAGTCCGCGAATCGTCGCTAGGTCCGCTAATCTCCCGCAAGGGAGCGAGTCGATCAACGGGGACCATGGGCAGCGACGAACAGCCGTCAACATCGGCAATTGGTGACGAAGTACGAGGCTGGGTCGACGCCGCCACAGCGGTGACCGCGGCCCGCCACGAGATTGCTAAAGCGGCCGTCGCACAGTCCGCAGCACTGCGAGCGCGGACTGTGAAGGCCCGACGAAACAACCGCTACCTCTGGCACGTCATACCGTTGCGCTCGGACGACCAAGCCGTCTTTCAAGCCACGGCGCGTTCGGCCTGCCTCCCGCCTATACACCCCGACGTTCAACGAGAACTCGACCGGCTCACCACCGAGGTCGCTGCGGCGACGACGGACTTGAGAAAGGTCACGGGGTTCGGCCGCCTGTTGATGTTCGGCGGCACACGAGACAAAGCCAACCAGGCTGCACAGTTCCTCACTGACTACCGCCGCTGGTTCCACAGCAGCGGTATCGGCCAGGCTATCGACCAGGCCAGGCCGGTGGACGATCAACGGATTCGGGCCTTGACCGTGAACGACGCGCTGGCCGACTGGGTGGGGTTCAAACAGCAGCTACCCGACCACGGCCAAACCGCGACGCTTGAAGACTCGACGACCTTCGCGATCCTCCCGAACGCCACAGCTGTCATCCGGCGCGCAGCCGCCGAAGAGTCCAAGCTGCGCAGGTCTGCAGTCGACGCCGGCGACAAGGTCCGAAGCAAAGAGACCGACCGGATGCTGGCAGACATGTCCGTCGAACGGCTCCGGGAAGCCACCCGCGACAAGATCCGCGTCGGGGCTCTGACGGACAACGGCATCACCAACGTGCTCGCCGTCCTGAACAACGAGGGCATACTCGAGTACTTTGACGGCATCGGGGAGACCTCCGCGACCCGCATCCGCGCTGCCGCTCGGACACTGAGACAGAACACCTTCGATGAGATGCCGATGCGCATCGACATTAAGAACCGCACCCCAGAACACACTGAATTCCTGCGCCGCCTCCGCGCCTGGGATGCGGCACGTCGTGCTTCCACGTCGTCGGCGGACATGTCGATCGTCGAGGAACTGGCACCCGTTGCGGCAGCCATCGATAATACGGTCACCCATGCCATCGTCATTCCGACCGCCTTGTCGACCGTCGAGGACTTCCGCGACGCCATTCAAATTGTGGCCCGGTCCGCGCGCGCGATCGCCGATGCGCAAGACGCGGCAACAAGCGGGGACCCGTGGGAGGACTTCCTCACCCGGCCTGCCGACTACTTTGCGCTCCTCGCCGAGCTGGGCTTCATCACTGAGGACGACGAGAAGACCCACGGCGACCTGCCCACCGAAATCATTGAAGCGGTACGTGATTTCGAGCTGAAAGGCGACTACCTCACCGCGTCGCTACGCGGATATCAAAGCTTCGCTGCACGCTTCGCTCTGGTCCAGCGGAAAGTCATCATCGGCGACGAGATGGGCCTAGGCAAAACTGTTGAAGCCCTCGCAGCCCTCGCACACCTTCGCGCTAAGGGCGAGCACAACTTCCTTGTCGTCTGCCCCGCCGCAGTAGTGACGAACTGGGTTCGCGAAGTCACCGCCAAATCAAAACTTCCCGCGCACCGCCTACATGGGCCCGACCGACGATGGGCGGCCAAGAACTGGGAGCGCAACGGCGGCGTCGGCGTCACCACCTTCGAGACCCTGCGTTGGCTCAACGACGAGGTCTCCACACCGGCACTCAGCTGCGTGGTCGTCGACGAAGCGCACTACATCAAGAACCCCGACGCGCTTCGTACGCAGCGAACATCGCAGCTCATCGACTCCTGTGAACGAGCGATTCTCCTGACCGGCACACCGCTGGAGAATCGGTTGGACGAGTTTCGCAATCTCGTCGGGTACCTGCGCCCGGACCTTGTGTTGGATGCAAACGAGTTCGCTCCGAAGAAGTTTCGTCGCCAAGTGGCACCGGCGTACCTGCGACGCAACCAGGAAGACGTCCTCACCGAACTCCCGGAACTCGTCGAGGTCGACGAGTGGATGCCGATGTCGGGCGAGGACGTCGCCGCCTACCGCGCCGCCGTAGAGCAGCGGAACTTCATGGCGATGCGGCAAGCCACGATGAAGCAGGGACTCAAGTCGACCAAAATGCAGCGCCTGGTCGAGATCGTTCAGGAGGCGGAAGCAAATGGGCGCCGTGTTGTCGTCTTCTCACACTTCCTCGACGTCCTGAGCGACATCGCACGGCACATGCCCGGAAGGGTCTTCGGCCCTTTAACCGGTTCAGTCGCAGCCAGCCAGCGACAGGTACTGGTGGACGACTTCTCCGCTGCCAAGAAGGGTGCGGTGCTGGTCGCCCAGATCGTCGCCGGCGGCGTGGGTCTGAATATCCAAGCGGCATCTGTCGTCGTGATCTGCGAACCACAACTCAAGCCCACCACCGAGTGGCAAGCCATCGCCCGTGCACACCGCATGGGACAGCTGGAATCCGTGCAGGTTCATCGACTGCTTTCCGAAGAAGGTGTGGATCAAAGGCTCCGGGAGATTCTCGCAACGAAGAAAGCGCTATTCGAAAGTTTCGCGCGCGAGAGCGACTTGGCCGCAAGCGCTCCGGAAGCCTATGACGTCACCGAGGCCGAACTCGCACGCGACATCATTGCCTCCGAGCGCGAAAGGCTCTTTGGCCAACCGGCACAGGCCGCACCCGCCGGAACCCCAGCCGAGACGAAGATAGGCGACAGCACGGCCGTTTCCGAGCAACCCCGTCGCGAGCGTCCGCCAGCTTCGCAGAGGCCGTCGACACCGGTACCTGTCATTCATCCGCCGCCAACGCCCCGTAGCCTGGCGGCCGAGCCTAGGCCTTCGAACCAGGAGTCCGCCCGCACTAGGGAGGGTACGTTTGCTGACCGGCCGCGCCGCGTCGCTCCGCAACAAAAAGAGTCACCTGCGTCTTTGAGCGCTATGCCGCAGGCGACCAGCCCTGGGCTTCCGGCACTGAAGACCTATCCTGTTTTTTCCGAAGCGTTGTCACCGATCTCGCAGACACCGGCCGACCGCATCATCGACAACATTGTTCGCATTGTCGGAGTCGAAGGTCCCGTGACCGGCTGGCGGATACACCAGGTGTACAGAAAGAGCGCGGGGAGCGGTGAGTCTCACGACGAGTTTTCTCGACTAATCAACAGGGCTATCTCAGCGGCTGAGCGCCGGCAGAGAATCGTTTCGGAGAACCCGTTCAACCAAACCGGCAATAAGCCAAGGACTTTCAGGCTGCCGAGCCAGTCCTCAGCAGTCGCACGCGAACTCGGTCCCCGGACCATTGACATCGTGCCCCCAAGCGAGGTGCTGCAGTACTGTCGGAATGCGTCAGCCGGTAAAACGCTGTCTGAAAACGAATTGGTTGACCGGGTGGGCAAGCTGCTCCGTACCAGGCAAGTACCAACTGAGCTCCGGAACGCCGTTATCGCGGCGCTGCGCCGGGATGCGAAGGCCAGCGAACAACGTGTCACGAGCCCCGCGCGTGCGTCGGCTTTAGGATCAAAGGGTCAAGGTTCCCAGAGATCAGAAAGCGTCTGTCCCTCGTGCTTTACAGTCCATGCAGGTGAGTGCGCATGACCGCTTGCACTTACTCACTCGATTCCAGCGCCGCCCATCCGTCAGCTTGCGCGGCGGCGTCGAGCAGCATCTGAGCCAGCGCACGGGATTGTGCACCGGACAAGGGGCCGTCACCAGCGATATGCACGTAGATTTCTGTCGGATTATCTCGGCTGAGCGTCCCATCCGGATACTGGAGAGCAGACAGATGCACCCCATGTTCGCAGCCGTCCACGCGCTGCTCGTCGGTGTAAACAATCCTGTACAGCTCATCACCATCCAACTCCCATTCAGTGCAACCCGCTGCGCCCGACGGCAGCGCCGGCACACAATCATTGGTCGTCATCGTGGTCCTCCGTCTCCTTTGGTTGCATCCGTTCGGCTATCGGTATCCAGCGCGGCCAGCTGACGAAGCCTCCACTCGTAGAGGGGATCCGCGGCGCGGTACGGCACATGGCCGTCGATTACGAGCTCGAACAGGTCGAGCAGGGATTTGCCACGCTCAGCTCTGCTCTCCGCAAGCAGTCGAGACTTCCAGGCAGGGTCGGACAGCGCAGTTGCTAGGCGCACGATCTCCGGGTACATGGCTGCGTTGCGACAAGCGGTGCCGGGACCCCGCTGGGTCTCGTCGGGTTCAAGCTCGGCCAAGCGGAAGCTGACGGCTTCCAACGGCTGCCAGTAGTTCCAGTGCTCCACTACCTCGTAGGCATCGGAGATCGCTTGACGAATCGACGCCCGGCCATGGCTGTGAATAAGCCTTTGGTGACGTCGGTGTGCAAGCAGTATGTCCGCACGTGAAGCACCTATGACTTTCGTGACCGGCCGCGTAGCGTCCACACGGAACGCAGTTCCGTTGAGCCACAAACTATGTACGCCGCAGAACACGTGGTCGTGTGTGGACCAGATTTGTGGGAATGTGATTCGTTCTCCATGCCTCGACGCGCAGTGTGGACAGCCGGGGCCAATGGACTCAACTTCGTGCCGGTGCAGCTGCGGGTAGATTGTCCAATCGGCAGGGACCCGTAATTCAGGCAATGCGAAGGCTACAGCGCGGTCACTCATCGACACGCTCTTGCACAAAGCAGCCCGCATCGTTGGTCCACGGCGGGTCAGCAGCGCTTCGAGGCGAGACCTACTGATGCCGTTCGCTTTCGCTAGGCGAGCGAGATATTCGGCAAGTACCTCGTTGGGGAGCGGCTTCACGGGGCGCGGAAGTGTCTGATTGCGACTGCTCATCGTAAACGTCTGCATGAATCGGCCTAGCCGGCTTTCGGCGCGCTTGGGTGACTGGTTGCGGACTCTGCCGCATGGTCGATGATGGCTGCGTCGAGCGACTCCCGGCTGACCGCATCTTCTCCGCTGAGGATTGCCGTGATCGCGGCTACGCGAATAAGGTGGCTCAGGCTGCTGATCGACCCACCCGTTCTTTGATGCAGGTACTTGGAGTTGCGCGTCAGCGTCCCGTCCCTGTGCTTGTAGAGGCGCAGTGCTGATTCCATCGACGCGACAAGGGATTTCCATTCATCGTTGAATGGAAAGTTGCCTGTCTTTATGAGGACCGAGCGCCCCGAAATCTGTCGGCCGCGGACTCCGGTGAACAGGCCGGAACGCTCCACGTTGATGCCCGCGTAGACGAAAGTGGCCGGCATGTGCTCGCTGAAGTACTTCAAATGGTCGGACATGTCCTCGCCGGCGGCGCTGGCAAGGTTGAGGTTGTGTATCTCGTCGACGATGACGAGTTCTGTGCGGGCTTCGGTGAGCACATGGCACACGGCGTCTGCGATGTCGGTTGTGTTGTGGCGTTGACGCGTCGGCAGCCCGAGGAAGTTGGCGAACTCCGATGCGAGCTTGCGAGGGGACCCTTTCGGCGGCGTCGTGATGTAGACAACAGGTATGCGATCCTGGCCGGGATACCGGCGACGTACGTTCTGCTCGTGGATCTTCCCGAGCAGCTTGATGGTGGTGGTCTTCCCACTGGCCCAAGGCCCTGACACGATCATGGACCGCCGAGCGCCGCATTCGCGTTGATTGAGCAGGGTCAGCAGGCGTCCTTGGCGGGTGATGTGGCGGACCGTAGAGGTCTCGATGATGACCAACTCCGAGTGATAGGCCATTCGGCGGTCATCGAAGGCGAGCTTCTCCGCGCCGGTGAGCGTGCTGTAGGTGTCGTGATTGAGCAAGTCAAACATTGCTGGTTTCGCGTCGACGAATCTACGCCAGCCATCAAGCGTGACTGACGGCAGCTGGCGTGGGTCGAGGTCAGGTTCGGCGCACTGATCATCAACTGTCATCTTCGAATCACCATGTGTTGGACTCTTTCTCGGCGTCGAATACAGGGAGTGGAATGACATCAGCGATATCGTCGATGTCTTCATCTGAGGGCAGGAAAGGCCCAGGCGGTTCTTCTGTCGGGGGGACAGTCGGTGGCAACTCCGCTGCAGCCCGCGTACGCGCGACAACACGGCGGTCCTTCGCAGTCCTGCGACGCCGACGTGGAGACTCAGGCGCGACGGACGCGCGTCCCAGAAGATCCTCGACTGCTGCGGTGATCGCCTCTTGGGACGTTCGTCGCTCGCCTCGACTTGTTTCGAGTTGGCGTGCATGCTCCCACAATGCCGATCCGAACGGTTGTGGTGCGGTCTGTAGCTGTGTCCAGTGGGCCATCAGGTAGCCCTCGCCGTGGTGGTTGTGGACCCAGACGCGGCTGACGTCGTACGGGTCGTAGTGAACCTGCCACTGAACACCCTTGCCTGGCACCCCCGAGATTTCGCCGCGCGCCGGATCCAGGGCGTCGCTGTCGTATACCCGGTAGTCGATGGTGATGCCCGCGGCCGTCACCGTTCGGTACAGGCTGGGGAGCAGGGCGACGTACTGGTCGGAACTCAGGGGCGCCGGGATATAGCCGCTGACGGCGAGCATCGATGCGTACTTCTCGTTCGGCGTCAGCTTCCGTTGCGGATTCAGCGGGTCGCGTAGTCCGTCGTGGGGTCGGTTCTGCCAAGCGACGACGATCCATTCGTCTAGCAGGTCCTGAAGCTCTTGCAGGGAGAAGACGGCATTCTGTTCTGCGTGCTTACCTCGGTTCTCGACCGAGGACCCGAGGTAGCCGGTGACGTATTGTGCGAAAAGGGTTTTAACCGATCCAAGGGTGCGTTCGATGATTGGCTTGTCGGTGGGCTCGTCCTTATGAGCGGGCTGCATGCTGATCCCGAACGATCTGCATGCGGAACGGAAAGTGGTCGAGAGGTACACCGCACCGCTGTCGTAGACGATGTTCTCGGGAATGATGATGGGGCGGGCAGCAGCGTGGTCGAGCCTGTCGTCGACAGACCGCATGGCGTGGTAGGGAAGGACGGAGTTCGACATCCGGACGGCATCGACCCAGCCGGGGCGCATCGGTTCCGGTGTCATCGATTTGGCGAGAAGTAGTGATGCGTCCACTGCCTTCGTTGTTGGTCGCAGCACTGCCGCGACGATGGTCCGCGTCGCAGCGTCAACGAGTCCGGTCAACTCCACTCGGCCCTTCACGGAGTCGTCGAGTCGGATCCCCACATCGAAGGGTGTCGTGTCGATTTGCATCCACTCACCTGGACGGCTTGCGACGACCTTGCTGAACATGCCTTCCGGCTGATGGTTCCTCGTCTGCCGGGTTCGAGCGGATCCGGTCGCGTGGCGCGCCTGGGGGAGTTGCTTCATCAGTCGATGGAAAGTGGTGTGGGAGGGGAGTTTCACTTGGTTGTTGAACCTCTCGACCACTCGCCGGTCCACATGCCATTTCAAGGCGATTTCGGTCCGGGTCGATTGCAGTTCGTTCTCGTTCAGGACCTCCAAGAGCACGCCCACGTATCGATCATCGACGCGTCGGGTTGGCGAGCGTCGGCGATGAAGACGGCCGTCGATGAGCCCGGCGACACCGGACCTTTCGTAGCGCCGGCGGAGTTCCTGAAGGTATTTCAGTCCCAATGGCGTTCCAGCAGCTTCGAGTTCGAGGCACTTGTTGCGCTCGCGCTGCCCAAGTGATGTCGCTCGGACGTCGTACCCATTTCGCGGCTCTGTTTGTGGGGGAGAGCCGATCGGTGTGCCGTCGACTACTTCGGAGATGTGATGCTCGAGCCACAGCACACGCTCTTGGACCTGATTCGGCAGCGTAGAAAAGTAGTCTGGCGGAATCGGGCGGCGACGAACACTAGGGGAGAAGACGTCGAATGAACTGTCCGCGAACAGGTCCGCAATCTTCACAGCGGCGAGCTGACCGTCCTCACGCCGTAGCTTCGCCACCAGTCCGTCGATCGCTACCAGCTCGCAGAGCCTGCCGTCATACCGACAGAAATCGCCGATGATGATCTTGACGGGTTCAGCATTCATCGTTTGGCCAACCGGACGAGAGTACGTTCATCGATCGGTGCCGACTCGATATCAACGTCGATCTCGTGCGTCCATAGAAGGTGATACAGAGTCGGTAGGACCAGAAGAGGCTCACCGACCGCGGTGGCCGCCTTGCTAATTGTCATCGCCTTGCAAGCCAGGTGTGCGGTGAGTTCGGTAGCGAAGTCTTGCCTTCGGTTTCGTTGGTTCCGATAGCCAGCAAGCCAGCGGAGATTTGCGGCTCGGATCGGAGGCTGCTCCGCCGCCCGGCAGAAAGACCAGCCAACCTGTCTGCATAGCTCAGCGGCTGCCTCGAACGCCTCGCGTGAATCATCATCGACGAGTCGGTTCGGCCGAACATCTACAAGTACGCCGTCGCCGGATCTCGTCCGGAGAAAAACGTCGGGAGTGTGCTCACGCTGCCTGCCTGCGGCCGACGGGAAGCGAAAGGTGAGGGGCTGTACTGATATTCCAACGATCTGCGGGTCGAAGTCAGCAGCAATCAGGAAATCGCGTTCGACCCACGATTCGAAGGGAAGGTGCGATTGGGTGGTGAGGCACCACCACTCGCCCGTGAAGTTCTTCTGGCCCTTGTACGACGGCGCTTTGCGGACAGGTGCACATTTCTCCAGCGGCACTGACCACAGCTCATCGACCGGAATTTGAGCGACAAGTTCGCCTTCAGCGGGCCGGTAGTCAATCAGCTCGCCGTTACGAATCTGCGCCGCCGCGCGCCCGTGAGGGGGCACGTTGTTCATCGTATGGCCGCTTTCCGGGATGGCCCTGCTGGACACGCCCGGTCGCGCCTAGTCGAGCACCCTCTCATTGGCAACCACGCGAAGAAGGAAAACCGCGCCACCATGGGTGTGACCTCTTTGAGCGGCTGTGTTGTGTCGTTGTTGTCCGACTTGGTATGCGCAACATGGACCGCCGGATCATGCCACCAACGCCTTTGAGGCTGTCTACCGACACCTCGGCCGTGGGCGCGATTAGGTCTGCGTCGGGGACCGATGAAATGGCCCGTGATCCCGACGCCGCGAGCCCCGGCCAATACACTCCGTCGGTGGGTTCGAACACCGTAGAGCACGACACCGTCGCTTCGCGGCAGCTTCTCAAGCTCGCCCTCGACGACGAAATCAAAAGTTGTAGGCGTTGCGACGGGATGAATATCGACGGCGTCACCGCGTCGGCGCCCGGCTACGGCTGCTTGACCTCACCGGTGGCGCTGGTCGGGCAGAGCCTCTGCGAGAAGTGCATGGGAACCCAGATTCCGTTCACCGAGGGCAGTGGCGACCTGGTCGACGAGGGCATTAAGCGCGCGGGCCGCGAGAAGAAGAACCTCTTCATCAGCAACGCGGTGCACTGCCACCCGCCGAAGAACCGCGCGTCCCATCAGCACGAGATCGTCAACTGCTCTTCGTACCTGCACCGCGAACTTGAGATTGTCCGGCCGCGGCTGGTGATCACGCTGGGCCGGGACGCCGAACGCGTGCTGAGGTTCTTCTATCCGCGGGCGCGGGTGTCGGTGCCGCCCTTCGAGGCTCCTACTGGACGGCTTCCTAAGGGTGTGCCGTACATCGTCAACGCGAAGCACCCGTCGTGGATACAGCGCCAGCACGACGACGAACTGGAAGACGAGTACGTGTCCAATCTGGCCGCGGCCATCCGGTGGAGCTTCGGTGGCGCTCGCGAGGAAGCCGAATAGGCAACGTGAAATTCCCCGCCGATGATGACGTCCTCGCTCACGGCTTCCAGTTCCGGCCGACATGGTGGGTTCCGAGGGTCGCGGAGGGGTGGGGTACCTTCCTCGAACAGCTGCCTGCCGGCGACCGCGGCTACCGCACAATCACAAGGGCTGATCTGCTCGACACCGCGACCCGTCACGGTCTGCCACCGTCACTGCTCGCTGGTTACGTCTGGGGGACCGGTGGCTCGGCGTTCCTTGTCGGGCGCCGCGCACGGGTGTTCCGGGACAACGACTCGCGGCGTGTGGACGAGGCCCTGCGCGCGGTCGCCGATATGCTGCAGCGTGGCCACACCGTCGAGGCCTACACCGCGATGCTGCGGGGGCACCAGCACTACCTCAAACATCTCGGACCGTCGTTCTTCACCAAGTTCCTCTATGCTGCAGACGCCTGTGACCGTCAACCCGGACGAGCTCTGATCCTGGACCAGTTCGTGGCCGTGGCACTGAAAGCTGTTGACGGTTGGGGCATCTCGCGGTACGGCCCGTGGGACCCGTCAACCTATGCGAAGTGGATCGACCACGCACACCGCGTCGCAGCCGCCGAGGGTGTGCGCGCGGACGCTGTGGAGATGGCCTACTTCAACCACGGCCGAAAGGTCGCGGCCCGTCGTTGACCGCGGCGTCGACTCCGTGCCCTTTGAGTCGGATCGGGATGCGTACCGCTGCGCAGGCCGACAACACTGCCGAAGGTGTCGCCGAAGAAGAGGAAGCCAGTGCTGGAGAAGTAGGCCATGGCCGATCGAACAGCGCGGCAACTTCGACCACGGTCCGTGCTACCGAGACGGTATTTATCCGCCCACCAGAGAGGGTCGCCAGCAGTGCCCACGTCGGTTTCATGGATAACAACGGTTATCCATGAGGGCTGGTCAAACGCGTCGCCGGACGGCAACTTGATCAGCTCAAGCCAATTGTCAAGCCGACACCGGCGGCTAGGTGCCTTCCACGGTATCCGGAGCAGTGGGCAAGACAAGGACCTCGAAAGGGATGGACCCGAGGTACAGCTCGTCGAGTTCGATGTCGATGCGGCATCTACCGGCAGTTGTGAACAGCGGAGTAGTCACTATGGTGAACAGCTGAGGTTGGAAAGGGGACCGCGGGTCGTCCCATTCGCTCGACGGCGTCAGATAAAGGGCGGGCATTAAAACCTCTACCCGTGACGACTCGATCGGCCCGCAGCCTTCTTCCGGAACGTACGTTGCTTTGAAGATGTGATCTTCGCGCTTGGTGTCGGCGGCCCAGTGGATCCTTCCGATCACGTGCAGCCGGAGACGATAGGGCGGTTCGCCGACAGCATCCCACGTGTAACCCGCGAAATTCTCGACGTCTATCGTGCCGCCAGGGTGCATGCCGTGATTCGTTGCTAGAGCGACAAATTCCAGGGTCGGGTGGCTCGACGAGCCATACCGTCGGCTGCACCATTGCTCACGAAACCATTCGGCCGCCTTTTCCAGCGTGCTGTCGGGGCGTGTCTCACCGGTGTCGAAGACGTCCTGCGCTACGGCCTGCACGAAGGTCTCAGCTTCGATGTCGGCGATCTGCGGCAGGATGAATCCGTTGACCCGCAAGAACGTGACCGCCGCGAACCAACCCGTCCGCTTGTTTCCATCCGAAAAGTACTGCGGGCCGGCAATGCTGTGGACGTAGGCTGCGGCTTTCGACCAAATGTCGGGAAACACCTCAACGCCAAAGTACTCAGAGCTCGGTCGCTGTGCCGCGGACTCCAAGCCGTGGGTGTCCAGCGGGGTGCCGCTGCTCTGGTCCGCGTTGATTTCGATGATTTGGTCGAGGGTGAGGTAGTGGAAATCGGTCACTTCAGTCGCTCAGAGAGCCCCGCCCACCTGACCTTCTCCTTTTTGTAGGCGGCGCGGAACACGTCATCGGCAACCTTGGCGGTCGTGGGCTTCTCAACCTCCTGACCAGTGTCTTTCGCGCTTTGGACGCTTCGATGTTCCGCCATTCCTACAGCATACGATCCAATTCGGCACGGTGAGGTTGTATGCCTGTGTGATTACCCGCCTTCGCGGTCGGCCAAGTCCGGCTCACAAACCGGGACGCTCCACGCTCAGACGACCGCGCTGTATGCGGCCCGACCCACAGCCGGAGGCCACCTAGACGATTTGTGCCGATCCGGTGCACAAGGAAACGCGGCAGCGCGGTCCCTTCGAGCCGTACGGGCAGCCTGCGAGTTCCGCCCATCCACCCAAAGGAAGGCTGTAGTGCGGCGATCTGCGCGACTGCTATCCGGTAATCGGTTCCGCTGCCCGGTACGGGCGGTGCGACCGGCGGCGACGTGTCACCGATGCCGGAAGACATTGCATCGTCCGAGAACAATACCTATCTAATCAGGACGCCGACACGCGTCGAATTCGACCGCCGGGCGCGGGTACGGCGCGCACACTTGTGAGCCACGGACTACTCCACGGGGGCGGGCAGTGACGGCCGATGAGTTGCGGTTGCAGTTGTGGGACGACAACCCGAGTCTTGTGGACTTCCTCGGGTTCGATTCCGTCGTGGCACCGATCGTCGCGGCGATCGGCACTCCGGACATCGATCCCCTCGCCATCGGTGTTCATAGCCCCTGGGGCGGCGGCAAGTCCACCGTGCTCAACCTGCTCGAAACCCGGTTGGCCCCTCGATCCGAGTTCCTGGTGGTCCGAGCCGACCCATGGCAGTACGACAACCACGACGACGTCCGCGGCGATCTCATCGTTGAGGTCCTGGACCAGGTCGCGGCTCAGTTCAGCGAAACGGGCACTATCACAGGCGCGGTGAAGGACCTGATCAAACGGCTGAGCTGGGCGCGTATTGGATTGACCCTGGGCAAGGGCGCAATGACGATGCAATGGGACGTCGACGAGCTCGTCGAGGCATTCAAACCGCGCGGGCGTACCGATGACCGTTCGATGGCTGGATTCAAAGACCAGTTCGCCCGCCTGATCGACGGATTGCCCTACGTGCAGCGCGTCGTCGTGCTGGTCGATGATCTGGATCGGTGCCTGCCGGCGGCGGTGATGGCGACCTTGGAGGCGATCAAGCTGTTCCTGTCGGTTCCCAAGATGGTGTTCGTCGTCGCCGCAGACCAGGAGATGGTGCGCGAATCAATCGCCGTCAGCCTCGGCGAAACGAGCCGCAGCAACGCATTCGCCGTCCGATATCTGGAAAAGATCATTCAGATACCGATCTCGTTGCCGAGACTGGCGCCCGCCGATGCGGAGGCATACACCGGTCTTCTGCTGGCCTCCGCCGAGGCGGACAACCCCGACGCGCTCGTCCCACTCGCCGAGCAGTGCTCAGCCCGCCGCAAGAAGGGCAAGCTTCCCCTGCTGGGTGATCTCGGCGGTCTGGACTGGAGGCCGGCGGAGACGACTCTGGCGCTGGCAACCCAACTCGCGCAGGGGCTGTCGGCGGACCGGCTAGCCAACCCACGTCAGATCAAGCGGTTCCTCAACGCGTTCGGAGTGCGCCGGCTCGCGGCGCAGTCGCGCGACGTCGACATCGAACCCGCCGTACTGATCAAGATGCTGTTACTCGAAGACCTCTACCGCTCGTCGTTCCAGACGTTGGCCGCCACGCCACCCGCGCAACGGGGTGAGCTGCTCAGCGCGTGGGAGACGTGGGCCGCCGGTACCGAGCCCAACGTCGACAAGCCCGAAGGAATCGCTGCTGAGACTCGCGACTGGGCCGCCGCGGCACCGCCTCTGGCGGCGGTCGGCCTGGACCGTTATCTGGACCTGGCAGCGTCACTGATCAACGTCGGTACCGCAGAGCAGTTGAGCGACAACGTCATCGGACTGGTCAGCACGCTCCTCGGCGAGGGGCAGGCCGCACGAGACGCGGCGCTGGTTGAACTGACTCAGCTCGGCGAGTCCGAGCAACGCGCCGCGATGGAATTCGCCCTTCGGCAGGCCCGTGGCCTCGCCGACATCGACGTGCTCATCGAGATGGCGATCAAATGGGCCGACGTAACGCCGGGGTTGGTCGATCTCGTCGTCGCGGCCGCGGACCAGGGCCTGCGCCGTCTGGGACCAGGAGTGCCCCCCATGATGGGGGCCTCTCGGCTCAAGGCCGATTACGCGGGCATCATCAGTCGCCTCGCCGCCGACGACGGTATCGACGATATGGTCCGCAACGCGGCCCGCATGGAACTCGATAACTAGATGGGGACCTGCGGCGCGTACGGCGGCAGCGATTCCGCCGCGTGGAAGCGAGTACGCGAACAATGGGGTGGACTCGGTCCCGCGTCAGGCGGTGAGGGTGTCGGTGGAAGTACCGAGGGCGCCGCCGACCCGTCCACCGAGCCCGCAGCGGACACCGGCGACGGCGGTGCCCAGTACGAGGGGCTCGTGTCGGCGATCGCGCAGGCTCTCCTGAGCGAGGACGCCGACGCTCGTCGCCGCCGGGTTCCCGCCGCGGCGCTGGGGTCAGTGCTGGCACGCCGCGGCGGAGGCCGCGGAGGCGGCGGAAGCAGCGGCGGCGGGATCGGACCCCGCGGCGGCGGCTCGGCAGCGGGCCGGCGCATCACCTCCCAAGCCGGTCGCGGCGGCGCCGCGATCGGCGCGGCCGCCGCCTACCGCGACCGCGACGCCGCGGCCCTCGCTGAATATGGCCTGACCCTCGACGAATTGGACTCGCTCACCCCTCGGATGCGTTGCGCCCGCATCCTCGACGTCGCCATCGGCCAAGCCGGACACCCCGACGAGCAGGCGATGCGCGAAGCATCACTAGCCCAGATCAAAACGTTGGTGTCCGGCGACGTCGGTGCCTCGGTTTCCCCAGTGCAGGCGGTTCGGGATTTCATCGCCGAACTGTCGATCCGATTGGGCCTCATCGAACTGCGCGACCAGATCCTGACCAACGAAACCTCGGTCGCGCAATCCCGACAGCGCGAGAAGGGCCTTCGGCAGTGGGTCAAGGCGAAGGTCGCCGGGCTCGACCTGGCTCGCTACGGCCAGGTGTCGACCGGGCAGCTCCACCAACTCGCGCGCCAGATGTCGGCCGACGTCCTGCGTCTGCTGCGAGGGCGACCGTGACCTCCAGCGCCCATCTGCTCCGTCCTGAGGGCGCCACCGAGATCACCGCCGCAGGTTACACCGTGCTCGACTGGCCCACCCGCCCGAAGAACCGCAGCTCGACGGTCGTTTCCGATCTCGCCTGGAGTCTCGCGCCACTGCCCGCCATCAGAGCGCGGGTCGCCGACCTGGTGCATGTGGCCGCGGGCGCGTACATGGCCGATCGGAACACTGCGCGTGGTGTCCGCTTCAGCCGCGACCTGGCGCTGCGGGTCGCGGTGCTTGATCCCGACGCATGGAACGACCAGGTGCTCGACGCGGTCGCCGATCTACTCGGATGGCTCACCGGCGACGTGTGGGACGTGACCATCACGCCCGCACCGGCGGTCAGGCTCCCGGACCACTGGCCAAACAAGGAGCTTGACGGACCGATCAGCCTCATGAGCGGTGGACTGGACTCCTTCATGGGCGCATTGCATCTGCTGCAGTCCGGCCGTCTGCCCTCGCTGACGGCGCACAAGGACTCCGCCACGGCCGTCCGGCACGCCCAGCGACGCACCTGGCTCTGGCTCGCACGAACATTCAGCCCCCCTCCGTCCTACACGCGCGTCGCGCTGACCCAGGCCGGAGGCCGCATCGAAGCATCGAGCCGCAGCCGCGCATTGATGTTCATGAGTCTGGGCGTGGCTGTCGCCATCGCCCGCGGCGCTCGAACTCTCGTAATGCCGGAGAACGGATACACCAGCATCAACCTTCCGTTGCGGCCGAACCGTGGCGGTGCGTTGTCCACCCGCTCCACACATCCCGAGACAATGCACCGATTCACGACCATTTTGCGGGCGCTGGACATCGACGTGGCTGTCACGAACCCCTACCAGTGGATGACCAAGGGCGAGGTGATGGCCGCCCTCGTTGACAGCTCACCACCCGACGGGTGGCTGGCTGCGGCCGCCAACACACTGTCATGCAGCAAGCTCGACGGCCGGTGGTTCGGTGCGCCGCCCACCTCCAACTGCGGACTGTGCGTTCCCTGCATGGTGCGCAGAGCGACGTTCCTGAGAGCCGATGTACCCGACGGCACTACCTACGTGGTCGACGAAGTCGCCGAAGATCAACGGCGACAGCTCATCGAAGCGCGCCGGGGAGACATCGAAGCCGTCAAGTACGCAGTCTCCGGCGGGGTCAGCTCCGATGCGATCGACGCGGGCACCTGGCCACCCGGATACGACCTCGACCGCGTCGAGGACCTGGTGCAGCGCGGTCTCGACGAACTCGGCATGCTGTCCCTGCCATGACGACATCTCACCAGCTGCCCGCGCTCGATTGCCACGCCCACATCGCACCCGACGTCACACACCGCCAGCTCGCTGCACTCGGAGATGCGGCCGTCTTCGCGGTTACACGCGACCTCGACGAGGCCGACGCGGTCACAAACCGTCACGACAAGAAACTTGTGTGGGGAATCGGAGTTCATCCGGCGTTTCCAGCCGCAGTCGCCGCCTACGATCCCGACCGCTTCCGGGCGCTGCTCCCACACTTCGCGTTCGTCGGGGAAGTCGGTATGGACCGCCGCACTCCACTCGACAGCGGACGAGCCGTTTTTTCAGACATTCTCACGGCCTGCTCAGATCGACCCGTGCTGATCTCGGTGCACAGCACGGGGCGAGTGTCAGCGGTGCTCGATGAACTCGAGAACAAACGACATGTCGGAGTCATCCTGCACTGGTTCACCGGCGCCTCTCGCGATCTGGCTCGCGCACTCGAAATGAACCTATATTTCTCGGTTAACGCCGCGATGCCCGACACCGTGTTCGAGGCGATCCCCCGTGATCGCTTGCTTCCCGAAACCGACTTCCCCGCACGGACAGTCCGAGCGCAGCGGCCTGGCCACGTCGACACTCTCGAAGACCGGCTGTCCACTGTCTGGGGACAAGGCATTCAAGACGTCCGATACCGCCTGTGGCGCAACCTGAAAACGATTGCCGTCGACAGCGGTGCCATCGAGACGCTTCCCGAGAACATTGCGGACATCATCGTCGCGACGTGAACCGCCGGACACGTGCAGCCGGTTCATGGATAACGAAGATTATCCATGAACGAACCCGGAAGACGTTGGAAGGCAGATTATTTGGCACCTGTGCTACGTTCGTTAGTCCGTCACGGTGACGTATCTGGCTTCGGTCAGCGTTGATGCCGGTCGGGTGTGAGTTTCACCGGTGGGCTGTTACATCCCGTCCGGCGCGGTGACGCGCGGCGCTCGTGTTTCCCTGGAAACGCACCACGTGCTGGCCACCCGTAAGGAAGCGGGCCGGAGCCACGAGAGGGGCGCCGCAGAGCCGAAGCGTCACAGTGACAATAGGGTTAGGCTGAGGCCCATCGACGTAACAGGAAACAATCTCGGGATTCGCGGATGTGCAGCCAACCGCCAGCAATGAATCATGAATTCTCAGACCCATCCGAATTCCAAGGGATGAGGGCGGATGATGCGCGCCGTGCCGCCGAACGTTGTCGGGATCTCGGCGACTCTGCACTGATCCGGGCAGCCACGGATGAGCCAGTGTCGGCGTCCAGGCTGCCGGTGCGAACATTTGGACAGCTCCCAAATTTGCATGTTCCAGAAGACTTTGACGAACCGCTAACAGACGCGGAAAACGCTGTCTGGGAAGCCGATTCGGCAGATTAATTCGACTTCAACGCAGCGACAGTTGGGTTCCTTAGGGGCCCGCCAACGCCCTTAATGCGTCACAGTGACGAAAAACGGTGGGGGTGCCCAGGTGGTGCAGGTGGGGTAAGTGTGCCGTCAGCGAGCTCGATTGGCGGGCTCGGCGCGAGGTCCGATCACACGACCAGCGCGGAAGCATCACGAGACGCACAGCCCGATAGGCGAATAACTGAAAACCGTGTGCGCTCGGTCGGCGCAGTAGTGAAAAAGTCGGAGATCAACTGCAAAACGACATCACGGACGGGTTCGGGCGAGTCAGTCGCCGCCGTAGCATGTAGATGAAGTGCCGATAAGCCACATTATGTCAAGTAGGCCTTCCGCATCTGCGCTGCGTCCCAATGGTTTTCATCCGATACCCACCGTGCAGCGCTCATAGGTCGAGGACGATTCGCAGTGCCGCATCAACGCGGCGCATCTCGTCTAAGCCGAGGAACCCGATGCTCTTGCCGAGCCGGCCCGGATCGACTGCCGCGGCTTGCTCGGCAAGCACCCGGGTGTTGACGCCGCCGATATCAACCTCGGGACGAAAGCTGGCGGCACGAGCCGACGTAGACGTTGGCGCGACTAGCCAGGTCGAAAGAGGCAGCTGATCTGACTGGATGACTACGGCGTAGCGGGAACCCGCCTGCTCGTGACCGCGACTCCCCCGCGGGGCATGCAACTGGAATACCTCACCACGCACGCAGAGTCTCCATATCGCGCAGCACCTGCATGGCCTCAGCGCGATCGGACTCGTCCTCAGCAAGCCTTTCCGCCTCGGCGCGAATCGTCGCGCTGGCCTTCCGTCGTGCAGCATCAATGAGAGCAGACCGAACGGCTGCGGACACAGCCGTGCCATCTTTAGTCAAGACCTCCAGCGCCTTTGATGTGTCCTCGTCCGGCCGGAAGGTGATCGTGTCAGCCATAGCGACATTGTACGACAGTTCGTAAGACAGTCACCGGATCGGCAACAGCATCGTTCCGCAGAGCGGCGCCTACGGCGGGATCGTCCAAGGCGGGTTACGGGTACGCACCTGGGAGGTCAGCCCGCAGTCGGATCCGCCTGCGTCTTCCTCACTCTCCGCAGCAACTCGTCGCGACCCAGCCAGCGATGCGAGCGCTGCGGCACGGCGGTCAGCAGCGCCACCGGCTTGCCGTTCACGGTGATCGTGATGTCCTCGCCGGCCGCGGCGCGCCGCAAGACCGACGCGGTCTCATTGCGCAGTTCACGAGAGGCAACGTCACTCATGCTACGAACGCAGCGCGACCGTAGTAACTCGAGGGGCACGCGATCATGCTCAACCCAGTAGTGGCCACCGGCCCTCGGTGAGATCGGTCAATGCGCTCTGCATATCTGCCTCGACGCGGGATCCGAATGCCTCGGCACTCTCACCGCGGCCAGGGGTCATCGGCGGCAGGACCCGTGTCACGAGTTTGGTGGGTAGCGGGATGTACGGCAGCAATCCCACTGCGCCGACGTTCAGTCCCCACGGCAGCGAGACGCTCACCGGCAGCGCCTTGACACGGAACAACTTGTCGAGCCGCAACGCCCGCGCGAGACGCTCTCCGCTGGACAACACCAACAGTGACTCACCCGCCCCCGCCGTCACCACTGGCACGATCGGCACCTGGCGGTCGATGGCGAGCTTGGCGAAACCACTGCGGCCGTCGAAGATCACCCGATTGCGATCCTCGAAAGTCTTGCCGGCGTCTTTGTCCCCGCCCGGAAAGACAAGAACGTGATGTCCTGCGTCGAACGCCTCGACAGCGCTGTCCCGGCTCGCCGGACGCGCGCCGAGCGGCTCCAACAGGCGGCCGACGCGCAACGTCCACGCCAGTTGATGTGTCAACACCGTCACCGGACGGTCGAGATTCAACTCCGCCAACGTGGCACGGACGGCGAAGACATTGAGATCGACCACACCGCCGAAGCCGTGATTCGCGACGAACAACACCGGCTCCGGCAGCGACCGCACCGCTGCGTCGATGTCGAGACGGTGGTATCGACGCACGAATTCGACGGCACCGGCCGAGATCGCCGACATCGCGCGGAAGACGACCTCGTCCGCCAGCGCGCCGCGGTCGGGCAGGCTCTCGGCGATCTCCTCCAGCGCTGCCATCAGACTGTCGGTGAAGGCCTCCAGACCCTTTCGCGCATCGTGGTGCTCCGTGTCCGTCAAGGTGAACACCTCCCGGTCAGCGCGCGCAGGCGAGACGATTATGCACGGGAACAGCGTCGCAAGGGGGCGCGTCGCCTCATGTGTCTCTCCGATAGTCGACGGGCTACCGGCAGCGACCGCGGCCTCAGCGGTACCGTGGCGGCCGTGAACTTCTCTCCTGTGTCGCTCGTCGCAGTCGGCGCGGCGTCGCTTGCCATGGTGCTCGCCGGATGTGGTTCGGACACGGATACTCAGTCGGCCACCACCACCACGTCGCCCACCACCACCACGTCGCCCACCACCGACGTCTTCACACCGCCCTCGTTGACGCAGACGCCTCCCGAGGATGCGCCGTGCCCCATGGCGGCCCCTGCGGAGGGCAGCGCCCCCGACTGGACGTTGTCGGGAGCGACGGGCAGCGTCGCGGTCACCGGACCGACGGACAAGGCTGCGCCGCAGATCGACGTGCAGGCACCCTTCAGCGTCACCGAAACCCAGGTGCAGACGCTGCAACCCGGTGACGGACCCGTCGTCGCGGACAACGCGACGGTGCTGGTGTGCTACATGGGTGTCAACGGCCGGGACGGCAGCGTATTCGACAGCACCTACGACCGAGGGGCGCCGGTCGACTTCCCGCTCGGCGGGGTCGTGCCCGGGTTCCAGAAGGCCATTGCCGGACAGAAGGTCGGCTCCACCGTCGCCGTCGCGATGAGGCCTGCCGACGGTTACCCGGAGGGTCAGCCCGCCGCCGGCATTCAGCCGGGCGACTCCCTCGTCTTCGCCATCAAGATCCTCGACGCCGCGAACTGAGCCGACGGCGCTCAGGTCTCATCGCGTCCTGGGCCATCATCACCGCGGGCCATCACCACCGCGGCAGCCAAGGCGGCCACGGCGGACAGGACGTGCCAGGCGCCGTGGAACTGCCACAGGCTGTCGGGTCGGCAGAGCGGCGATCCGGAGCGGCCGGCAACATACGCGACGAGACCGACCCCGAAGATCGTTGCCGGCATCAGCCAGCCCGACCAGTCGCGCCGCATCCCGCTGCGGACCACGCCGAGGACACACAGCAGGCCCAACAGCACGATCGGCCAATCGTGGACCGGTCCCGCCCACGACGGCTGAGGCCCGTGGTAGACGATGCTTCCCGCGCCGACCGCCACCAACGCCACCCCGGCGGCCAGGGACAGCGGCGCCCGCAACCGCGCGGCCCAGATCACCGCTATCAATCCCGCAGCGACGTAGGCCACGCTCGTCAGCGCCAACACCGGCTGGGCCAGCGCGGCGTCCACGATGCGCTCGCAGTCTGAGGAACCGATCCCCGACGCCATGGCATCAACCGGTGTCACTGCGGGTGATGCGCCAGATAGTCCTGCACGGGTATTCGCGTGGTCTCGGCGTAACCCAAGGGAAGGACGATGTCGCCTGCCGTCGTCAAGTAATAGATGTCCCACCGGTGATACGCGGCGAACGCCGCTGGGTCGGCCGCCATCACCGTCGCGTAGTCGGTGACCGCCTCCACGTACCGGTCGGAGTTGTTGTACCGGAAGAGCGCTCGTTCCGGCGCGTGGCCGAAGCCGTTCGCCGCGAGATGCCTGCCTGCCGCCATGATGCTGTCGTGCGGCGAGTTGATGTCGCCGCCCCCGCCGTAGGCGGCGAAGGTGGACGGCAGGAACTGCATCGGACCCTGGGCACCGGCGGTGCTGGTTCCGGCGACGCGCCCGAAGCCGGTCTCGATGAGGTTGATCGCGGCCAGGAAGCTCCATCCCACGCCGGTCGCATCCTGAGCCTTGCGGTAGTAGCCGAGCAGTTCGTCCGAGGGCGCCGGCTCAACGATCCGCCAGGCCGGCATCGTGTCCGGTGGCTGTCCCCCGTTCACCCGGGCCAGCTGTCGACGCGCGTTGATGTTGCGGTCGAATGCGTCGAGAAGCTGGGCAGGGACGCGAGGTCGGACCACCGCGTCCCAATCCGGGTGGCGCGCGAGAACCCGGTAGGCCCGCTGCTGACGACGCGCCGCCGCCACCAGTACCGCTTCGGGCTCCGACTCAGCGCGCAGCGTCCGTTCATCGGCCACCAGGTCGTCGGCCATCCGGACGGGATCCGACGCCAGCCGCGGTTGGGCAGGCGCCTGCTCGGAGGGGGCCGGAACGCCGGCGGTCGGCGTGGCGGTGGCCTCGACGCTGGACGATGGTGGATTCGACGGCGGAGACGGTTCGATCGGCTGCGAGCAGGCGCCCAATGCGCCCACCAGCACCAGAGCGAGCACCGGCATAGGGGACCTACACGTTGAAGTCCGGCGGCGACGGAATTTACTGCGGTCGATCATCGACCTTGAAATCGAAGCTGACGTCGGTGCCCTCGACCTTCGTCACCGTCACCGTCACGCCGTAGGTGTCGTCGCCGTCCTTCAGCTCACACCGCTCGGTGTTGCCGACCTCACCTCTGAGGTTCTGTGGGCAGGTCACCGAATCCGGTGCGCGGCCGACCTGCTGCTCGAGGCGCTTGTTGATCTCACCCGCCAGGTCTTCTCTGTCGACGGTCGGCGTTCCGCTCGAACAACCGACCATCACGGCGGCGGCGCTGGACACCAGCGCCATCCGAATCAGCTGGCCCGTCACCATGTCGATCCCTCCCCTTGCCGGCACTCACGTCGCGAGGCGATCTCTACCTGCTGAACATAGCGGAGCGGCCGAGGGCGCTGGGGTCAGTTCGTGGCCTCGGGCCCACCATCGGGGCCTGCGCGGCGGCGGCCGCCGTAGCTGTTCTCGTCCAGCGCAAAGCTGACGACGATGACGAACACGACCAAACCGATCATCACCATGCGAAGGGTGGTTTCAATGCTCATTGTCCGCTCCTCACGTCGTTGCCGGACTTCAAGATCAGCCTGGATCGACGGTAGGCGGATACTTGACGTTCTTCGTAAGGGCAATTGTCACGGTGCTTAGGGCCGAAAGTCCCTGAGGCCGGTCCGTTTGGACGTCGTTACCGACGGGTGGTTTCGGGTATCAGAACCACGAATCCGAAGGAGACGAGATGAGCACACCACAACAGCCGGGCAACGACGACGACGCTGCCGAAGCCCAGCCCGCGAGCCCGGCTTACTCGACGCCGCCTCCGGAAGGACTGCCCTCAGCCGACGACGACGAGCCGACGACCGCTGAGTAACGTACCGCCACAGCACTATTCATGCAGGGTGCGCGGCAGCGACACGACCTGAGTACACCGAACAGGATCAGGACAGGATCGCCAGTGCGGCCGCGCGGGCGTCGGCAGCGGTCGCGGCGCCCAGCGCAGCCTGGGCCGCGTCGCGGCACTGCTGCAGCGTCACCGTCGCGAGTCTGGCGCCGACTCCCCCGATCGCGGTTGCCGCGGCGGACAGCGACGTCACACCGAAACCGGTCAGCACAGCGGCCAACTGTGGATCGGCCGCGGCCTCCCCGCAGACCCCCACCGGCTTGCCCGCCGCGGTGCCCGCACGCGCAGCCATGGCCACCAACGCCAGCACTGCCGGCTGCCACGGATCGGTGAGCGTCGCCAGCTCGGCCGACATGCGGTCTGCGGCCATCGTGTACTGCGCGAGGTCGTTGGTGCCGATCGACAAGAAGTCGACGTGCGCGAGGATGCGGTCGGCCAGCACCGCGGCCGCGGGCACCTCGATCATCACGCCTGGGGTGAGTCCGTGTGACCGGACTTGAGCGGCAAACCGTTCGGCCTCGTCGACCGTCGCGATCATCGGGGCCATGACCCACGGCGGGTTTCCCGCGCGGGCGCCCGCGGCCGCGACGGCCGCCAGCTGCCGGTCGAGCAGACCGGCGTCCAACTGGGCGATTCGGATGCCGCGGACGCCGAGCGCGGGATTGGCCTCGTCCGGGTGACCGGCGAACTTCAGCGGTTTGTCCGACCCTGCGTCCAGGGTGCGCACCACCACTCTGCGGCCCGAGAACGCTTCGAGCACCTCGGCATAGATGGTGGCCTGTTCGTCGACCGTGGGCTCGGTGTCGCGATTGAGGAAGCACAGTTCGGTACGGAACAGCCCGACGCCCTCTGCGGGCGTCTGGGCGGCCGCCCGTGCGGCCGCACCGTCCTGGACGTTGGCGTAGACCGCTACGGCGTGCCCGTCGGCGGTGGCGCCCGGGCCACGCCACTGGGCGGCCCGCTGGGCGTCGCGCCGGGCGGCGTCGACGATTGCCACTGCGGCTCCGGCGTCCGGCGAAACCGTCACCGTGCCGGCCGTGCCGTCGACCAGCACGTGAGTGCCGGCCTCGACCGCGTCCAATCGGTCGACCGCGACGACACACGGAATGCCCAGTTGACGCGCGATGATCGCGGTGTGGCTGGTGGGCCCGCCCATCGAGGTCGCCAGCGCGACGACCAGCGCCGGGTCGAGACCCGCTGTGTCTGCCGGGGCCAGATCCTCGGCGCACAGGATCGACGGCGTCACCGGCAACGGAACACCCGGCTCGGGCAGCCCGGACAGTTCGGCGACGACGCGGTCGCGGATGTCGCGCAGGTCGGTGACTCGCTCGGCCATCAACCCGCCGATCTGGGTGAACATCTCGACGAACTGGGCCACCGCCTCGTCGACCGCGCGGACCGCCGGAGCGCCGGCCGCGATCCGCTTCTCCGCGGCGCCGAGCCAGGCGCGGTCCTGTGCCAGCGTCGCCGTCGCCGCCAACACTTCTGACGCGGCGCCGGTGGCGTGGGCCGCTCGGTCACGCAACCGGTCCGCGACGGCCCTGGCGGCGGCGACGAACCGCGCAGCCTCAGCGGGCCGGTCGGCGGCGGCGACCTCGACCGGCGCGGGCTCGTCGGGTACCGGCAGGCGCCCTGGCCGGATGACCGGGCCGTACCGGGCACCTGCGACCACGGGCACTCCGCGCAGAACGGTGCCCGCCGGCAGCGCCTCGGCGGGACGTGAGGTAGGTGGCGAAGACGTGGTCATGTGAACCAGGCTACAAGAAATCATTGACAAGTCAACACAAACAGGAGTAAAACCAATCATAACCAATTCGCAGCGGATCTAATCCCACATCGATGGAGGCTCATGTACGCCGAGGAACGACAGCAGGCGATCACCTCGCTCGTGCTGTCGAAGGGCCGCGCATCGGTCACCGAGCTCGCCGAGACATATGACGTGACCACCGAGACCGTCCGCCGCGACCTCGCGGTGCTCGACAGGGCCGGGCTGGTTCGCCGGGTGCACGGCGGTGCGGTTCCGGCCCGAGCGCTGCACCTGGTCGAAGCGGGCGTCAGCGAACGCGAAACCGCTCGTGCCGACCACAAGGACGCCATTGCCGCCGCCGCGGTCGAGTTCCTCCCCGTCAGCGGTGGCAGCGTGTTGCTCGACGCCGGCACCACCACCGCGCGCATCGCGGCACACCTGCCCGCGGATCGGGAGCTGGTGGTGGTCACCAATGCCGTGCCGATCGCCGCGCGCCTGGCGAGCACGCCCTCGGTGAGCCTGCAGCTGCTTGGTGGGCGGGTGCGTGGACTGACCCAGGCCGCCGTCGGCGAGCAGGCGCTGCGGGTCCTCGACACGCTGCGAGTGGACGTCGCGTTCATCGGCACGAACGCGATCAGCATGCGCCATGGGCTGTCCACCCCCGACAGCGATGAGGCCGCCGTGAAGCGGGCAATGGTCCAGAGTGCCAATTACGTTGTGGTCGCCGCGGATTCGACGAAGATGGGACGCGAAGAGTTCGTCAGCTTCGCGCCGCTGAGCAGCGTCGACACCCTAATCACCGACAGTGAGATCAGCGACGAGGACCGCGCCGACCTGATCAGCCGTGGCGTCGAGGTCGTGATCGCATGATCCTGACCGTTACGCCCAACCCCAGCATCGACCGCACCCTGATGCTGGGCTCGGCCTTGACGCGCGGCGCGGTGCACCGCGTGCAGTCGGTCACGACCGAACCGGGCGGCAAGGGCGTCAACGTCGCTCGAGCCCTCACCCTTGCGGGCCTCGACGCCGTCGCTCTGCTTCCGGCCGCCGCCATCGACCCGCTCGTCGTGGCGCTGACGCGAGCGGGCGTGCCGTATCGCTGCGTGCCGGTCGCCGAACCGGTTCGCACCAACACCGCCGTGACCGAGGCCGACGGCACGACCACGAAACTCAACGAACCGGGTGCCACCCTGGACGGCGCCACGCTCGCGCTGTTTACCGAAGCCGTCGTCGGCGCCGCCGCACAGGCGTCGTGGGTGGTGCTGTCGGGGTCGTTGCCGCCCGGCGTTCCGCAGCGGTGGTACGCCGAGGTGGTGGCCCTGCTCGCCGACCGCGACTGTCGCGTGGCGATCGACACGTCGGAGGGGCCGTTGTCCGCGGTGGCCGACGAGATCGACCATGCCGCACCCGATCTGCTCAAGCCGAACGCCGAGGAACTGGCGGGGCTGGTCGGTGAATCCGCCGACGTGTTGGAAAAAGCTGCGGCCGATGGAGATCCGGGCCCGGTCGTCTCGGCGGCGCGTCAACTCGTCGAGCGCGGCGTCGGCGCGGTGCTGGCCACCCTGGGACCCGCGGGCGCGGTACTGGTCGACGGCACCGGCAGCTGGCTGGCGAGCCCGCCGCCGATAGTTCCCCGCAGCACCGTCGGCGCCGGCGACGCGGCCCTCGCGGGCTACCTGCGCGCGCATGCCGGCGGTGCCGAACCGCCGCGGCGCCTGCGCATGGCCGTCGCCTACGGCAGCGCCGCCGCCGCACTGCCGGGCTCGGCACTGCCCACCCCGGCCCAGATCGACCTCGACGCCGTCCGCGTCACCACCATCGCCCCTGCACCGACCCAGCCGTCACCATCAACGAAAGAGTCACCATGACGAGCTCAACCCAATCGATCATCAACACCAACCTGGTGCTTCTCGACGTCGACGCAGGCGGCGACAAGGAGGCGGTGATCGCGCGCCTGGTCAACCGGCTCGCCGACGCGGGCCGCACCGGAGACGCCGACGGGTTGACCGCCGCGGCGATGGCGCGCGAAGCACAGTCAGCCACCGGCCTGCCCGGCGGCATCGCCATCCCGCACTGCCGCTCCCCCCACGTCGACACGGCGTCGATCGCATTCGCCAGGCTGCGACCCGGCGTCGATTTCGGCGCTCCCGACGGGCCTGCCGACCTGGTGTTCCTGATCGCCGCCCCTGAGGCCGGTGGCGCCGAGCACATGAAGTTGCTGTCCAGCCTGGCGCGGGCGTTGGTGCGCAAGGACTTCGTCGGGTCCCTGCGGGCGGCCACCACCCCGGCCGAGGTGGTGGCGCTCGTCGACGACGTCGTCAATCCCGAAGCCACCCGATCCGCACCTGGCGAACCGGCCGCCGCCCAGCAGCGGACGCTGGTCGCGATCACCGCCTGCCCCACCGGCATCGCCCACACCTACATGGCCGCCGACTCCCTGGCCGCGGCGGCGAAGGCGGCCGGTGTGACGCTGCACGTCGAGACCCAAGGCTCGTCGGGCAGCACGCCGTTGTCGCGTGACGTCATCGCCGCCGCCGATGCGGTCATCTTCGCCACCGACGTAGGCGTGAAGGACCGGCAGCGGTTCGCAGGCAAGCCCGTCGTGGCCTCCGGCGTCAAGCGGGCCATCAACGAACCGGACGCGATGGTGGCCGAAGCGCTCGGCGCGGCGACCGATCCCGCCGCCAAGCGGGTCGAGGGTGACGGTGCCGCCCCGTCCGCGGCCGCCGCCACCTCGACGGGTGGCGTCGGCTGGGGCACCAGGACCCGCCAGATCCTGCTCACCGGCGTCAGCTACATGATCCCGTTCGTCGCCGCAGGCGGTCTGCTCATCGCTCTCGGCTTCCTGATCGCCGGCTATGACATCGCCAACACCCCTGAGGGACAGACGGACTCGCTCGGCCGCATCATTGCGACGACGAACTCGCTGACCGATCTGCCACCGGGCGGCCTCACCCAGTACCTCGGTGCGGTGCTGTTCACGATCGGCAGCCTGGCTTTCTTCTTCCTCGTGCCCGCGCTCGCCGGCTACATCGCCTTCGCCATCGCCGACCGGCCCGGCATCGCTCCCGGTTTCGTCGCCGGCTACATCGCCTCGGTCGTCGGAGGCGGCTTCATCGGCGGCATCGTCGGCGGGCTGATCGCCGGGTTCGCGGCGCTGTGGATCAGCCGGATCAAGGTGGCGCACTGGGCCCGTGGCTTGATGCCCGTGGTCATCATCCCGCTGTTCGCATCCCTCATCGTGGGTGTGCTGATGTTCGTCCTGCTGGGTCGTCCGCTGGCCGCCGTAACCTCAGGGCTGACCGACTGGCTCGGCGGCCTGTCGGGAAGTTCGGTCATCGTCCTCGGCATCATCCTCGGCCTGATGATGTGCTTCGACCTGGGTGGCCCGGTGAACAAGGCGGCCTACGCATTCGCCACCGCCGGCCTCAACGTCGTCGACCCCGCGTCGCTGCGCATCATGGCCGCGGTGATGGCTGCGGGCATGGTGCCGCCCCTGGCGATGGCCGTCGCCACGTTCGTGCGGCCCAGGCTGTTCAGCGAACCCGAGCGCGAGAACGGCCGTGCGGCAGTGCTGCTCGGACTGTCCTTCATCACCGAAGGCGCCATCCCGTTCGCCGCGGCCGACCCGTTCCGCGTCATTCCCTCGATGATGTTCGGCGGCGCCGTCACGGGTGCGCTGATCATGGCCTTCGACGTGACGCTCAAGGCCCCGCACGGCGGGATCTTCGTGTTCTTCGCGATCGGCCACCTGCTCTGGTTCCTGGTCGCCCTGGCGGCAGGCACCGTCGCGGGCACCGTCGCCGTCGTCATCGCCAAGCAGTTCGCCCGACCCGGCGTCACCGCAGACCGGCAGCCTGCGCCGGCCACCGCATGATCCCGTCAACCACCAAGGAGAACACCACTATGCCCACCAAGACCGTCACCGTCGGTTCAGCCATCGGTCTGCACGCCCGGCCCGCCGCGATCATCGCCGAAGCGGTGGTCAACGCCGGCGTTCCCGTCACGCTGGCGATGGACGGCGGCGAACCCGTCGACGCCGGGTCGGCGCTGATGATCATGACGCTCGGGGCCGGAAACGGCGCCCAGGTCACCGTCGCCTCCGATGACGAGGCTGCGCTGGCCACCGTCGCCGACCTGGTCGAGCAGGACCTCGACGCCTGAGCCGCTACGGCGCCGGGGGTGCCATCGGCGGCGGTGCGGGCACTGCGCCCGGTGCTGTCGAGGTCCAGGGCGCGGTCAGCGAGATGGTTCCGGGCGGCAGCGGCGGCGAGGGGCCGGCACCCGGAGGTGGTCCCGAGGGAACGACCTGCGGCATGGTGAGCGCGTCGATCGGATTGGCGCCGTTGAACGTCTGCATCGCGTCCTGAACGAACCCGAGCGGGCCGGGCGTCTGGCCCTGGCCGTAGACCGGTGGGATCTCCGGCACCGGAGGCGGTCCGACGGGCGGCGGCGGCGGTATCGGCGGCATGGGTTGCGCGGCGGCCTGCCCTGCCGCGGCGACGGCGCCTGCTGCGAGGAACAGGCCGGTCGCCGCGATCTTCGCGGCGCGGTGCGGTGATGCCATGGACGAAGGCTAGCGCCTGCGGTCGCCCGGCGTACAGCGTTGGCCGATCGGCGCACGACTACCCTGGCCGGGTGGCCGAAGTGCTCTCAGTCAACATCGCGCGGGTGCGCGTGAATCCCGATGCGCCGTCGCGGTCCACGGGGATCGACAAGGTGCCCGCGAGCCAGGAGGTGATGGTCCGTGCGCCGGGACCCAAGCGCGGCGGTCACGGGAGCGGACTCGTCGGCGACACCATCGGCAACCCAAAGCTGCACGGCGGCGACGACCAAGCCGTGTACGTGTACGCCCGAGAAGATCTCGACGACTGGCAGACTCGACTCGCCCGCCCGCTCACCGACGGCATGTTCGGTGAGAACCTCACCACGACCGGCGTCGACGTGACCGACACCGTGATCGGTGAACGCTGGCAGATCGGCGACGACGGCCTGGTGCTCGAGGTGTCGGCGCCGCGCACCCCGTGCCGCACGTTCTCGGCCTTCCTCGAACTGCCGAAATGGATCAAGACGTTCACCGAGGCCATGAAACCCGGTGCGTACCTTCGGGTGATCTCGCCCGGGACGGTGCGCGCGGGCGACGCGATCTCCGTGGTGCACCGTCCCGACCACGGCGTCACGATCGGCCTGGTGTTCCGGGCCCGCATGGCCGACCCGTCGCTGCTGCCGACATTGACCGGCATAGACGCGCTCTCGTCGGAGCTCAAGGCCTACGTGCGGAAAAGACCGCCGGTCAACGGCAATTGAGCGTCGCTACCGCGACTGCGTGCACCTGCTCCGACACGAGCCGTTCCCGGCATCGGTTTCGGCGCTCCGAATCCGCATCGACGACAACCGTTTCCGCCACACGAAGCATTGCCCCGCACAAGCGGACCAGGTTGCGGTTCGGCGGATCGCTGTGCGTGTCGTAACCCGGATCGCGGGCCGCGGTTCTATGGTCGAGACGTGCCCAGCGGCGACCCGATCAGGCTCTCCGGTGAATACGTCGCCGCCACGGTCGAGCAGGTACAGCGCCGTATCGATGCACGTTTCGGGGAACGCGGGCTGACGAAGACGGCACGCGATCTCGCGCACCTCGTAGTGCTGGTGCAGACCGAGGCAGGCCAGTCGCATGTGCGACTCCGCCGCACCACCCTGGCCGCCAGGGCCGCGGGCATCGTGATCATCGCGGCCACCGTTGTCGGCTTGCTCTACAGCCTGCGCTCGGCCGTGCTGGACGGGCTGGCCCGCAGCGCGGACTGGGTGCCGCTCAGCGAGAGCGTGATCAACGACCTGGTGTTCGCCGCGATAGCGGTGGTGTTCCTGTGGGCGTTCCCCGAGCGGTTGGAACGCCGCGCGCTGCTGGGCCTCCTGTACCGCCTCCGCTCGCTGACCCATGTCATAGACATGCACCAGCTGTCCAAGGACCCCGAGCAGATCAGCGAGAACTACGTCCCGACCGCGCACAGTCTCCGGCACGGCCTGGACGCCGACCAGCTGCACCAATACCTCAACTACTGCTCAGAGCTGCTCAGCCTCACCGCCAAGACCGCAGCGCTGTGCGCAGAGTGCAGCACGGATGGCGTCGTGCTCGAGACGGTGTCGAACATCGAGACCTTGGCCACCGAACTGACCAACAAGATCTGGCAGAAGATCTCCCTACTCCCCCGCGGCTAGGCGATTTTCGCCGCCGAGTCCCACTTCTCCCAGAACAGCAGGTGGGAACGGAAGCTGGGATGGTTGACCCTGTCCAGCACCTTGATTCCGGCATTGGCGACGGCGGGGATGCCGACCACCCGGTGGAAGAAGCGGCCGCGGCGGTACTCGCGGCCCCAGTCGGCCTCGACGCGCTGCGCGTAGTTGGTGAAGTCGTCCGGGCCACCGTTCAACAACGCCGCGACGGCGCACTCGCCGGCGGCCAGCCCTGACTGCAGCGCCTTCGAAATGCCCGCTCCCGACACGGGTCTCGCTGCGCCGAGGGCGTCACCGGCGAACAGCACACCCGGTCGCCACGGCGGCCACGCCGTGAAGCCCATGGGCAACCGCCACGCCTGCAGCGCCTTGGACTTCCTCAGCTCGTCGACGGACGGCAGTGCGAACTCCGGTGGGAACGCCGCGAGGAAGCCGGTGAACAGCGTCGTCGCGTTGATTCGATGCCAGTTCTTGTAACTGGTGCAGTAGCCCAGGCCGATGTTGGCCCGCCCGCCGCCGATCGGGAACAGCCAGCCGTAGCCGGGCAACTGGTCGCCGTCGAAGGTCAGCTTCAGATAGATGTCGAGGGTGTCGGTGTCCGGTTGGGCGACCGGCATCTCGGCCCGGATCGCGATGGCCGAATAGCCGTGGTACTCGGAGTCCAGGTTGAGTGCGCGCTTGAGCGGCGAGTAGGCGCCGTCAGCGGCGATCACCGCGTCGGCCATCACCTTCTCACCGTTCTCCAGGCTGACTCCGGTGACGCGTCCGTCATCGTCCACGACCGGCGCGACCACCTCCGCCGACTGGCGTACCTCCGCGCCGGCGCCGTGCGCTTGCTCGAGCAGCAGGGTGTCCAGTTCGGAGCGTCGGGCGACGTGGCCGTGATCGGGCATGCCGGGGCGGCGGGGGAACGCCAGGTTCCATGCGCTGGGGCTGAAGATTCTGGCGCCGTTCACCCGGTGGAACTTCGCCACCTCCCCGGCTAGGCCCATCTTCTGGATGAAGCTGACGGCGCGGGGAGTGAGCCCGTCACCGCAGGGTTTGTCACGGGGAAATGCGGCTTTGTCCAGGACGATGACCCTGGCACCGGTCCGAGCGGCCTGCCACGCGGCGGCCGATCCGGCCGGGCCGCCGCCAACGATCACCATGTCGTATTTCTGCGTCATTTGTTTGCCTCGGATGGTTAGTTCCCCGCCGCAGCCGACGCTATGCGGTCCGCGTCACACCCGGGTGGGCCCCGCCATTACTAAACCGTGACGCCACGGCACCGGCCGGTTCGGTTCAGTAACGGCGCGGTACCCGGGTGCGACAGATGAGTCAGCGGCGGCTGCCCCGCGGGGCGCCGTTCCTGTCCGCGGCAGGTGTGAAGCAGTGGCACCTGAACCGGTGGCCGAAGAGCGCCGGGGTCCGCACCGAAGTGACCGCTGACTGGCGGTTCGTCTCCAAAGGATGTTCAACAGATCATGACGTTCGTACACAGTTGGGCGCGCCGGTTGCTGACCGGTGCGCTGGTGGCCCTGTTCCTTCCGAGCCTGATCGCCGTCGCGGGCGGCACGTCCACCGCAGCGGCCTATTCGCGGCCGGGCTTGCCGGTCGAGACGCTTATGGTCCCGTCCCCGTCCATGGGCCGCGATATCCCGGTGAGGTTCCAGGGCGGCGGCCCCAAGGCCGTCTACCTGCTCGACGGGCTGCGCGCCCCCGACGACAACAGCGGCTGGGACATCGAGACCGCCGCGTTCGAGAACTACTACGAGTCGGGCCTGTCGGTGGTCATGCCCGTCGGCGGCATGTCCAGCTTCTACACCAACTGGCAGTCTCCCGCCGTGGGCAACGGCACCACCTACAACTACCAGTGGGAGACCTTCCTCACCTCGGAGTTGCCGGCCTACCTGGCCGCCAACAAGGGCATCTCACCAACCGGCAACGCGGTCGTGGGCGTGTCGATGTCGGGTAGCTCGGCGCTGATCCTGGCGGCCTACCACCCCGGGCAGTTCAGCTACGCGGCGTCGCTGTCGGGCTTCCTCAACCTGTCCGAGGGCATCTGGCCGACGCTCGTGGGCTTCGCGATGCGCGACTCCGGCGGCTTCGACGCCACCGCGATGTGGGGTCCGGGCGGCGGCCCGGCCTGGCAGCGCAACGATCCGACGCTGCAGGCGGACCGGCTGGCGGCAAACGGCACCCGCCTGTGGGTGTACACCGGCACAGGCAGGCCCGGTGAGCTCGGCGGCGGCGGGGACATCCCGGGCCAGCTGCTCGAGAACATCACCCAGGACAGCAACCAGGCCTTCCGGCAGGCGTACCGGGCTGCAGGCGGGAGCAACGCCACGTTTAACTTCCCGCCCAGCGGCACGCACGGCTGGGGCTACTGGGGTGCGCAGCTGAACGCGATGAAGGGTGACATCCAGGCCACGCTGGGCGTCTGACCCCGACGACGACACCGGGCGACCACTTCGTGTGGTCGCCCGGTTCGCGTTGGAGACAATCGGTGGGTGACAGCCCACCGGCCGACTGTGCCCGCGCTTCTCGCGCGCGCCGCGCAGAACTTCGGCGAACACACCTACCTGGTCACGCCGACGGATCGGCTCACCTACCGCGAAGCGTTCGACCGCTCGGCCGACATCGCCCGGTGGCTGCTCGCGCAGGGAGTCGGCAAGGGCACCCGGGTGGGGCTGTTCTTCCCCAACGGCGTCGACTGGGTCCTGTGGTGGCTTGCCGTGTCCCGGATCGGCGCACTGGCGGTCCCGCTGAGCACCATGTACACCCCGGGCGAGATCGCGAAGGTGGCCCGGCTGGCCGACCTGGCGGTGCTGATCGCGCCGAGCAGGGTGCTGACCATCGACGTCGCCGAGCGTTTCGAGGCGGCCTGGCCCGAACTGAGCACCATGCCGGCGGGACGGCTGACGCTGTCCGCAGCGCCGTACCTGCGCCGCATTCTCTTCGTCGACGGCGAG
The DNA here is from genome assembly GCF_022317005.1 of Mycobacterium sp. IDR2000157661. Taxonomy (NCBI): domain Bacteria; kingdom Bacillati; phylum Actinomycetota; class Actinomycetes; order Mycobacteriales; family Mycobacteriaceae; genus Mycobacterium; species Mycobacterium sp. IDR2000157661. Next base: position 3,827,342 of record NZ_CP081006.1, read on the forward strand.
GTTCCCGGCTGGGCGACCGCGACGACCGGCGGGGACGGTGTGGCGCACGACCTGCTCACCGCCGTCGAGGCCGAGGTCTCCCCCGCCGACCTCGCGGTCATGGTGCACACTTCCGGATCCACCGCCGACCCCAAGGGCGTCCTGCACACCCACGGCACGCTGGTCCGGCAGACCTCGACGTGGCCGACCGCGATCCGGGCGGTCACCGGGTCCGACGGGCCCACCGGCATCGTGTGCGCGATGCCCTTCTTCTGGGTGGGCGGATTGCTGGCCGTCACCGGTGCGCTGCATGACCCCGTGACCGTGTGTGTCATGCCGCGGCTCGACGCCGGGACCGCGCTCGACCTCGTCGAGCGGGAAGCGGCGAGCGGGGTGATCGGGTGGCCGGCCTTCACCCAGCGGCTGCGCGAGCACCCCAGCTTCGCCGACCGCGACCTGGGCAGCGCCCCCATGCTGCGCGACGGTCCGCTCGACATCGCGATGGTCGATGTGCCCGACGGGTTTCCGGTGCACCGCACCATGTCCGAGACCGCGGGCGGGTTCGCCTACACCGACATGCGCGTCGTCGGCGACGACGGCACCGACGTGCCCGACGGCGCGGTTGGCGAACTGCTCATCCGCGGCATCGGCGTGATGGCCGGCTACAACAAGCGTGAGCGGTGGGAGACCTTCGACGCCGACGGCTGGTACCACACCGGGGACCGCGTGTACCGCCGCGATGGCGATCCGCGACTGTTCTACATCGGCCGGACCACCGACCTCATCAAGGCCGCGGGGGCGAACGTCTCACCGCTCGAGGTGGAGGCCGTCATCAGCGAGTTCGCCGACGTGGCACAGTGCCTGGTGCTCGGTGTCGACGACCCGGCCCGGGGCGAGGAGGTGTGTGCGGTCGTCGCCCCCGCCTGCGAGGACGTCGATGTCGCCTCGATGGCCGCACGCACCCGCGCTGCGCTGTCGGCCTACAAGGTGCCGACGCGCTGGGTCATCGCCGCCAGCGACCGGTTGCCCACCCTGCCCAGCGGGAAGTTCGATCGAAAGGCGCTGCATCGCATGATCGTCGACGGCGAACTGCAGACTGTGGACGGTCGGTGATCCGATGGATGTGGTGAGGACTCCAGACGACCGCTTCGCCGACCTGCCCGACTTCCCGTTCCCGCCGAACTACGTCGCCGTGGACGCCGCGGGCGTCGGCCCGCTGCGGATGCACTACGTCGAAGCCGGTGCCGCCGACGCGCCCGTGGTGGTGCTGCTGCACGGCCAGCCCACCTGGTCCTACCTGTACCGCTACGTCATAAGGACGTTGTGCGAGAGCGGGTTTCGCGCCGTCGCCTTCGACAACATCGGATTCGGCCGTTCGGACAAACCGACGGACCCCACGGACTACACCTTCGCCAGGCACATCGATTGGGTCCACAGCGCGATCACCCGCCTCGACCTGCGTGACATCACGCTCGTCGTGCAGGACTGGGGAGGCCCCATCGGGCTGAGCGTGCTGGCCCGCGACCCCGATCGCTTCGCCCGCGTCGTCGCGACCAACACCATCCTGCACACCTGCGACCCGGATCTGGCGGGCAAGCTCACCTGGCCGCACCACTCGCTGGGCGACGGCCGGGTGATCCACCAGGAGACCCTGCTGGACTACGTGGCGTTCTACCAACGGGCCCCGCGCCTGGCGCCGAGCTTCTTCCTCGAGGCGGTGGCGGGTCCGCTGAGCCAGGAGGTGCAGGCGGCCTACGACGCACCCTTCCCGGATCCGACCTACACCGCCGGTCTGCGCCAAATGACGGCGTTGATCCCGTTGACCCGCAACGACCCCGGGGCCGCCATCGGCCGCGCGACGATGGCCGCGCTGCGCGACTGGCAGCGCCCGTTTCTGACGGCGTACTCCGACGGCGATCCCCCGACCCGCGGCTGGGACAAGGTCTTTGCCGCCGAGGTGCCCGGCGCTCGCGGGCAGCCGCATACGACGGTGGCCGGTGCGGGTCACTTCATCCAGGAGCAGCGCGGCGACGAACTGGCCCGCATCGTGGCCGACTTCATCGCCCGCACCGCGTGACTACAGACCGAACTGATCGTCGATGACGCCGAGCCAGATCTGCGCTGCGTCGATCGCGACCTTCTCGCTGATGAACGCGTGCTGGGTGCCGGTGTAGATGTCGCGGAAGGCGCGTTCCAGCCGGGTGCCCTCCCGGATCGAACTGGTGCCTGCGACCAGGTGCGCCCATTCGGCGCAGCCACGGGCCACGTCCGTGGCGTAGACGGCCGCGACGCGCATGTCGGCACGCAGCGCCGGGCTCAGCTCAGCGCCGTCGGCGACCGCGGCCTCGGCGGTCGTGAAGGCGTCGAGCACCAGCAGCCGGGCCGCCCGCCACGCGGCGACGTGATGGGCGAGGCCCTTCTGAAACGTGGGACGGCTGGCCAACGACGCCATATCGCTCATCCGGAACTTCGTCGCGGCCAACTCCTGCACATCGTCGAGCATGCTCTTGGCGACGCCGAGCGCCCACGACGCGTGCCCGGCCGCGGTGACGGGCATCAGCCCCATCCGCGTTGCGGGCGACGCGCCGCGCCTGGGCTCACGGCTGAACAGGGCGAATGTCCGCTCGGCGGGAACGAACACGTCATCGATGCTGTAGTCGTAGGACCCCGTCCCCTTGAGCCCCTGAACGTGCCAGCCGTCGTTGAAACCGACCTGGTCGCGCGGCACGACGGCGACCTGCATGTCGGGTACGCCTTCGCTGATCCAGCGCATCTGCCCCTCATCCATCGGGAAGAAGCCGGCCGCGACGTACTGGGCGTGACCGATGCCCGAGCCGAAACTCCATGACCCGCTCAGTCGGTAGCCGCCGGGCACCACGGTCCCCTGTCCGTTGGGGAAGAACTGCCCGCCCATCGTGACGCGGTTGTCGTGTGCGCCGAACACCTCGGCGAAACCCTCGTCCGGCAGGTACGCCGCCGCGGCGAATGACGACGGCAGATTCGCGATGCCGATCCAGCCGAATGAGCCGTCCTGCCAGGCCATCTCGATCCACGTCTCGATCATCTCGGTGAACGACGGTTCGACGCCGGCCGCGGCTCGCGGGTTGAATGCCGTCATCAGCCCCGAGGTCCACATCGCGTCGACCATGGCCGGGCTCAGGGTGCGCAGCCGCTCCGATTCACCCGCCTCCTTCGCTGTCAGCTCCCGCATGCCGCGCGCCAACGCGGTGGTGGTCTCGGCGGTGTCCGCTGTTCCCAGAGTCGGTGTCACCCGCCTAGGCTTTCACATTCCGCCGATCGCTCACTTGATGATGCGGACCAGATAGGGCGCCATGTTGTTGGTGCGCACCGGAGAGACCGTCACGGCCGGTTCGGTCGCCTCCAGCATCTGGCCGTTGCCCAGGAACAGCGCGACGCTCTGATTTCCGTTCGGGCCGTAGAAGATCAGGTCTCCGGGCAGGGCTTGCGACGGAAGCACCTTCTGGCCGATGTTGTACTGCGCTCCGGAGGAGCGCGGCAGCTTCACCCCTATGCCGGCGAACGCGTACACCATCAGACCCGAGGCGTCGAAGCCCACGGCACTGGTCGCCGGATTAAGCCCGACGATGTGGCCTTCGCTGTCCAGGCCAGCGACATTGTCGGCGGTGCCGCTGCCGAGGGTCGGCCCGTTGGCGTCGCCGCCGCCGTAGGAGAAGGGCACACCCCGCTGTGCGAGTCCGCGTGCGATCACCGTGTCGACCGCCTGTTGATTCGCGGCGGGCCGCGGCGCCGCGATCGCGACCCCCGGCGCCACGATCAGCATCGCGGCGGCGATCAGAAAGGCGTACATGCGTCTCATCGGTGTTTCTACTCTTTCTCGTCCGGTCGCGGGCACACCGCGCTATATCACTTCTACCGTCAAATACATCGGTTTGCCGAATTCGTGCCTGGCACAACGTCAATGAGATGCCCTATCGTGACTCAACGGTGACTTCGCGCCGTGTCACCGGCGATTCGCCCCCGCACGATTACGATGAGGTCTCCCTTCGTTGAAGTCCTGGTGATGACCCTGAAGCACGCGAACCGAGTCGCCGTCGTCGGCGGCGGCATCCTTGGCGCCGCCGTCGCCAGAGAGATGCTGCGGCGCCACCCCCATCTGGAGCTGACGCTCTTCGAGAAGGAGGACGGCCTCGCCACCCACCAGACCGGCCGCAACAGCGGTGTGGTGCATGCGGGCCTGTACTACCGACCGGGTTCCCACAAGGCGGTCATGTGCCGCCGCGGCGTCGATTTGCTCGAGCGGTTCTGCTCCGAGCGCGGAATCCGTCGGATCGCCTGCGGCAAGGTGCTGGTGGCGCTCGACGACGAGGAGCGGGCCCGCCTCGCGGAGATCGAGCGCACGGCACTCGCCAACGGGGTGCCGGGGGTACGCATCATCGGCCCGGAGCAACTGCACGAACTCGAGCCGAACGTACGGGGCGTCGCGGCGCTGCACTCACCCGCGACGTCCATCGTCGACTTCGCCGAGGTGACCCGGGCGCTGGCGGCCGACGCCGCCGACGCGGGCGCGAAAGTGCTGTGCAGACACGAGGTCACCGGCCTGCGCACGGCCGGTGGACGGGTCGTCGTCAGCGTCCGCACACCCGACGGCGACACCGAGGTCACCGTCGACCGGGTGGTCGCCTGCGGCGGATTGCACAGCGACCGGTTGGCCGAGATGGCAGGCGACGGCCCGAACCCGGTGATCATGCCGTTTCGAGGCGAGTACTACGCGTTGAAACCACACCGGCGAGACCTGGTCAACGGCCTCGTCTACCCGGTGCCCGACCCGCGTTACCCGTTCCTGGGCGTACACCTCACGCCGCGAGTGGACGGTGAGGTGCTGATCGGTCCGAACGCGGTTCTCGCGCTGGCCCGCGAGGGCTACTCGTGGCGCACGGTCTCGGTCGGCGATATGGCCGAAGTGGTGCGCACACCGGCCTTCTGGCGTTTCGCGCGGCGACACTGGCGCACCGGAGTCCGGGAGATGTACGGCTCGGTGTCGCGGCGGCGGTTCATCGCCGCGGCCCGCGCCTATGTGCCTGCGCTGTCCGACGACGATGTCGTTGCCGGCAGGGCCGGCGTCCGCGCCCAGGCCCTCGACGCCGACGGCGGACTCGTCGACGACTTCCGCATCGCCATCCGCGGCCCGATCGTGGTGCTGCGCAACGCGCCGTCGCCGGCGGCCACCTCGTCGCTGGCCATCGCCGAGCACGTCGTCAGCACGATGGAGTCCGGCTGATAACGCCATCGCCGCGCAACCCCGCGTCTACTGTTGGACACATGGCCATCATCGAAACGGACGCAGCGCCGCAGAGCCCGTTCGAGCAGTCCTTTCAGGACCAGACCGCCGCCACGCAGGAGTACTTCGACAGTCCCCGGTTCGACGGCATCATCCGCCTCTACACGGCTCGTCAGGTCGTCGAGCAGCGCGGCTCGATCCCCAGCGACCACATCGTCGCGCGCGAGGCTGCCACGGCGTTCTACCAGCGCCTGCGCGAGCTGTACGCACAGAAGAAGAGCATCACCACCTTCGGGCCGTACTCCCCCGGGCAGGCGGTGACGATGAAACGGATCGGCATCGAAGGCATCTACCTCGGCGGCTGGGCCACGTCGGCCAAGGGGTCGACCACCGAGGATCCCGGCCCGGACCTCGCCAGTTATCCGCTCAGCCAGGTGCCCGAGGAGGCGGCCGGTCTGGTGCGCGCACTGCTCACCGCGGACCGCAACCAGCATTACCTTCGGCTGCAGATGACCGATGAGCAGCGGGCGGCCACCCCGGCGACCGACTACCGTCCGTTCATCATCGCCGATGCCGACACGGGACACGGCGGAGATCCCCACGTGCGCAACCTGATTCGCCGTTTCGTCGAGGCGGGTGTGCCCGGATACCATATCGAGGACCAGCGGCCCGGCACCAAGAAGTGCGGGCACCAGGGCGGCAAGGTTCTGGTGCCGTCCGACGAGCAGATCAAGCGGCTCAACACGGCCCGGTTCCAGCTCGACGTCATGAAGGTGCCCGGCATCATCGTGGCGCGCACCGACGCCGAGGCGGCGAACCTCATCGACAGCCGCGCCGACGAGCGGGATCAGCCCTTCCTGCTGGGCGTCACCAACCTCAAGATCCCCTCCTACAAGTCGTGCTACCTGGCGATGATGAAGCGGTTCCACGAGTCGGGCGTCGCCGAACTCAACGGTCACCTGCTCTACGCGCTGCCTGACGGTGAGTACGAGGCGGCCGACGCCTGGCTGGACCAGCACGGCATCACCGAGGCCGTCACCGCGGCCGCCGCGGCCTACCAGGACGGGCCGGACGGCGCCATCGACGAGCTATTCGACGACGTGGAGTCGAAGTTCGTCGACGCCTGGCAGTTGGACGCGGGGCTGATGACCTACGGCGAAGCCGTCGCCGAACTGCTGGAGTTCCGCGAAAGAGAGGGCGAGCAACTGGACATGAGCGCCACCGAGTGGCGCGAGTTCGCCACGCGGGCGCCGATGTACACCGCCCACAAGAAGGCCGGGGAGATCAGCGCCGCCGCCACCTGGGACTGCGAGCTGGCCAAGACCCCGGACGGCTACTACCAAGTCCGCGGCGGTATCCCGTACGCGATCGCCAAGTCATTGGCCGCCGCGCCGTTCGCCGACATCCTGTGGATGGAGACCAAGACCGCCGACCTCGCCGACGCCCGGGAATTCGCCGAGGCCATCCACGCCGAGTACCCCGACCAGATGTTGGCCTACAACCTGTCCCCCTCCTTCAACTGGGACACCACCGGCATGACCGATGACGAAATGCGGGCCTTCCCTGAGGAACTCGGCAAGTTGGGGTTCGTGTTCAACTTCATCACCTACGGCGGGCACCAGGTCGACGGCGTCGCCTCCGAAGAGTTCGCCACGGCGCTGCGGCAGGACGGCATGCTGGCGCTGGCACGGCTGCAGCGTAAGATGCGCCTGGTCGAATCCCCTTACCGCACACCGCAAACGCTTGTCGGGGGGCCGCGCAGCGATGCCGCGCTCACGGCGTCGTCGGGCCGCACCGCGACGACCAAGGCCATGGGGAAGGGCTCGACACAGCATCAGCACCTGGTGCAGACCGAGGTGCCGAAGAAGCTGCTCGAAGAGTGGCTGGGATTGTGGAGCGAGCACTACCGGCTCGACGAGAAGCTGCGGGTGCAACTGCGTCCGACGCGGCCCGGCTCCGACGTGCTGGAGTTGGGCATCTACGGCGAGCGGGCCGACGGCGACGAGGAGAAGCTGGCCAACGTCATCGTCGACCCCATCAAGGACAGACACGGCCGCAGCATCCTGACGGTGCGCGACCAGAACACGTTCTCCGAGAAGCTGCGCCAGAAGCGGCTGATGAGCATCGTGCACCTGTGGCTGATCCACCGGTTCAAGGCCGAGATCGTCTACTACGTCACCCCGACCGAGGACAACATCTACCAGACCGAGAAGATGAAGTCGCACGGCATCTTCAGCGACGTCTACCAGGAGGTCGGCGAAATCATCGTCGCCGACGTGAATCAACGCCGCATCGAGGAACTCCTGAGCTCCGACCGTAAGGCGCTGCACCGGTTGATCCGCAAGGAGGACTGATCGGCTGCGGCTAGGGCGACGTCGAACCGTCGGACGTCGAACCGTCGGATGTCGTCCCGCCCGACGTCGTCCCGCCCGACGTGGTGTCGCCCGAGGTGGTGCTACCGCCCGTGGTGGTGTCGTTCGTCGTGGTGCTGTCGGTCGACGGCGCTTGAGTCGTGGACTCGGTCGTCGACTGGGTCGTCGTACCAGTCGCACTCGTGACCGTCGGAGCCGTCGTGGTGGTCGTGCCCGTCGCGGTCGGCTCCTGCGTCGTGGTGCCGGTGGTGGGCGCGGCGGTCTCGGCGGCCGAGGTGGGCGACGAAGCCGACGTGCTCGACGGCGGACTGGTCGCCGACGGCGACGGCGCCGCGGTGGTGATCGGTGCGGTGGTCGCCGATGCGCTGGTCGGGGTCACCGAGCCGAAGACCTCGGTGGGGAACGTACCGGGTTGGTCCTCCTCGACGATCACCATGATCTGCTTCGTGTAATCGGCGAGCCTGCCGTCGATCTCGTTCACGTCGACCTCGCCGTTGGCGATCTGTTCACCGTAGTCGGCGATCTCGCTCCACAGCTGCTGCAGTTCGGCTTTCGCGTCGGGCGAGAGGTCCTCGTCGAGGGTGACGAACAGTTGTCGCGCCAGCGCGTAGGTGACGCAGTTGACGCAGTCGTAGTTGAGCGCGCCTGCCAGGTTCTGCGGGACGGCGACGTTGTCGTTGTCCTCGACCGTGTCGATGACGAACACCACCTGGTATGCCACCGCCACGGCCGCGCAGTTCTCGCAGGATGCGTACGCGTGCGCCTCGTTGACGTTCATCGCGTGCTCCTCGTCGGTCTGCCAGACGAGGGCGAAGGCGGCGTCGTACACGACGGTGTTGTCGGTGGTGTTTATTGCCAAGGATTGGTTGTCGCCCTCTTCGGGGGCCAGCGGCTTGTCGAACGGGAAGACCCAACCTTGATCGCTCGGCATTGACTGTGGCGAGGCGATGATGTAACCACCACCGTTGGCCCTGGCCAGGCTGGGTTGCCGCGGTACCAGTATCAAGGCAAGTTGCGGCGTACGGAACGTCGGCGGCGCCGTGCGGGTATCCCAGAGCGTCGGCATGACGCCTCGTTGCCCCACCGACAGCGGTCGGCTGACTGCGACCGGTTGCGACGCCTGCTGTACGGATCGCTGCGAGTCACCCATCTTCTCAACGCGCAGGGCGTAGATGATATCGCTGAGCGTTCCGCGCTCGGAGGCATCGATGGGTCGGTAGTTGTCGGCGTTGGGCCACCACGCGACGGCGATCCCCGCCAGCGCAGCGGCTCCGGCGAGGCCGGCTAGCAGACGCAGCGACGGCCTGCCCTCGGTGCCGCGCCACGCGGTTGCCACGATGCGCCGCACCACGCGGACCAGCAGATAGATGATGGCAGCCATCGGGATGACGATGGCGATCATTGCCAGCACCCGAGCAACGGCCTGCACCATGTCGCCGTCGGTCCATGCGGTGGCCAACACGTCCTGCTGCTTGTTGAGCCCCGCCCAGGCCGAACCGATGAGCCGGGGCAGCGCCAGCACCGCCAGTGTGATCATGCCGATCAGCAGGGGAACCACAACGATGACCCAGGCGGTCACCACGATGCGCGCCCACCATTTCAGCTCGCGCGCCTGCGGATCCCGCCATCGCCACGGCAGCATGCCGAGCAGCGTCGGCTTCATCCGCCCGTACAGGTCCGGTACGCCGGTCAGGTCGGCCAGCACGTGATAGCCGTCGAACCGCACCAGCGGGGTGAGCTGGCGGACCATCTGGATGATCTGGGTGGCTACCACGAGCAGCAGTGCGTCGTATTGTAGCCACAGCCACAGGCCCGTGATGCCTACGGCGACAATGGCATTGAAATACAGCCCGCCGAGGTCGGTCCGCAGCCGTCCGCTGCGTCCGAGGCGGTAGGAGTCGGTGACGTCGGTGTAGAACGCCGGCCAGAGCAAGTAGAGGCCGAACCCCATGGCGCCGGGCGCCGCACCCCCGTACCGAGCCGCGGCGGCGTGCCCGAACTCGTGGAACCCCGCCGACAGCACGGTCACGGCGAACACCAGGATCAACAGGCCGGGCCGTTCGAAGGCGTCGTAGGCCGCCGCGGCCAGCCCCTTGTGGAACGACACCCACCAGACGACGGCCAGGAAGGCCGCCAGGACAGGAACGACGATCCAGAGCCGGAACAGGACCCGGAACGGGTCGGTGAGGCGTCGGGTCCGATCGGGATCGGTGACCACCCGCTTCAACCGCAGGCCCAGCAGTGGGGGCCGCTTCTTGAGCGCTGGCTCAGCGCCGTCGGCCCCGACCATCAGGCCGAGCGGTCGCAGCTTGCCGTCGACCAGCTGGGTGACGTTGTCGTCCGACACGTCGCGGCCCGTCGACTGCGACACGGCCGCCGCGACCTCTGCGGCGGTGCGAGTGCCGTCGACCTCGCGCAACGTCGCATAGAGCAGCGGCGTCAGCTGGATCGTCTGGCCGTCGGCCCGGCGGACCAGGGAGGGCGCGACCCGGTAACCGGATCCCGCCATCTCCCCGATCAGCTCGACGCCGTCCGCACGCGCCAGGGCGGCAACGTCGGCCGCGCCTGCGCGCTCGGTGGTCACGGTCATTTCGACACTCCCCGGCATCAGCAACGTCGGTCGGCGGCTCAGCTGGTGGAACCGCTGCTGTCGCCGCCGGAGCTGGTGCCGCCGGTGCTGGTGCCACCTGAGCTGGTGCCGCCGCTGTCGCCGCCTGAGCTGGTGCTGCTGCTGATGCCACTCGTCTCACCGCCGGTCGTGCCGCCAGTGTCACCCGCGTCGGGAGCCTGCGTGGTGCCCTGAATCACATCCGAGACCTGATCGGCCCCGGCATACGTTTCACCGCGCAATTCTTGGTTGATGACCGCATCCTGATACGAGATCGCATCTGCGTCGGAGTCGACGGACAGAACGTTGGCCGACACGGCGGCAGCGATCGGCGCGGCGACATTGGCATTGGCCGCGACGGCGCCGGCGATCGGAGCGGTGAGGTCGGTATCGATGTCGACGTTGACATCGACGTTGAGCAGCGGGCCCTCGAGCGTGGCGAGGTTGCCGACCTCGACCGTCCCGCCGTCGTCCGGTGGCGGCGGGGTGGGATCGCCGTCGGCCACGTCGTCCTGGTCGATAGCGCTGTCCTGAGTGGAGATAGCGGTCGCGTTGGCCTCGATGATCTGATCGACCGTGGCGTTCTGGTCGACCATGGCACCGGCGGTGGAGTTCACCGTAAGCACGTTCGCGCCTGCGGCGGCGTCGATCGGTGCCGCCACATTGAGCTGGGCGGCGACGGCCAGATCGATCGGTGATGCCACGTCGAGGAAGACGTCGACGTCGACGTTGAGGTCAAGAATCGACACCACTTCCTTGTCCGGAAGCGGGGTGGCGATCTCCGCCGCGAGTTCTTCTGGGGTCAGCCCCTGACTGCTCATCGTGTTCTCCTGTGTCCGTGGCTCGACGTTGCTGTGACGAGTCAACCTGCTGCAACTGTGGTGCTCACAGAGGTACCCACTCGATGTCAAGATCAACAAAAATACTCAGGATTCTTTAAGGTATGGAGCAAACGCGCAGCTGCAACGGTAGGCGACTAATTAACTCTGCCGTACATATGGCGGCGTTTCCGTGCACGTAGAGTGTGACGCAGTCAGGCGCCGACGCGCCCGCTGAGTTTGCTGGCAGGCGGCGGCGGCGACACATGCACCACCTTCATCGCCGTCATCTCGTCGAGCAGTTCGGGTCCGAAGCCGAAGCCGTTGCCACTGGCGCGGCGCGGTTCGGAGGCCCCACCGGGCGCGCCACCGAACACGTTGTTGATCTTGACGGTGCCCACCGGCAGCGCTCGCCACGCCTGCTGGGCGTGACCCATGTCGCGGGTCAGCACGGTGGCGGCCAAACCGTAGCGGTCGTCGGCGGCTTCGCGGAGCGCGGTTTCGAAGTCGGCGACGGTGCGCACCGGGGCCACCGGGCCGAACGTCTCCTCGCGCAGCACCTGCATGTCGGGTGTGCAGTCGGCGAGCACCGTCGGCGGGTAGAAGGCACCGGGGCCTGGCGCGGGTTCGCCGCCGGCCAGCACACGCGCGCCCTTGGCGATCGCATCCTCGACTTGGCTCTGCACCACCGAACGCTGCCTGCGGTCCACCAGCGGCCCTATCCGGTCCACCCAGTCACGGGCCTGTGTGGCCAGCGCGTCGAGGAAGGCAGCGGCCGCCGACTCCACCACATACACCCGCTCGACCGACACGCAGATCTGTCCGGCGTTGGCGAACGCACCCTGCGCGGCCTGCCCGGCGGCCCATTGCGGGTCCACGTCGGCGTCGACGATCAGCGCGTCGTTGCCGCCGTTCTCCAGCACGGCCTTGGCGCCACGTTCGGCGCAGCCCCGCTCGATGGCGCGGCCCGTCGCGCTGCTTCCCACATGGGCCACGACGTCCACCTCCGGAGCCGAGGCAAGCTGGGCGCCGACCGTTCCATCGCCGTCGAGAATCTCGAGCACGCCGTCGGGGAGATGTGCAGCCAGCAGTTCGGCGAACCGCCTGCCGGTGCCGGGGCAACGTTCACTGGGCTTGTGCACCATCGTGTTTCCGGTGACGAGTGCCGCTCCCAGCAGTCCCGCCGCCACCGCGACCGGATCGTTCCACGGTGTCAGCACGGCGACCACACCGCGCGGTTCGGGAATCATCAGATCCGTTGCGTCCCAACCCCCGTGCAGACTGCGGCCGCGGTGCAGCGGACCCAGTTCGGAGTACTGAACGAGCGTGCCCGCTCCGGCCTCGACACCGCCGAGCGAATCGTTTCGCAGCTTGCCGGTCTCGCGTTCGTTGAGCTCGGCGAGTTCGTTGGCGGCGGCGCGCACGGCCGCGGCGGCCTGGGCCAGAGCCGCGGCGCGGTCGGCTGCCGGAGTGCGGGCCCAGCCCGGGAAGGCCGCGCGAGCCCGCGCGACCGCGTCGGCACACGCCGCCGGGTCGGTGATCGGGATCCGGGTCACCATGTCGCCGGTGCGAGGGTCCGAAACGGTCAAGTCCATGGTTTGAGACACCGGGGTGTGTTACCCGGTTCGACACCGATCAACCGCGGAGGCGATCGACCCCTCAGGCGTAGAGTTCCTCGAACTTGCGGATCGATCGGTCGATGTCGCCCTTGACCGCGCGCGCCGCCGCGGAGCCGATCGGACCGAACAGCGGTGGCCCGCCGAGGTTGAGGGTGAGCGTGAATGAACTGCCCACCTCGCTCGGCGCCACCTTCATCGTGAGCCCGTACTTGGTACCGCCCACCCCGTTGCCGGTGACCTCGATGAGCTCGGGAGGGTCGAACCTCTTGATAGTCCAGGTGACCCGGTTGCGCAGCCCCTTGGCACCCGCAACGCCCACGATCTGCGTGCCGACCGACAACTCGTCGGGCACCTCTCCGCGCCACCCCTCGTGCATGACCAGCCAGTCACCCAGCGAGTTGAGGTCCGAGACGTGCTCCCAGGCCTCCTGCGGGCTCACCGCCAGATCGCGCGCCAACTCGAGTTTCGCCATGGTCGGATGGTAGCCAGCTCAGCTGGGCGCGGGCAGGCGTAACACCAACCTGGCACCGCCCAGTGGGCTGGCCTCAACCGCCGCGGTGCCACCGTGCAGTTCGGCCTGCTGGGCCACCAGCGCCAGGCCCAGCCCAGAGCCCGACCGCGAGGCGGTCGAACCGCGGGAGAAGCGCTCGAAGACCGCGGCGCGCTCGGTCTCCGGGACGCCGGTGCCGTCGTCATCGACGGTGATGGCCACCCCGTCACCCGAACTGTCTGCGGCCAGCCGGATCTCGGTGGCGCCGCCGTGCTTGACCGCATTGGTGATCGCGTTGTCGATGACCAGCCGCAGGCCGGCGGGAAGGCCGACCATGAGCACCGTGGTCGCCGACGCCAGCGACACCGTCAAGCCGGGATAGTTGCGCATCGCGTCGTGGGCTGCGCGGTCCAGCAACTCGGTGATATCGACCGGAACGAAGTCGTCGACGGTGGTGAGTTCGCCCTGGGCCAGGCGTTCGAGCGCGGTCAGCGTCGCCTCGATCCGGCCCTGGGTGCGCATCACGTCGGCGATCACCTCCTGGCGCTGCTCGTCACGCATCTGCAGAGTGGACAGCACCTCGAGGTTGGTGCGCATCGCGGTCAGGGGTGTGCGCAGTTCGTGGGAGGCGACCGCGGCGAAGTCGCGGGCGGACTCCAGGGCGGCCCTGGTGCGCTGCTGTTCGTCACCGATGCGGGCCAGCATGCCCTCGACGGCCTCGGCGATCTCGACCGCTTCCTGAACGCCGCGCACGTGTAGCTCGTCGGGGTTGGACTGCGCGTTGATCGCGCGGGCCTGCTGGGCGAGCAGCCGGAAGGGGTTGATCATGATCGACCACATCACTGAGCCCACGATCACGGTGCCGACGATCACGCCGGCGCAGATGAGCAATACCCGTCGGTGCAGCTCGTCGATGCGGCGCTGCGTCTCGGCCAGTGGTGCGCCGATCGCGATCGTCGCGTCGCCCGCCGAAAACGTCCGCACCCGGTACTCGACCCCATCGATGTTGGTGTTGGAGTAGCCGTTCTCGAACAGGGGCAACACGATGTCGCGTGGCACGGACACGGTGATGCCGTCCACGCGGGCCGTGCGCACCAGACCGCCGTCGGCGACGTCCTGATCCATGCCGCCGTCCGGCGCGGTCCGCAGCAGCATGCTGATGTCGCCGAGGCTGCTGAGCGAATCGAGGCGCCGGTCCAGTTGGCTGTACTGGTCGTTGGTGACACCGAACCACACCCAGGCTCCGAGCGTGATGACCAGTGCGACGACCGACAGCGCGGCCACGATCACGATGACGCGCAGCGACATCACCGGTGTCAGCAACCGGTAGAGGCGTCCGCCGAGAGGTTGTCGCACCATCGCCTCAGGTACGTCTCGGCAGGTGGGCGGCGATGAGCGGGGCGATCTTGGCCGCCATGTACGCGTGGCCGGCATCTGTGGGGTGGACCCCGTCCGCGCCGATCAGTTGGGGCATGCCGACGAACCAGCGCTCGGCGAGCGGATCGACGAATGTCGCGTCCGCGAGACCTGCCTGGTACTCGAGTGTGTCGCGGATGCGCAGCAGCGCCGGCGGCGGGTCAGCGGTCGGCCACGGTGGACCGATGACGACGAACCGCGCCGCCGGAGCGATGCGCCGCGCCAGCGTGAACGTGCCGTAGGCCAGGATCGACAGCTGAGTGGGATCGACGGGCAGATCGTTGCGTGAGCCGAAGAACACGACCAGCCTGTCGTCGGGTTTCACCGTCGCGGCGGTGAGGTCTTCGAACAGGCGGCCTCGGTTGCCGCGAATGCCGTAGCCCGCGCCGCCCTCGGCGCCGATGTCGGCCGCCGTGGCCACACCCTGGCGGGCCAGGATCTGCCATGCCTGGGCGGGCCAACTCTTTTCACCGAGGCCGCCCTCCCCGCCGCCGGTGGTGTAGGAGTCGCCGATCACCGCGACGCGGTTCGCCGAGAAGGTCAGCGCCACAACCTGTTCATGGCCTGCCGGGTCCGGGCGCTGGCAACCCACGACCACCATGAGGGACAGCGCGACGAGCGCCGTAACCACACGCTTCACCGCTACAGCGTATTGCGGGACAACGGAAGCCACACTTCCGACGCGCGCGCTCATCCCGCGCGCGCCGGTACCGCAGGGGTGCGCTCGCCGACGGTGTGCAGCCTGCTCGGAACCGCAGCCGGCCGTGTCTGCGGGGTGTTCAACATGCTGCGCATCCACTTCCGGGCGGGCTCCTCGACGAGGTGGTACAGCAACACCGCGCCGAGCAGCGCAATGCCGAGCAGGGTGGCCAGCGTCAGTTTGCCCGCGGCGTCGGAGGACAACCGCAGCGCGAACTGCTCGACCATCCAGTTCCACGTGGTGTGCACCAGCTCGTGCACCATGTAGAGGCTGAACGAGACGCGGCCGAGGTAGACCAGCGGCCGGGTCCCCAGCAGCCCCGGCAGGCTGCCCGAGCCGATGGCCAGCGTGAGCAACAACGGCACGAACAACACGTCGACGAGGCCCGCGCTGTCGACGATCTTGGGGAGCGGGTTGGCATTCAGCCAGTACAGAACGCCGACGATGGTCACGCCGATGGCCAGCGCGGCAAAGCCCGCGGCGCGCCGGGCCGCGTCGGTGGGCCGCAGCTTGCGCACCGCGGCGCACACCAGCGCCCCGGCGGTGAACTGCATGACGATGCGGGGCAGCCAGCTCCACGGTGTGTAGAACTGGCCCGTGGCGAGCACCAGCAGCAGCGGAGGCAGGCTGGCCACGAACGCCAGCGCGATCAGGCCGCGCGCCCGCGTCGAGCGGGCGATCCGGAAGATCACCAGCACCAGGCCGCCGAACACCAGATAGGCCAGCCATTCGGCGCTGATCGACCAGGCCGGCCCGTCCCAGCTGGAACCGTCGAAGAACGGCACGAACCACAGCTGGATCATCAGCGCCTGCTTGATGTAGTTCATCGCGGTCAGCGTGTGCGCGGCCTCCGACGGCACGTGCCCGACGTGCAGCGTGAAGATCATCCACAGTGCCGCCAGGTGCATCGTCACCAGGTAGACGGGCCACACCCGGGCAAGTCGCAGCCACAGGAACCGCACGGTGGCCCGCCAGGACCACGACTCCCCCATGCGGTCCAGGTAGTTCCAGGTCAGCACGAAACCGCTGAGCATGAAGAACAGGTCCACGCCCTGAGCGCCGCAGTCCAGCAACGGCGCCAGCGCCGACCGGAACCCGGGGACCGTCTGCTCCAGCAGCGGACGGAAATGAAACAGCACCACCCACACCGCCGCGACGATGCGCAGGCCGGACAGTGCCCTTATCTCTGCCGTGCGCACAACACTCTCTTCGCCAAGATCTCGTCGGTTCGGGTCGGGTCGCGCCAGGGATCCGCTTGCGGTGGTTCACCACGTCGTCGCGCACCGGCAGCGTCCGAACAGTACCAGCGCCGGCTCGGAGGAAGCGCGCTCCGGGCACCCCGGCCGATTTCCACTGTGATCGCCAAAGGCGTTGTTCATCAGGCGGTTTGGACCGCCCAGCCACCGTGGTCGCCGACTTGTCCCGGCACCGCGACACGCCGGAAGTCAAGTCTTGACTGATTCCAGAAAAGGGAGCATATTGGCAGCGTGCCATCGACACCCGACTACGCGGAGCAACTGCGCGCCGTCGATCTGCGCGTGACGCGTCCGCGACTCGCCGTGCTCGAGGCCGTCTACTCCCATCCCCACGCCGACACCGAAACCCTCTTCAGCGCCGTGCGTGTCGCTCTTCCCGACGTGTCCCGGCAGGCCGTCTACGACGTACTCGCCGCACTGACCGGTGTGGGTCTGCTCCGGCGGATCCAGCCCTCGGGATCGGTCGCCCGCTACGAGTCGCGGGTGGGCGACAACCACCATCACGTGGTGTGCCGCTCGTGCGGTGTCATCGCCGACGTCGACTGCGCGCTCGGCGAGACGCCGTGTCTGACGCCGTCGGATCCGGACGGGTCGCTGGACGGTTTCGTGCTCGACGAGGCCGAGGTCATCTACTGGGGGCTGTGCCCCGACTGCTCGACTGCACAAGTGTCCCGATCACAGCCGTGATCGCAGCTGTTAACACCCACCGGAAGGAATGTTGTGTCCTCTGATACATCCGATGCCAAGCCGCCCTACCCCGAGGAATCGACGCACAGCAGCGGAAGTGAGAGCGAGAACCCGGCGATCCGGACGCCGGAGCCCAAGGGGCGCCGCCCGCTGACCAATCAGGACTGGTGGCCCGACCAGATCAACGTGTCGGTGCTGCAGACCCACAAGAACAGGGGCAACCCGCTCGGCGAGGACTTCGACTACGCCGCGGAGTTCGCCAAGCTCGACGTCGAGGCCCTCAAGGCCGACTTGATGAACGTGATCACCACCTCCCAGGACTGGTGGCCCGCCGACTACGGCAGCTATGCCGGCCTGTTCATCCGGATGAGCTGGCATGCCGCGGGTACCTATCGCACCTACGACGGCCGCGGCGGGGCAGGCCAGGGCATGCAGCGGTTTGCCCCGATCAACAGCTGGCCGGACAACGCCAACCTCGACAAGGCCCGGCGGCTGCTGTGGCCGGTGAAGAAGAAGTACGGCAACAAGATCTCCTGGTCGGACCTGCTGGTCTTCGCGGGCAATGTCGCACTTGAGTCGTCGGGGTTCCAGACGTTCGGCTTCGCCTTCGGCCGTCCCGACTACTGGGAGCCTGAAGAGGTGATCTTCGGCGAGGAAGAGGAGTGGCTGGGGACCGACAAGCGCTACGCGGGGTCCAACGGCGCCCGGGAACTCGAGGAGCGCTACGGGGCGACCACGATGGGCCTCATCTACGTCAACCCCGAGGGTCCCGAGGGTGAACCGGATCCGCTGAAGGCGGCCGAGGACATCCGCGTGACGTTCGGACGGATGGCGATGAACGACGAGGAGACCGCTGCTCTGATCGTCGGTGGGCACACCCTGGGCAAGACGCACGGCGCCGGCGACGGCGACCTCGTCGGACCCGAGCCGGAGGGCGCCCCGATCGAGCAGCAGGGTCTTGGCTGGAAGTGCGCGTTCGCCTCCGGCAAGGCCAACGACACCATCACCAGCGGTCTGGAGGTGGTGTGGACCGCGACGCCGACGAAGTGGAGCAACGGCTACCTGCAGAACCTCTACGGCTACGAGTGGGAGCTCACCAAGAGCCCCGGCGGCGCGTGGCAGTACGAGGCCAAGGACGCCGAGGCGATCATCCCCGACCCGTTCGGTGGTCCGCCGCGCAAGCCCACGATGCTGGTCACCGACGTGTCGATGCGGGTCGATCCGATCTACGGCGAGATCACCCGCCGCTGGCTCGACCACCCCGAGGAGATGAACGAGGCCTTCGCCAAGGCGTGGTACAAGCTGCTGCACCGCGACATGGGTCCGGTCAGCCGCTTCCTCGGCCCGTGGGTGGCCGAGCCGCAGCTGTGGCAGGACCCGGTGCCCGAGGTCGACCATCCGCTGGTCGACGAGTCCGACATCGAGCAGCTCAAGAACACCGTGTTGAACTCAGGACTGTCGGTCCCGCAGTTGGTGAAGACGGCCTGGTCGGCGGCGGCGAGCTTCCGCGGCACCGACAAGCGCGGTGGTGCCAACGGTGGCCGCCTGCGTCTGCAGCCGCAGCGCAACTGGGAGGTCAACGAGCCGGCCGAGCTGGACAAGGTGCTGCCCGCGCTGGAGAAGATCCAGCAGGACTTCAACGCCTCCGCCTCCGGCGGCAAGAAGATCTCGCTGGCGGACCTGATCGTGTTGGCGGGGTCGGCGGCCGTGGAGAAGGCCGCCAAGGACGCCGGCTACGAGATCGACGTCCACTTCGCTCCGGGCCGCACCGACGCCACCCAGGAGAACACCGACGCGGAGGCCCTCGCGGTGCTCGAGCCGCGGGCCGACGGGTTCCGCAACTACATCCGCCCGGGCGAGAAGGCACAGCTCGAGGAGTTGCTGCTGGACAAGGCCTACATGCTCAACGTGACCGCGCCGGAGCTGACGGTCTTGATCGGCGGCATGCGGGCATTGAACGCCAACCATGGCGGCAGCAAGCACGGCGTGTTCACCGACCGGCCCGGCGTGCTGACCAACGACTTCTTCGTCAACCTGCTCGACATGGGCACCGAATGGAAGTCGTCGGCGTCGGCGGAGAACGTTTACGAAGGTGTGGACCGCGCCACGGGCCAGACGAAGTGGACCGCCACTCCCAACGACCTGGTGTTCGGCTCGCACTCGGTGTTGCGCGCGGTGGCCGAGGTCTACGCCCAGGACGACAACCAGGACAAGTTCGTCGAGGACTTCGTCGCCGCCTGGGTGAAGGTGATGAACAACGATCGCTTCGACCTGTCCTGATCAACAGATCGACAGTGCGGCGCCCCGCGAGCTCAGCCGGCTCGCGGGGCGACGTGCGTTCGGGGCCACGTTCGTGTGTGGCATATTTGTGGCATGAAGCGCATACGGTTGAGTACCACCGTCGACGCGGGTCTGCTCGGCAGTGCGCGCAGTGTGCGCTCCGGGGTGACCGATGCGGCCCTCATCGACGAGGCTCTCGCTGCGCTGCTGGCTCGCCACAGATCCGCCGAAGTGGATGCCAGCTACCGGGCCTACGACGAGCACCCCGCGGAGGAGCCGGACGAATGGGGCGATCTGGCCTCCTGGCGGCGGGCGGCTGGGGCGTCGTGAGTCAGCTTCCCGCCCGCGGTGAGGTCTGGTGGTGCGAATTGCCCGAAGTCGGCCGTCGCCCGGTCGTTGTCATGTCTCGCGACGCAGCCATTCCGCGGTTACGACGGGTGCTGGTAGCACCCTGCACGACCACGATTAGGGCACTGGCCAGCGAGGTCGTTCTCGAACCGGAGACCGACCCGGTACCCCGGCGTTCGGCTGTCAATCTCGACTCTCTCGAAAGCGTCTCGGTCGCCGTCCTGGTCAGCCGCCTCGGCCGCCTCGCCGACGGCCGCATGCACGCCATCTGTGCCGCGCTCGAGGTAGCCGTGGACTGTTCGCACCTATGACGGAAGCCGGCGGACGGGCGCCGTTCCTGCTGCTGTCGATCCGCGGCGAGGACGAAGCGGCCGACGACGAGTACCGGGCGATGAGACGCTTCGCCGGTCTCGACGGCACTGGTATGCGTCGCGTCCGGTTGACCCACGAATCGCTGGGACGCCTTGACCTCGCCGACTGGTCCGGGGTCATCCTGGGCGGTGGACCGTACAACGTCAGCGACTCCCCCGAAGCGAAGTCGGCCACCCAGCGCCGGGTCGAGGAGGAGTTGTTCGCTCTCATCGAGTGCCTTGTGAAAGAGGACTTTCCCTTCCTGGGCTGCTGCTACGGCGTCGGCACGCTGGGCACGGTCATCGGTGCGACCGTCGACCGGACCTATCCGGAACCAGTCGGCGGGATGTCGATCACGGTCACCCCGGAGGGCCGCGAAGACTCGTTGTTCGCCGACATCCCGGTCGAGTTCGACGCATATGGCGGTCACAAGGAGGCGGCCAGCCTGCTGCCGACCCACGCGGTGCGGTTGGCGTCGTCGCGGGACTGCCCCGTGCAGGCGTTCCGTGTCGGTGCCAACGTCTACGCCACGCAGTTCCACCCCGAGCTCGATTTCGACGGCATCATCACCCGCATCAACGTCTACAAGAACCACGGATACTTTCCGCCGGAGTCGGCGGAGTCGCTGAAAGCCGCTGCGCGGCAATGGGATGTGCGCTATCCACCGGTCATTCTCAAGAGGTTCATCGACAGGTACGCGCGCCGAAGGTGATTGGAAGCGAGGGTGGCCGGGCACCCCGTTGCTGTGCACACCACCGAGTACTCCCCCGGCCGCGCCGCCGACGTCTACGGCGAGCCGAATCAGAACACCGTGCTGATGTGGCACGGCGCGCAGACCGACTCGCGATCGGCGATGCGACCGTTGGCCGAACGTGTGCACCGACACGGGATGGCGGTGGTACTGGCCGACTGGGATTCCCACGCCGACGACGGCGGCCGGGCCGACCTGCTGGCGTCGGCCCACTACGCCGGCAAGCACGCCGACGGTCACCCATTGGTGGTGGTCGGCTGGTCGATGGGTGGTCTTGCCGCGGCCGGCCTGACGATCGCCGCACGGGCGCTTGGAGTGGCGGTCTCGGGTGCGGTCTGCCTCGCCGGTGCCTTCATGGTCCGCGACCCGGTCTCGGGTGCGCCGCTGCCGACTGACTTGCCCGCCGGGGAGCGGCCGCCGTTCCTGCTGCTGCACGGGGCCTCCGACGACGTCATCCCCGCCGCGGTCACCCGGGAATTCGCCGAAACCCTGCGCGACAACGACTGGCCGGTCGACTGCGTCGAACTGGCGGCCGACCACGCCTCGATCGCCGGAGCCACCTACGACCGCGACGGCGACCGCTACTTCGCCGCCTCGGATGCCGAGACGCTGGCCGTCGCCGACGAGGTCGCCGCGCGCATCGCCGCCGTCCGCCTCACCTGAGCGCCACATCGGCTTGACCTCAACAAAAGTTGAGGTAGCACACTCGTGCGCATGGTTACCTCTACGACACGAAAAGCGAATCAGCTGAACCAGATCCGTGAGGATCTCTGGCAGACCCGGTTGGACACGCCGTTTCCCGGCTTGACGACGCACTCGTATCTGTGGCGCGGACCGAAGGGCAACGTGCTCTTCTACAGTCCGGCCACCGATGCGGACTTCGACGCCATCCAGGCGCTCGGCGGCGTTCGCGCCCAGTATCTGTCGCATCTCGACGAGGCCGGGCCGAACCTGGCGCGCATCGCCGAGCGGTTCGGATCGCGGCTTCATGCGCCTGCCGCCGAGCTCGCTGACATCACCAGGCACGCCCCGGTCGACGTGCCGATCGAGGACGTCCGCCGTGTCGACGACACCGGCGTGGAGGTACTGCCCACTCCCGGCCATTCACCGGGCAGCACGAGCTATCTCGTCACCGGCACCGACGGCGCAAGGTATCTGTTCACCGGGGACACGTTGTACCGCACCGGCGACGGCGCGTGGGCCGCGGGCCTGCTGCCGCCTCGCGGCGACGCCGCCGCCCTGCGTGACAGCGTCACGCTGCTGGCATCCGTGCAACCGGACGTCGTGCTCTCCAGCGCATTCGGCGGTCACTCGGGATTGGAGATCGTCGACGCGCGGCGGTGGGCGGACATCGTCGGAGAGGCGTTGGCCAGCCTGCCTTCCTAAGCCTGCGGCCGCTGGTCGTCGGGATCGTCGGGGTCCGGGTTGCCGAACCACCGTCGCGGAGTGTGAGTCGAGTAGGTGTCGTGCCAGCTCCACCATTCGTACGGGGGGCTCTGCGGATAGCCTTCCGGTGAGTCCTCCCAGTCCTCCTGCCGGCCGAGTGCGGTCATGTCGAGCAGATGCCAGGTGCCGACGAACATCTCGTCGCCGCGACCGTTGATGAAGTAGGTCCGGTAGACGCGGCCGTCGTCGTCGCGGATGAACGCGTTGGTGCCGTGCCAGTTGGCGACACCGAAGTCCTTGTCGAAGGCCGCGCCCTCGGTGGGCAGGATGGTGAACCACGGGTGCCGCCAGTTCATCTTCGCCTTCATTCGCGCCAGGTCCGATTGTGTTGCGCGCGAGACGTAGACGAAGGTGGTGTCGCGGGCATTGAGGTGCGCCAGATGTGGTACGTGGTCGGCCATCAACGAGCATCCCGTGCAACCGTGCTCGGGCCAGTCACCGGTGCCGGGCTCGATGAACGCGCGGTAGACGATGAGCTGCCTGCGGCCTTCGAACAGGTCGAGCAGGGAGACCTTGCCGTCCGGACCGTCGAAGGCGTAGTCCTTTTCGACGGCGAGCCACGGCATGCGGCGACGCTGCGCGGCCAGCGCGTCGCGCGCGCGCATCACCTGCTTCTCCGTGACGAGCATCTCCTGCAGCGCAGCCTCCCACTGCTGTGCCGAGACGACCGGTGGTGTCGTCATCAGGCGGCCTCCAGTCCGCTCTTGAGGTTGGCCAGCTTCCACGGCCAGCCGCCGGAGATGAGCCCCCGGACAGTGCTTTCCGCCGGAAAGTCATCGTGAGTGACGGTGAGCTTGACCATCCCGTTGTCGACGGGCTCGATCTCGAAGGTGACCTTGGACCTGCGCTCGGCGGCCGCCTTCTCGACGGTGTCGGCATCGATGCCCAGCTCGGTCAGTTCGGGCACGAACGTGTGAAAGGTGAAGGCCAGCCGACGGTACGGATCGGCTTCCAGGATCACCTGTTCGGGGTGTGCGATCTTCAGATCACCGTCCGCCCAGACGTACTGGGAACCCTTCTCCCAGTCCGAGACGATCGCATGTCCCATGTACCGCTCCGAGAAAACGGGGTCGGTGATCGCCTGCCAGAGCCGTTCGGGTGTGGTCCGGATGTAGGTGGTGTAGACGAAGTCGGGGCTGCCGCTCATGGGTGGGTTCTCCAATGCTGTCTTGAGGTCCGCGAGTGTCTGCGCCCGCGCACGGTCGTACTGGTTGATCCAGCGGTCGGCGATGGCGTTGATCGGCTCGGCATTGAGGTAGTGCAGCTTCTCCCGTCCCCGCCACACCGTGGTGATGAGGTTGGCCGCTTCCAGCACGGCCAGATGCTTGCTGACCGATTGCCGCGCCATCGACAGTTCTGCGCACAGGTCCCGCAGGGTCTGACCGTTGCGCGCGTTGAGGCTGTCGAGCAGCAGGCGCCGGCTGGGATCGGCGAGTGCCTTGAAAACCTCGTCCATCTTCTCTTTCGCCGTCGTCATGCAGCCGGATGGCTGCATGAAGGAAACAATAGGCAGCCATGTGGGTGCATGTCAACGGGTGGCAGGCTCTACTCGTGAAACCGCCGACGCCCGATCCGGGCCTGGCTCACCTCGCCGACGTCGTGCCGTCGGTGCTCGCCGCGATGGGCGTCGACGGCTTCGAAGGCCGTATCCCCCTGCCCGGAGACGTCGCAGGTGCGTGCGTTCTGCTGATCGACGGCCTTGGCGCCGAACTGCTCGACACCTTCGCCGCCGACGCACCCGTGCTGGCCGGGTTACGCGGGGTGACGCTCACCGTGGGTTTCCCCTCCACCACCGCTGCCGGGCTGGCCGCGATCGGCACTGGCTGCCGGTCCGGCGAGCACGGCCTGGTCGGCTACTCGTTCCGGCTGCCCGACGCCGGTGTGGTCAACGCGCTGCGCTGGCGTCCCCACCCCTGGGGCGACGACCTGCGCGCCTCGGTGCCGCCCGAACAGGTGCAGCCGCTGCCGACGACGTTCGAACGGGCCGCGGCGGCGGGGGTCGCGGTCAGCGTGATCTCCGGCGCCGAGTTCACCGGCTCGGGGCTGACGCGCGCCGTGCTGCGAGGCGGGCGGTACGTCGGCGTGCACGCGCTCGGCGATCTGGCCACCAGGATTCGAGACACGTTACGCGACAACGGTTTCTGCTACGGCTATCACAGCGAGCTCGACATGCTTGGGCACGTGTACGGCCCGGGGTCGACGCCGTGGCGCATGCAGTTGCGCCAGATCGACCGGCTGGTCGAGTCGGTGGTCGAGGCGCTACCTGGCGGCGGCCTGCTCGCCGTCGTCGCCGACCACGGGATGGTCGCCGTCGACGAGGCCGACATCGTCGACATCGATGCCACGCCTGCGCTGCTCGACGGTGTGCAGGCGATCGGCGGGGAACCCCGCGCCCGGCACGCCTATGCAGAGGACGGTGCACGCGACGACGTGCTCGCCGCTTGGCGGTCCACGCTGGGCGATCGGGCGTGGGTGCTGTCGCGCGAGGAGGCGATCGACGGGGGGTGGTTCGGCCGGCCGGTCACCGACGCGGTGCGTACCCGCATCGGTGACGTCGTTACGGCAGCGCGCGGGTCGGCGGCGGTGGTACGGCGAACCGTCGAACCGCTCGAGTCCTCACTGATCGGGCATCACGGGTCCGTGACTTTCGCTGAGCATGCGGTACCGCTGCTCGTTGCCCATCGCTGAGTCTTAGGCGCTCGATTGGGCGAGTGGCTCGTATATCTCTTGGTGCACAGATGTTTTGGATCGGGTTGGTGTCGATCCTGCGGCAAAGCGATTGGCGGGATGACCTATTCGTTACCGGGAATGGACGTCACTACTACTTCGATGAAAATCGATAACAGACAGCGACTTTCGTGAAGTACGCTACTGAAAGACGCGCTTGTGAAGGCCGTCACAGATTTTGGTGGGCTGCAACCGTCTTTGTTAGCGTCCGACCACATGTTTGCTACTGCCATGCTGTTGACGCTCGTCAACCAGGTGTCGGGCACGCCGTACGTCTCGGGTGGAGACTCCCCCGCTGGTACCGACTGCTCCGGCCTGGTGTCCTGGGTGACCAACGCGGCGACCGGCCGCCCTGTCTATGGAGACAGGTTTCACACCGGGAACATCGAAGGTGAACTGCTGGAACGCGGGTTCCAGTACGGCAGCGCGCCCGGCGCCCTGGTGGTTGGCTGGAACAGCGGCCACGCCGCGGTGACCCTGCCCGATGGCACTCCCGTGTCGTCCGGCGAGGGCGGCGGAGTCAAGGTCGGAGGTGGCGGCGCCTTCCAGGACCAGTTCACCAACCACATGTTCCTGCCCGCGCCGCCCGAGCAGCCGCTGGATCCCGCCGCACCGCCTCCGCCGGGTGCTCCCGTGGTGATGATGGCCGGGCACCCTGCACCGCCTCCGGCCCCGCCGATGGCGCCGCCGCCGCCGCCTCCGCCCACTGCGCCGATCGGTGCGCCACCGCCGGCGCCGATGGCCCCGCCGCCGCCTCCGCCGGCCCCACCAGCGCCCGTCCCGCCGCCGCCCGCCTGAGGCGTTCGGAGGTCCGGTTAACCTCTGCGGCGTGATCGTCCTGCTTCCGCCGTCGGAGACCAAGCGGCCCGGCGGCGACGGGCCACCGCTGCGGTTGGCGGCGCTGAGCGTGCCGCAACTCGGGGCGCTGCGGGCTGAACTGGTCGACGAACTGGTCGAACTGGCCGCCGACCCGGCGGCGT
The DNA here is from genome assembly GCF_022317005.1 of Mycobacterium sp. IDR2000157661. NCBI lineage: Bacteria > Bacillati > Actinomycetota > Actinomycetes > Mycobacteriales > Mycobacteriaceae > Mycobacterium > Mycobacterium sp. IDR2000157661. Next base: position 3,853,430 of record NZ_CP081006.1, read on the forward strand.
GCAGGCGTGCGCTCGGCCTCTCCGCATCGCAGGACGCGGAGATCGACCGAAACGCCGAGTTGCGCAGCGCGCCAACACTCCCGGCGATCCACCGCTACACCGGCGTGCTCTACGACGCGCTTGACGTCGGGTCGCTTCGGGGCGCCGCCGCGGCCCGCGCCCGAGCGCGGCTTGCGGTGGGGTCGGCCCTCTTCGGTCTCCTGCGCGCCGACGACCCGATCCCGGCCTACCGGCTCTCGGCGGCGGCGAAGCTGCCGGGCCGTCCGACGCTGGCGGCGCGGTGGCGACCGGTGCTGGAACCGGTGCTGGCCGAACTGGCTGCCGCCGACCTCGTGGTCGATCTCAGGTCCGGTTCCTATGCGTCACTCGGGCGGCTGGCCGAGGCCGTGCGCGTCGACGTCGTCGCCGAACACGTGGACGGCAGGCGCACCGTGGTGACCCATTTCAACAAGGCGCACAAGGGCCGGCTGGCCCGGGTGCTGGCGACGACGAGGGCCGAGCCCAGCGACGCAGGTGCGGTCACCGCGATCGCCCGCCGCGCCGGGATGCGGGTGGAGCGTCGCGGCGCCGACCTCACCGTCGTGGTGCCCGCCTAAATGGGTGCGACGAAGTCGGTGGTGTAGAACTCCTCCGGCGTCTGGGAGAACGCCGACGGGCGGCTGATGAACAACCATGCCCCGGTCGCGCCCGGTTCGATCGAGTCCTGCAGCGTGACCCGCCCGTTGCCGATGTTGTCGATCTGCATGTGCGTGAGGACCACACCGGGGTCGCCGCCCCAGCACGGTGACGATGACGGCTTGGGGGCCTGGATCAGCCGCACGTCGTAGCGGATATTAGGAATGGCCGTGGCGATCTGGACGTCGGCCGACACCGTCGACCCGTCGGAGCGGATCACGGCCTGCGGCCGGGCGTAGCCGGTGGGGCCGTTCCAGTCGCTCTCGCTGAAGTCGCAGCGCCGCAGCACCTGAGCGAACGGCACGAAGGTGCCGCCGTCGTCCATGTCGGCCGACGCCTCACCCGCGGCCATCGATGGCGCGACCGGGGCCGCGACGGCCAGCGCCGCGGCCAGAGCCAGGAACCGTGTCGTTGCGCGCATGTCTTCGTCCCCGTTCCTCGTCGCCGGCAACCGATGTGCGTACCGGATTGACCACCGTCGTAACGGTAAACCACCGCCGCGCCGTACCGTGGGGACATGACGGTGTTGCCGGACCTGAGCGGCGTGCGCAAGAACCTCGGGCGCAGCCTGTTCGGCATGGTTGCCGGACCCGAGGGGCCGGCCAACCGCGCCCGCATCCACGACACCCCCGGCCCGCGCTGGTTCGCCGAGGACCGGCCGATCCGGCGGGTGCACGCCGACGCCTCGATGTTCGTCGGCGGTCTGCGCGCGCTGTTGCTGCAGTCGCTGCACCCGCTGGCGATGGCCGGTGTCGCCGAGCATTCGGACTACCGCGGCGACCCGTGGGGGCGGCTGCAGCGGACCAGCACCTTCCTCGCCGTGACCACGTTCGGCCCGGCCGATGATGCACAGCGTGCGGTCGACCGGGTGCGCGGTATTCACCGCCGTGTCCACGGAACGGCGCCCGACGGCAGGCCCTACCGCGCCTCGGACCCGCACCTGCTCGAGTGGGTGCACATCGCCGAGGTCGACAGCTTCCTGATGGCCCACCGTCTCTACGGTGCGGTGCCGCTCGACCAGGCCGGCCGCGACGCCTACGTCGCCGACACGGCCCGCGTCGCCGCCGCCCTGGGTGTCGTCGAGCCGCCGCGCACCGAGGCCGAACTGGCCGAACGCATCGAACGGTTCCGGCCCGAACTGGCGGGCACCGCGGCCGCCCGCGACGCCGCCCGGTTCCTGCTGCTGACGCCCCCGCTGCCGGTCGCGGCCAGGGCGCCCTACGGGGTGCTCGCGGCGACCGCGGTGGCGATGCTGCCCGCGTGGGCGCGCACGCCGCTGCTGCTGCCGTACTTTCCGCCGATCGAGTCGACGGTCATCCGGATGTCGGGCCGCGTGCTCGTGGGCGGCATCCGCTGGGCGATGACCGCGCGGGACTAGTCGCGGCAGTCGACGACGGCGTAGGCGCCGTCGGCGTACCGCGACCGGATGACCTTCTTGTCGAACTTGCCGACGCTGGTCTTGGGCACCTCGTCAACGAAGGCCCAGCGCTCGGGAAGCCAGAACCGAGCGACGCGGTCACGCAGGTGTGCCCGGATCTCCTGTGCGGTCACCGAGCTGTTCTGAGCGACGACAACCGCGGCCAGCGGGCGCTCCTGCCAGCGTTCGTCGGGGACACCCACCACGGCCGCCTCGAACACCGCGGGGTGTTCCATGATGGCGAGTTCGAGTTCCACCGACGAGATCCACTCGCCGCCGGACTTGATGACGTCCTTGGCGCGGTCGGTGAGCGTGATGAAGCCCTGCGGGTCGATTCTGCCGACGTCGCCGGTGCGCAACCACCCGTCGTCGAACTTGTCGGCGTCGGCGTTGCAGTAGTAGGAACCGGTGATCCACGGCCCGCGAATCTCTATCTCGCCGACGGCTTTTCCGTCGCTGGGCAGCACGGTGCCGTCATCGGCGACGATGCGGATCTCGACTCCGCACAGCACCCGGCCCGCCGAGGCCCGCAGCGTCCAGTGATCGGCGCCGGTGACCTCCGGAGGTGGGGTGGCGATGGCGGCCAGCGGCGAGGTCTCGGTCATGCCCCAGCCCTGGCGGATCACCACGCCGTGATGCTCCTGGTATTCCTTCATCATGCCCAGCGGTACGGCCGAACCGCCGCAGCACACCGTCCGCAGGGAGGAGATGTCGCGGTCGGGATTGGCGTTTAGGTACTTCAGGACGTCATTCCAGATTGTGGGCACCGCGGCCGCCACGGTCGGCCGGTGCCGTTCGATCATGTCCACCAGTGGCGCGGCCGCCAGGAAGCGGTCGGGCAGCAGCAGATCGGCGCCTGCCATCATCGCGGCGTACGGTTGGCCCCACGCGTTGGCGTGGAACATCGGCACCACCGGCAGCACCCGGTCCCCGTCGACGAGGCCGATGTTGTTCGCCGCGCACACCGCCATCGAGTGCAGATAGCTCGACCGGTGGCTGTAGACGATGCCCTTCGGATTTCCCGTGGTGCCGCTCGTGTAACACATTGCGGCCGCGCTCTTCTCGTCCAATTCCGGCCAGTCGTATACAGGTGGCTGCCCGTCGAGCAGTTCCTCGTAGCGGAGCACGGTTTGACCCGCGGCGGTGAGTGGATCCACATCGCCGTCGCCGACGGCCACCACGGTGTGCACCGCGGTCAGCTCGGCCAGTATCGGCACGAGCAGGGCTGCCAGCGACATGTCAACCAGCACAACGGAATCCTGCGCCTGGTTCGCGATGAACGCGACCTGGTCCGCGGCCAGCCTGATGTTCAGCGTGTGCAGCACCGCCCCCATGCAGGGCGCGGCGAAGTATGCCTCCAGGTGTTCCTGGTTGTTCCACATGAACGTGGCGACGCGGTCCCCGGGGCGCACGCCGAGCTCGCGCAGTCCGTGCGCCAGGCGGGCGATGCGGCTGCCGAGTTCGCCGTAGCCGATCTCGCGGTGGCCGTCGGCGGTCGCGGTGATCGCCTTGCGGCTCGAATGCCAACCGGTGCCGTGTCGCAGGATGCCGGTCACCGTCAACGGGAAGTCCTGCATCGTGCTGTCCATGAACATCTCCCAGGCGCCGAGTGGATAGCGCAATGATGGTCGAAGCGCGGTTCCGCCGGACGGGAAACGGGACAAGGATTCCGAGGCGCCGATACCATCTGCTGCCATGGGCTATCCCGGCTACGCCGAGCCGCCGCCGCCCAAGCCCCCGGTATCCGGTGCGGACATCGCGGTTTCGGTCATCGTGCTGGTGCTGACCGCGCTCATGATCGCGGCAGGCGCGGTGCTGGGCCTGTTCTCTCTGGCGTTCCTCGATCACTGTCCGCCCGAGAGCTGCAGCGAACAGGGCGCCGTCAACGCGGTGTTCAACGCCCTCATCGCCGCGGTGGTCATCGGGGTGGCGGGACTGATCGCCACGATCGTCCAGTTGGTGCGGCGCCGACGAGGCTGGCCGCCGGCGGTGACGACGCTGCTGCTCTGCGTTGTCGCGTTCTTCATCGGTGGTCTCGCCTACAGCATGGCGGTCAGCTGAAAGCAGCCACCCGACCGCCGCGGTGGCCTACCGTTTTCGATGTGGAAGCACACCGGACAGACGCGCGATAGGAACTGGCACATGCTCCGTGACATCCGGGAACTGATCGATTCGCCCGAGGAGTACGCCGAGGAGCTGCGCAGGCGCTGGGGCGGACTGCTCAGCTACCGCTACATCGGCCGCAGTTACGCGTCGATGGACCTGGTGCCCGACGACAACACGGTCACGCTGCGTCGCGACATGCGCAACGCCTCGGGCGGTCTGCTGTTCGCGGTGCTGGGCATCTCGGCGCCGGAAAGCGGCCACATGTCGGACCTGGAAGCCGTGCCCAACCCGGTGATCCACTCCTGCCAGATCCTCGACCCGGGCCGCGACGTGCGTCGCATCGAGGTGGTGTCCGAGGAACTCAAGGTCGGCAGGCAGATGGGATACAGCCGGGCCAAGATCGTCGACGCCGATCAACCCTCCCGCGTCCTGGCGCTGATCGAGGGACAGGGCGTCAGCATCGGCGTACCGCCCGACGGGCTGCAACGGATGGAGGCCAATCCGCTACCGATCGTCGACTCCCCCGATCTGCCGCCGCTCTGGCAGGTGTTCGGCGGCCACCGCCGACCCGACGGCAACTGGGGGCTGCCACCCTTGGCCGCCGAAGTCGCCTCGCCCGACGCGGCGCTGCACGTCGGTCCGCAGTTCGTGATACTCGAGGCCGCCGCGACCGACGCCGCGACCACCCTGGCCGGGACGGACCGGCTGCAGGGTGCGTCGTGTCACGTGATGTTCCTGGGGCGCGGCAAGGCGGGGCCGTTCCGGGTGGAGGCCGAACCCCTGACGGGGGCCGACGGCGCCGTGGCCGTGCGGGTGGTGATGTACGACGAAGGCGCGGGCGACCGTCGCACCACAGCGGGATCCTATGTGTTCCGCGAGGTATAGCGGCGAACGCCGGTCACCGCACATGAGACACTTTCGGCATGGTTGTCGCAATCGCCCGTCCCAAGCTCGAAGGCAACGTCGCCGTGGGGGAAGACCGGCAGATCGGCTTCGCCGAGTTCGGTGATCCCCAAGGCCGTGCCATCTTCTGGCTACACGGCACCCCCGGTGCCCGCCGTCAGATTCCGATGGAGGCTCGCGTGTACGCCGAGAAGGCGAACATCAGGCTCATCGGGATCGACCGGCCGGGCATCGGGTCGTCGACACCGCACCGCTATGACACCGTCGTCGCCTTCGCCGATGACCTGCGCACGATTGCCGACACCTTGGGCATCGACAAGATGGTTGTCGTCGGCCTGTCCGGCGGCGGGCCGTACAGCCTGGCGTGCGCGGCGGCGCTGGCGGATCGGGTCGTGGCGGCCGGCGTCATCGGCGGTGTGGCACCGACGGTCGGGTCGGATGCCATCACCGGTGGGCTGATGGGCAACCTCGGCATGCGCGTCGCGCCGCTGCTGCAGCTCGCGGGAACGCCGATCGGGCTGGTCGCGTCGGCGCTCATCCGGCTCATCAAGCCGGTCGCCTCTCCGGCGGCCGACCTGTACGGCCGGGTGTCACCGGAGGCCGACCGCCGGCTGCTGGCCCGCCCGGAGATCAAGGCGATGTTCCTCGACGACCTGCTCAACGGCAGCCGCAAACAGTTGGCGGCGCCGTTCAACGACATCGTCGTGTTCGCCCGCGACTGGGGTTTCCGGCTCGACGAGATCACGGTGCCGGTCCGCTGGTGGCACGGCGACGCCGACCACATCGTGCCCTACGCCCACGGCCAGCATGTCGTGGCGAAGCTGGCCGACGCCGAGCTGTACCCGATGCCGGGCGAGAGTCATCTCGCCGGGCTGGGCCGCGCGGAGGAGATCCTGCAGACGATGCTCAAGGTCTGGGACGAGTACGACGGGGCCGCGGCGAAATAGGGTTCCGGTACATTCCAGCCGCCGAAACCAGGTCGGAACTCTGATCTCGCGCTAGGCCCGATGACCCGGCTCGTCAGCGCTTCAGCCAGCCGGCAACGGTGCTCAGGTCGCGGCTGTAGGCCATCAGGGTGTCGTCGTGGTACAGCGCTCCCCCGCTGATCGCGTCGGATCCACGCCAGACCACGTGCACCCGCACGGGAGTGCGCGTGTAGTAGTCGGTGCGGTCGGCGTCTCTGCGGTGCCAGCCGGCCTCTACGGCGCGTTCGGACAGCTCTTCGCGCGCGTTTGCCGTCATCACGTGTTCCTCCTGTGTCGCACGGGTACGTTATCGGATCGGGGTTGCGCCGGTGCGGGAGGGATCGTGAGCGTTCGGCAGGCCGCGACGGTGGGTGTCGAGGAGGAGTTCTTCCTCGTCGACCCGGTGCACCGCACCCCGCAACCACGCAGCGGCGAGGTCATCGGCCGCATTCCCGGTGAGGTCGCCGACCTGGTGTCCGGCGAGTTCACGCTGCACCAACTGGAGGTCAGGACTACTCCGTGCCTCGACGCCGATCAGCTGCGCGCCGATCTGCTCCGCATGCGCGCCGCCGCCAACGCAGCCGCGGCCGCCGAAGGGTTGCGCCTGTGCGCCACGGGTACGCCGGTGCTGGCCGGCCGACCCGCCGCGGTGAGCGGCGACCACCCCCGTTACCGCGCCGGCGTCGCGCAGTACCGGGCGATGCTCGATGACTTCGCCGTGTGCTCGGCGCACATCCACGTGCATCTGCCCGACCGCGAGCTGGCGATTCGGGTCAGCAACCGGCTCAGGCCCTGGCTGCCGATACTCGTTGCGCTGAGCGCGAATTCGCCGTTCGACCACGGTGTCGACACCGGCTACGCCGACTGGCGGGCGGTCATCAGGAGCCGTTTCCCCTGCCTTGGCCCACCGCCGTACGCCGAATCGGTGCGCCACTACGAGCAGCTTGCCACCGGGATCGCCGACTCGGGCGCCATGCTCGATGCGGCCATGCCGTTCTGGGACATCCGGCTCAATCCTCATCTGCCGACGTTGGAGATCCGCACCATGGACGTGCAGGCCGACGTCGAGGACACCGTCGCGCTCGCGCTGTTGGTCAGGGCGCTGGTGATGACCGCCGCGGCAGCCGCCGCGCGCACGGGTGACGCGGGGCCGGTGGTGAACAGCGAGCTGCTGCGGGCGGCGTACTGGCGGGCCGCGCGTGACGGCTGGTCGGGCTGCGGCCTCGATGTGTTGACGGGCCGCCTGCTGCCGTCGGCCGTGCAGGCAAGGCAGCTGCTCGACCACATCGGTCCGGCGCTGGCCGAGCACGCGGACACCGCGACGGTGACCGCGTTCATCGACCGACTCTTCGCGCGGGGCACGGGCGCGGACGTTCAGCGCGCGTCGGCCGCACGGCGCGGCCTGCTCACCGACGTCGTCGACGACCTGATGGCGACGACGGCGCGAACGTGACGACCAGAACGTCGCGCCGGGCGGGGCGCGAGGGGTCGAGGGGGTGGATGGGCGACACCCCGTGCAGGCTGCGGCGGTCGTCGCCCAGCAGCAGGGTGCCCGGCTCGTCGAGGATGACCGACAGCAGGTGAGCGCCTGCCATGTCGTAGACCGAACTTTCGCCGCCCTCGGCGTTGTCGCGGCCGATGAGCAGCGAGGTCACCAGCGTGACGCCGTCGCGGTGCAGCCCCTCGGGTGTGGGCTTTCCTGTGTCGTCGGCCGACGCGAGCACCCGGAAGGGGGTGACCTTGACGCTCCACCGGGCGGCGTCGTCGAGCAGCACTGCGAACTCAGCGAGCAGGCTCAGGTAGTCGCGCAGCAGCGGCTCGGCGGCGAAGGCGTCGGTGAGCGGTTCGAAGTGACGTTCCCGGCCGACGTAGAGCGGGTTGGAGTCCTCGGGCTGGACGAACGCGTCGTGCGTCATCGGCTCGATGTGCCCGTCGCCGGGAGTGAACAGATAGTGGCCGTAACGCCGCAGGCGCTTGGTGCCCAGCTCCGCGGCGTAGGTGTCATCGGCCAGCTGATCCCAGTGCCTGCCGAACTCGGTCCAGGCCTGCGGGTCGGCGCCGAGGCGCGCGTTGAGTTCGGCCGGGGCCATCAGATACGTGCCGACCGTCGTCAATGGGTGGTGCGCGACTGTCATGGTCGGCGGGGATACCCACCGGGCCGCGGCTTAAAAGTGCCGACTGATCAGCCCAGTGCCCCCCTCAGCAGGTGCATCGCGATGGTAGTCGACCGGTCGCGGACGTCGGCGCGGTTGCCGGGTATCCGGACGGTCCTGGTGACGGTGGGGCCGTCGGTGCGCTTGACGCTGAAACACACGGTGCCGACGGGCTTCTCGGCCGTGCCGCCGCCGGGGCCCGCAATGCCGGTGATCGCGACCGCCGTGTCGGCCCCGAACCGGAGCAGGGCGCCGTCGGCCATCGCCTCGGCGACGGGCTCGGACACCGCGCCGTGGGTGTCGATCAGGTCGGCGTCGACGCCGAGAACCTCGGACTTCGCCTCGTTGGCGTAGGCCACGACCGCACCGGTGACGTAGGCCGACGACCCCGCCAGGTCGGTCAGCCGGGCGGCCAGCAGGCCGCCGGTGCAGGACTCCGCGGTGGCGATGCGGCGACCGGCGAGCAGCGCGGCCACCTGGTCGTCGACCCGCGACCCGTCCTCGGAGAAGATCTCCGCGCCGTGGCGCTCCCGCAGCAGCGCCGTCAGCTGCCCATACGCGTCGGCGGCGTCGGGTTCGTAGCGCGTCACGACCTCCACCTCGCCCCGCCGAAGGCACGTGGTGATCTCCAGCCGGTCGAAGCCGGCGATGGTCCGCTCGGCGTCGCGCAGCGTGTCTGCCAGTGCGGACTCGGGCAGCCCGAACATCAACACCATCTCCTGGCGGTAGACGGTGCGGCCGGCGATCGCCTGCTGCACGGCGGAGGCCTGCAGCGCGCGCGGCCACATCGGCTGCAGCTCGCGCGGCGGGCCGGGCAGCACCACGACCGTCGGCGGGCCGGCCACCACTACACCGGGCGCCGTGCCGACGGGATCGAGGACGTGCGCGCCCTCGGGCACCATGGCCTGCTTGCGGTTCGACGCGCGCACGGCCTCGGCGTCGACGTGGGGGAAGCGTGCCATCAGGCGGGCCACGATGTCGCCGATCATCTCCTCGAGCCGGTTGTCCAACACCAGGTCTCGCCCCATGAACCGGGCGACGGTCTGCACGGTGAGGTCGTCGGCGGTCGGCCCGAGCCCACCGGTGGTGACGATCAGGTCGACGCCTTCGTCGGCGAGGAACCTCAGCTGGGCCTCGATGTCACCGGGCCGGTCACCACAGATCGTGATGTGCGCAAGGTCGACGCCCAGCTCGAGGAGTCGGTCGGCCACCCACGGCCCGTTGAGGTCCTGGACCCGGCCGGTGAGGACCTCGGTTCCGGTGACGACGATGCCCGCGCGTGCGCTCACGAGCTACGACACTACGCATCCGGCACGACGACGTGGTGCCCCGGTAATGTCGTTACCCATGACTGCGCCGAAGTCGCTTCGCGAGTTGTTCGATCAGCTCGGGCTGACCGAGGTGCCCGGCGACGACGGCACCGTCGTGATGGAGATGCCCGTCGACGAGCGGACCGTCAACACCGCGGGTGGTTTGCAGGGGGGCCTGGTCGCCACGATGGCAGATGTCACCGCCGGTCAACTCGCGGCGCGAGCCACCCCGTTCGGCCACGCGATCGCCACCACGGACCTGTTCATCCGCTATCTGCGGCCCATCAAAGTCGGGCCTGCGCGTGCGGTCGCCCGGATCCTGCGGACGGGCAAGCGCTCAGTGGTGGTGCAGGTCGACATCTACCGCGCCAACGACGACGAGATCGGCGCGACCGCGACCGTCAACTTCGCCGCCGTCGACTGAAGCGGCGAGCGGCTACCTGTGCGGGACGTCGTTGGTCAGACCGCCGTCCATGACGTACTCCGCGCCGGTCGAGTAGCGGGACTCGTCGCTGGCCAGGAAGACCACGAACGTCGCGACCTCCTCCGGTTGACCCGGCCGCCCGAGGGGGATGCGCAGCATGTTATCGGGGAAGTGCTTGGTCATCGGGGTGCGGATGAACCCGGGGTGCACGGAGTTGACGCGGATGTTGTGCGGCCCGAGTTCGAGCGCCGCCGACTTCGTCAGCCCGCGCACCGCCCACTTCGACGCGACGTACGGGTGCACCATCACCGCGCCGCGCAGGCCCTCGATCGACGAGATGTTGATGATCGACCCGCCGCCTGCGGCCTTCATCGCCTCGACGGAATGCTGCATGCCGAGGAAGGTGCCGGTGAGGTTGACGTCGATGACCTTCTGCCACTTGGCCATGTCGAACTGGCCGATCTGGCCCAGCGCCACCGTGCCCGCGTTGTTGACCAACACGTTGAGCTTGCCGAAGTCGTTGACCGCGGTGGCCACGGCGGCCTCCCACTGGTCGGCCTGCGTGACGTCGAGGTGCACGTAGCGGGCCGACTCGCCGATCTCGTCGGCCAGCGCCTTGCCCTTGTCGTCGAGGATGTCGCCGATCACCACCTTGGCGCCCTCGGCGACCAGTGCCCGGGCGTCGGCGGCGCCCATCCCCTGCGCGCCGCCACTGATCAGTGCCACCTTGTCGTCCACGCGTCCCATGGGGCGTCAGGCTACCGCACCGCATCAGCGAACTAGAACCTGTTCCAATTTGGGTACGCACCACGCATACTGCTGGCCATGGCTATTCGCGTCGCGCTCGTGGGAACCGGCAACTGCGGCAGTCTCGCGCTGCGTCAACTCATCACCGATGCGCGATTCGAGCTTGTCGGTGTGGGGGTGTCGTCGGACGCGAAGGTCGGCAAGGACGCCGGCGAGTTGGCCCGGCTCGACGTGACCACGGGGGTCACCGCGGGCAACGACCTCGACGCGATCATCGCGGCCAAGCCCGACTGTGTCGTCTACTGCGCGATGGGCGACACTCGGCTGCCCGAGGCGATGGCCGACGTCCGGCGCATCCTCGCGGCAGGCATCGATGTCGTCGGCTCGGCGCTCGGTGTCCTGCAGTACCCGTGGGGCGTGATCCCCGACAAGTACATCCAGCGGGTCGAAGAGGCTGCGCAAGAAGGCGATTCGACGGTGTTCATGACGGGCGTCGACCCGGGCTTCGTGACGGACCTGCTGCCGCTCGCCCTGGCGGGCACGTGCCAAAGCGTCCAGCACATCCGCACCATGGAGATCGCCGACTACGCCACCTACGACGGGGCGACGGTGATGTTCGACGTGATGGGCTTCGGCCGGAAGGTCGGGGAACCGGGTGACCTGCCGATGCTGTATCAGCCCGGCGTGCTGAGCATCGCCTGGGGCACGGCCATCCGCCAGCTCGCCGCCGGCCTCGGTGTCGAACTCGACGAGATCCGCGATTCCGTGGAGCAGGAACCCGCCCCCGAGGACTTCGACGTCGCCGTCGGCACCATCAAGAAGGGCACGATGGCCGCGGTGCGGTTTCTGATCGAAGGGATGGTCAACGGCGATCCGGTGATCGTCGTCGAACACGTGACGCGGCTGCGCGGCGACCTGCGGCCGGACTGGGCGCAGCCCGCGCAGCCCGGGGGCTCCTACCGGGTCGAGATCGTCGGTGAACCCTCCTACACCATGGACATCTGCCCGACGAGCCGCAACGGTGACCACAACTACGCCGCGATCCTGGCTGCGGCGGGCCGCATCGTCAACGCGATTCCCGACGTCGTGGCCGCGCCCGCAGGCATCCGCACCACGCTGGACATGCCGCTCGCCACCGGGAAGGGTGTGTACTCCGCTCAGTAGGCTGGAGCGCGTCATGGATGCGCAACCCGCAGCAGCCGATCCGATCGCCGAGATCGCCGCCAGCCCCCCGGGGCCGCATGTGGGTGCGTTCTTCGACCTCGACGGGACGCTGGTCGACGGGTTCACCGCCACCCATCACGCCGCCGACCGGATCCGCCGCAGGCAGGCGCGCATCGGCGAGGTGCTCGGCGTGGTCGAGGCGTCGGTGCGATACCGCCTGGGCCGCATGCAGTTCGAGCGGCTGCTGACCCGGGCGGCCGGCTACCTGCACGGCGAGTCGCTCGCCGAACTCGACGAGTTGGGCGAACGCATCTTCATCGAACGGGTAGCAGCGCGCGTGTTTCCCGTCATGCACGAGATCGTGCAGGCGCATCAGGACCGCGGGCACACCGTGGTGCTCAGCAGCTCGGCGCTGACCATTCACGCCGAACCGGTGGCCCGGTTCACCGGGATCACCGAGGTGCTGTGCAACCACTTCGAGGTCGACGACGCCGGGCGGCTCACCGGCCGGATCGCCAGGCCGGTGATCTGGGGACGCAACAAGTCCAGCGCCGTTCAGCGCTTCTGTGAGGCCAATGACGTTGGGCTGCAACACAGTTACTTCTACGCCGATGGTGACGAAGACGCGGCGCTGATGGTGCTGGTCGGCAACCCACGGCCGGTGAACCCGCGACCGGCACTGGCGGCGATGGCCGCCGAACACGGGTGGCCGGTGCTGCGGGTCCAGGGTTCGGGCAACCGTAGACGGGTGTCGTTGCGCCGGCTCATCGGCTACGACTGAGGCGCGAGGTGAAGCGGGGACCCGAATAGCCGTCGAGCCCCCTACTTGCCCCGACGGCACCTCCGGGTACTAAACTAGAACACGTTTCAATTCGTGAGCGGCCCACCAAGGAGCAGGCATGCGCACCCCCATCTGCGACGACCTCAACATCGAGTATCCGATCTTCGCGTTCACCCACTGCCGGGACGTGGTGGTCGCTGTGAGCAAGGCCGGCGGCTTCGGCGTGCTCGGCGCGGTCGGTTACACCCCCGAGCAACTCGAGATCGAGTTGAAGTGGATCGACCAGAACATCGGCGACCACCCATACGGCGTCGACATCGTCATCCCGAACAAGTACGAGGGCATGGACGCCACCGACCTGGAGCCCGAGGTCCTCAAGAAGCAGCTCAACGCGCTGGTGCCGCAGGAGCACATCGACTTCGCCAAGAAGATCCTCGCCGACCACGGCGTGCCGGTCGACCACAGCGACGACGACGCGCTTCAGCTCCTGGGCTGGACCGAGGCGACCGCGACGCCGCAGGTCGAGGTGGCGCTGCAGCATCCGAAGTGCACGCTGATCGCCAACGCGCTCGGCACGCCGCCCGCGGACATGATCTCCCACATCCACGCCGAGGGGCGCAAGGTCGCGGCGCTGTGCGGTTCGCCGTCGCAGGCACGCAAGCACGCCGACGCCGGCGTCGACATCATCATCGCCCAGGGCGGCGAGGCGGGCGGGCACTGCGGCGAGGTCGGCTCGATCGTGTTGTGGCCGCAGGTCGTCAAGGAGGTCGCGCCGGTGCCGGTGCTCGCCGCGGGCGGAATCGGCAGCGGCCAGCAGATCGCGGCGGCGCTGGCGCTCGGCGCCCAGGGCGCGTGGACCGGATCGCAGTGGGTGATGGTCGAGGAGTCCGAGCACACCCCGGTGCAGCACGCGGCCTACGCCAAGGCGTCGAGCCGCGACACCGTGCGCAGCCGCTCGTTCACCGGCAAGCCGGCGCGGATGCTGCGCAACGACTGGACCGAGGCGTGGGAGAACCCGGACAACCCACAGCCGCTGGGAATGCCGTTGCAGTACATGGTTTCCGGGATGGCGGTCGCCGCGACGCACAAGTATCCCAACGAGTCCGTCGACGTCGCTTTCAACCCGATCGGTCAGGTCGTGGGCCAGTTCACCAAGGTCGAGAAGACCTCCGCGGTGATCGAGCGCTGGGTGCAGGAGTACCTCGAGGCGACCGGCAGGCTCGACGCGATCAACGAGGCGGCGTCTGTCTGACCTGCAAGGCGTCGTCCGGTTGACCGGAGCCGCCTGCGCCGGCTTTCTCATCGCCGTGCTGTGGATGGACCTGATCTTCGACAGTCAGGTCCGATCCCACCGTAGGTCCGGCGAGCTTCCGGAACCGGTGCTCGCCTCCATCGCGGGCTACTACCGCCGGGCGACGACGGCGGCGCGGCCGATGAACTATCTGGTCGCGGCCGTGATGGTGCTCCTCTTGTCGGTCGTGGTGATTCGGTGGGTCGACGCTCCAGGCTGGCCACTGGTGATCCCATCGCTGTTGGCCGGTGCGCCGATTCTGCTGGCGGCGGTGCGCACCGTGCCGAGCGCCAAGCGACTCGGCAGCCGCGTCGACAGCGCCGCCGCCCAGTCGTTCCTGGCCCGCGGGGTGTTCCGCGACCATCTGCTTTGCCTGGCGGCCATGACGACGTTCCTGGTCGTCTGGATCGCCCACTACTGACCCCACGCCGCCTGACTCATCAGCCCCGCCGAATATGAGCTCGTGCTCGGGAACCGGGCCTGAAGTCGCGCTCAAGCTCAGTTTCGACGAGGGGCTAGCGCCCGGTCCACGCGTTATGTAGGTTTACATACATAACTCGACCGAAGGGACCGCGTCGCATGGCCGGACATCGGGAGCGGATGGTGATCTCCGCAGCCCTGCTGATCCGCGAACGCGGTGCCCATCCGACCGCGATCGCCGACGTGCTGGCGCACAGCGGCGCACCGCGCGGGTCGGCCTATCACTACTTCCCCGGCGGCCGCACCCAGTTGCTCAGCGAGGCAATCGACTACGCCGGGGAGTTCATCGCCACCCGGATCGAACGCGCGCGCAGCGGCATCGAGTTGCTCGACGAGCTCTTCGCCGCCTACCGCGGCCAACTCGAACAAACCGACTACCGCGCCGGGTGCCCGGTCGTCGCCGTCACCGTGGAGGCCGGCGCCCCCGACGGCGGAACGACGCCGCTCATCGACCGTGCCGCAGCGGCGTTCGAACGCTGGAACAGCGCGATCGCCGAGCGACTCAGGCACGACGGCGTGGCGGCCGAGCGCGCCGACGACCTCGCGTTGTTCATCACCGCCTCGGTCGAAGGGGCGATCGTCGTTGCCCGCGCCGCACGCTCGACGGCACCGCTCGACTCCGTCCACAACCAACTCCGCACGCTCGTGGTAGCCGCGCTGCCGGAAGGATCCGTCGATGACCAGTAGCGATACCGCCGCAGCGGCAGGCCCGCAGTGGCATGCGACGGCCTGCATCCTGTGCGAGTGCAACTGCGGCATCGTGGTGCAACTCGACGGCCGCACGCTGGCCAAGATCCGCGGCGACAAGAACCACCCGGCGTCGCAGGGCTACACCTGCAACAAGGCGCTGCGCCTCGACCACTACCAGAACAACCGCGGCCGGCTGACGTCACCGATGCGGCGCAGGCCCGACGGCAGCTACGAGGAGATCGACTGGGACACCGCGATCACCGAGATCGCCGCGGGCTTTCGCCGCATCGCCGACACGTACGGCGGGGACAAGATCTTCTACTACGGCGGCGGCGGCCAGGGCAATCACCTCGGCGGCGCCTACAGCGGGGCGTTCCTCAAGGCGCTCGGCAGCCACTACCGGTCCAACGCGCTGGCCCAGGAGAAGACCGGCGAGGCGTGGGTCGACGCCCACCTCTACGGCGGCCACACCCGCGGAGAATTCGAGCACGCGGAGGTGTCGGTGTTCGTCGGCAAGAACCCCTGGATGTCGCAGAGCTTCCCGCGGGCCCGCACCGTGCTCAACGACATCGCCAAGGATCCGGCGCGCGCCATGATCGTCATCGACCCGGTGATCACCGACACCGCGAAGATGGCCGACTACCACCTGCGCGTGCGGCCGGGCACCGACGCCTGGTGCCTGGCCGCCCTGGCAGGTGTGCTGGTGCAGGAGAACCTCTGTGACGAGACGTTTCTCGCCGAGCACGTGCACGGCGTCGAACCCGTCCGAAAGGCGCTGAGCGACGTCCCGGTCGCCGACTACGCGCTGCGGTGCGGGGTCGACGAGGAACTCATCCGCGCTGCCGCGCGGCGGATCGGCGCGGCGGCCAGCGTCTCGGTCTTCGAGGACCTGGGCGTGCAGCAGGCGCCCAACAGCACACTGAGCTCGTATCTGAACAAGCTGCTATGGATCCTCACCGGCAACTTCGCCAAACGCGGTGGGCAGCATCTGCATTCGTCGTTCGGCCCACTGTTCCGGCACACCCGCGACGTCGGCCGCACGCCGGTCACCGGCGCCCCGATCGTCGGCGGCCTGATCCCGAGCAACGCGGTGCCCCAGGAGATCCTGACCGATCACCCGGACCGGTTCCGCGCGATGATCGTGGAGAGCAGCAACCCCGCGCATTCACTGGCCGACTCGCAGGCCTGCCGTTCGGCGTTCGCGTCGCTGCAATTGATGGTGGTCATCGACGTGGCGATGACCGAGACCGCACGGCTCGCGCATTACGTCCTGCCGGCCGCCTCGCAGTACGAGAAGTGCGAGGCAACGTTCTTCAACCTGGAGTTCCCGCACAACACCTTTCATCTGCGTCACCCGCTCCTCGAGCCGGCCGAGGGAACGCTGCCCGAACCCGAGATCTGGGCACGACTGATGCGTGCGCTCGAAATCGTCGATGATGCGGACCTCGAGCCGCTGCGAGTGGCGGCACGACAAGGCCGCGAAGCCTACACCCAGGCGTTCCTGCAGGCCGTCGGGTCCACTCCGATGCTGGGCAAGGTGCTGCCGTTCGTGCTCTACGAGACACTCGGACCGACTCTGCCGCAAGGTCTTTCCGGTGCGGCCGCGCTGTGGGGGCTGGCGCAGAAGGCGGCGATGACCTATCCCGAGGCGGTGCGGCGGGCGGGCCATGCCGACGGCAACGCACTCTTCGATGCCATTCTGGCCAACCCGTCCGGTGTCACGTTCACCGTCCACGAGTACGCCGACGACTTCGCCCTGATCAGCCACGCCGATCGCAAGATCGCACTGGATCTGCCGGAGATGCTCGACGAGGTCCGCGCGCTCGCACACCGGCCACCAGACCTCACCACGGCCGAGTTCCCGATCGTGCTGTCGGCCGGCGAGCGGCGCGCCTACACGGCCAACGACATCCTTCGCGATCCGAGCTGGCGCAAACGGGACGTCGACGGCGCGCTGCGCGTGAGCCTCGAGGACGCCGACACGCTCGGTCTGGTCGACGGCGGGAGGGCCCGCATCACCACGGCCGCGGGCAGCGCCGAGGCCAGCGTCGAGGTCAGCGAGGCCATGCTGCCCGGACATGCTTCCCTGCCCAACGGCTTCGGCCTGGACTTCATCGACGACGACGGCCGCACGCGCGTGCCGGGTGTCGCGCCCAATGCGCTCACCTCCAGCGACTGGCGCGACGCCTATGCGGGCACGCCGTGGCACAAGCACGTGCCGGCGCGCATCGAGGCCGTTTCGGTCTGACCGATCCGATCAGGGCAGCGGCGCCGGAGCGGGCGGCGGTGTCGGCGCCGGAGCGGGCGGCGGCGTCGGAGCGGCCGGCGAGAGCGGAACGTTCGGGCCGGGCATCTGGTCCGGGTATGGCGTGCCCAGGTTGCGCTGCGCGAGACCCCATATCAAGGCCTCCTTTGCGCTGATCTCCTGGTTCTGCACGCCCTGCCAGAGGTCCCTGAAATAGCTGAGCCTCTGATTCTCGGCGCTCTTGGCGGCCGGGTCCAAGGTGGATCCCGGCGGCAGGTTCTCGGGGCTGGCCAGATGCGGCACCTCGGCCGCGGGAGCTTCGGCGGCCGCGGGTGCTGCGGGCGCTTCAGCCCGGGCGGGTGCGGCGGGCGCGGGCGGGCGCGGAATCGCCAGCGGGTCCGGCGCAGGCGCAGGAGCGACGTCGGCCGCCGCAGCCACCACCGGCGCCGGAGGCAGGGCAGGCGGGGTGGGCGGGGCCGGGTCAGCCAGTGCCGCCGGCGCCGCCCATATCGCCACGGCAACGCCGATACCCGCACCGAACAGCGAGAACTTCTTCACGTCCATGTCGATCCTCACCGATGCCCCCTCTTGCCCGTACCGCCGTCTCACGGCGTTACTGGGTGCTTCAGTCTGAACGGGAGAATTGTTACACCTGAGCCCGATGTGACCAAGCGGTCACTATGACGGCCCGAGCGGAACACGTTCCACTTCTCATGACCTCGGACTTCTTCGAACCCGCTTCACCCGTCCCCAACAGTGGTGTAGCAATGCGGTAGGCGCACTAGACCACGTCATGTGAGGAACGCACTAATGCCGACGCCCAACCTGCCGCCCGGATTCGATTTCACCGATCCCGACATCTATGCCGAGCGCCTGCCGGTCGACGAACTCGCCGAGATGCGCCGAGTGGCGCCCATCTGGTGGAACGAACAGACGAAGGGCAATCTCGCCTTCGGCGACACCGGCTTCTGGGTGGTGACCAAGCACAAGGACGTCAAGGAGATCTCCCGCCGCAGCGACGTGTTCTCCAGCAACCAGAAGACGGCGCTGCCGCGGTACCGAGACGACGCCGATCCCGCGTCGCTGGAGGGCGGCAAGGTTGTGCTGCTCAACCAGGACGCGCCGCACCACACGCACCTGCGCAAGATCATCTCGCGCGCGTTCACGCCCCGGGCGATCGAGTCACTGCGCGACGAACTGCGCGAGCGCGCGGCCAACATCGCCAAGACCGCCGCCGCCGAAGGGTCCGGCGACTTCGTCGAACAGGTGTCGGCCGAATTGCCCCTGCAGGCCATCGCCGGGCTGATGGGCGTGCCGCAGGAAGACCGGATGAAGCTGTTCCACTGGTCGAACCAGATGGTCGGCGACCAGGATCCCGAGTACTCGCGCAACGACCCGATGGCCGCATCGGTCGAGCTGATCACCTACGGCATGCAGATGGCCGCGGAGCGGACCAAGAGCCCGGGCGACGATCTGGTCACCAAGCTGGTGCAGGCCGACGTCGAGGGACACAAGCTCACCGACGACGAATTCGGCTTCTTCGTCATCCTGCTCGCGGTGGCGGGCAACGAGACCACGCGCAATTCCATCACCCAGGGCATGATGGCCTTCACCGACCATCCGGACCAGTGGGAACTGTTCAAAGAGCAGCGCCCGGGAACCGCCGCCGACGAGATCGTCCGCTGGGCCACGCCCGTCACGTCGTTCCAGCGCACTGCGCTCGAGGACACCGAACTGTCCGGTGTGACGATCAAGAAGGGTGATCGGGTGGTGATGTTCTACCGGTCGGCGAACTTCGACGAGGAGGTCTTCGACGACCCCTACACCTTCGACATCCTGCGCGACCCCAACCCACACGTCGGATTCGGCGGCACCGGAGCGCACTACTGCATCGGTGCGAATCTGGCGCGGATGACCATCGACCTGATCTTCAACGCGATCGCCGACGAGATACCGAATCTGCGTCCGCTGGGCCGGCCCGAACGGCTCCGGTCGGGCTGGCTCAACGGCATCAAGCACTGGCAGGTCGACTACACCGGTGCCAGTAAGGCGTAGTCAGTAGTCGATGATCGAGCGCCAGTACTCCTCGGGGATCTCGGCGTTCGACCGAAGCGCCATCGCCAACCCGGTCGCCATGGCGACGCCGAGCAGCCCGAGCCACAGCCCGAACAGCCCGATCACCGCCCACAGCGCCGCGGTGACCGCAGGCCACGGCGAGAGCACGGCGAGCACCGGCGCGAAGAAGAACCCGGCACCGATGAACCACGCCGAACCCGCGCGGTCGAAGATCAGCACGAACCGCAGCCACCGTGGAACTCCGACATCGGCGGGAAGGACTGATCCCATGGGTTGCCTCCTGTCAGGGCCGGACACCGTCAACGGTGCCTGCTCGAGGTGAGCGTGGCAACTGCCTGCGCGGGGCGCTCGACGGCGAGTCGCGCGATGCTGTTGCGCCCGCCGACGAGGACACGGCCGCCGCCTTGCGGTGAAACACACGTGAGCCGTCCCGAACACCAATAGAGTCTGGCGGCATGGACAACCGACTCGTTGCAGTGGCTGCCGTCGCCCTGGCCGCTGGCGCCGCCGGCTGCTCGACACCGCCCGCGGCGCTCGGCGGGACCACCGCGAAGGTGACCATCAACGGTCAGAGCACCGGGGGGCCGCATCCGGTGCGCTGCACGCAGTCCGGATGGTCGTGGCGCATCGCCACCCCCACTGAGGCCAAGGGGTTCACCGCCAACATCAATACCGGCGACGAGGTCGTCGTGAACTCGGTGGACTTCCGCGATTTCGGCGGATTCACCGGAACCTTCTGGCAGGACCACCTCGGTGAGGCCGAAGTGACCAGCGCCGGCGGCAAGTACACCATCACCGGTTCGGCCGACGGGTCCTTCGCCGACAACCCCAGCAACGAGGCCACCGCGACGTTCCGCATCGAAGCCGACTGCTGAGGAACCGGCGATGGTGCACGCGTTCCGCCAGGCGGTCGAAGCCGGCGATCTGGACGCCGTCGTCGCCCTACTGCGCGACGATGTGGAGTTCCACAGCCCGGTGGTGTTTCGGCCCTACCGCGGCCGGGCGGCGCTGCGGCCGATTCTGGCCGCCGTGATGGAGGTGTTCGAGGACTTCCGGTACATACGGGAGATCGGCGCAGCCGAGGCGCGCGAGCATGCCCTGGTGTTCCAGGCCAGGGTGGGCGACAAGGAGATCGAAGGCTGCGACTTCATCCGACTCGACGAGGCGGGTGCGGTCAAGGAACTCACGGTCATGGTGCGGCCGTTGTCGGCGACCCTGGCGCTCGCCGAGCAGATGCGAGCCCGGCTTGCGGCGATGTAGCAACTGGTCTTACCACTTGACCTCTGGCCGCTAGTCCCGGCACACTAGGCGCATGGCGCTGCAACCCGTGAACCGGCGGTCCGTGCCCGAAGACGTCTTCGAGCAGATCGTGGCCGAGGTGCTCGACGGGCAGATGAAACCCGGCGAGTCGCTGCCCAGCGAACGCCGCCTCGCCGAGGTGCTCGGGGTCTCCAGGCCGGCTGTCCGCGAGGCGCTCAAGCGACTGACGGCCGCAGGTCTGGTCGAAGTACGCCAGGGTGACGCGACGACGGTGCGCGACTTCCGGCGCCACGCCGGGTTGGATCTGCTGCCGCGGTTGTTGATCCGCGGGGGCGAACTCGACCCGTCGGTGGTGCGCAGCATCCTGGAAACCCGACTTCACAACGGGCCGAAGGTCGCCGAACTTGCGGCGCGACGGCGCGGCGCGGCACTCGCCGCTGTTCTCGACGAGACGGTGAATGCTCTCGAAGCCGAACACGACGCCGTCGAACGGCAGCGCCATGCGCTGGCGTTCTGGGATCACGTCGTCGACGGCGCCGACTCGATCGCCTTCCGGTTGATGTACAACACCCTGCGCGCCACGTATGAGCCGGCACTGCCCGCACTGGCCGCGGTGATGGCAGACGAGGTCGGCCGCCCACAGGCCTATCGCGACGTCGCCGGCGCGATCGTGGCCACCGACCCCGAGCGGGCCCGTCGGGCCGCGCACGACCTTCTCGAACCGGCCACGACGGCTCTGCTGGCCGCACTCGACACTCTGGAGGAGAACCGATGACACCCCGGGCCAGTCGTACCCGCAAGGGGTTCACGCTCGCCGACGCCACCCGCGAGTTCTGGAAACACCCGTCGCCGTGGATGATCGGTGTCACACTGCTCGCCGCGCTGGTCGCGCGCTTCGCGGTCGGCGACTGGCGGCTCACTGACGCCGTCGTGCCGCTGGTGGTGCTGGCCGTGTTCCCGTTCTTCGAGTGGGTCATCCACGTGTTCGTCCTGCATTGGCGACCGAAACGGTTGGGCCGCATGACGATCGACCCGTTGCTGGCCCGCGACCATCGCGCCCACCATCAGGACCCGCGCGATGTCCCGCTGATTTTCATCCCGTGGAAGTCGCTGGTGTCGTGGGTGTTGCCGCTCACGGTGGCCGTCGCGCTGCTGGCGTTCCCGCGGCTGGGCATGGGGTTGACCTTCTTGATGTGCATCGGCGCGCTGGGGCTGGTCTACGAGTGGACGCACTACCTGATTCACAGCGACTACAAGCCGAAAACCGGGCTCTACAAGGCGGTTTGGCGTAACCACCGGCACCATCACTTCAAGAATGAGCACTACTGGTTCACGGTCACCAGTTCCGGCACCGCCGACCGGGTGCTCGGCACCTACCCCGACCCGCGCACCGTGGAGAACTCACCGACGGCCAAGAACCTGCACGCCGCGGCGTGAGGCCGTTGCAAGACCGTCTAGGCCTGGACGATCACCGGGTCACCGACGCCGACGGTGTCGAAGTACCAGGCGGCGTTGTCCGGGCTGAGGTTTATGCAGCCGTGGCTGACGTTCGCATACCCCTGCGATCCGACCGACCACGGCGCCGAATGGACGTAGACGCCGCCGTTGGTGATCCGCACGGCGTTGTAGACGTCGAGTTTGTACCCCTCGGGGTCGTCGAGTGGGATGCCGATGGTTCGCGAGTCCATCACGACGAAGGCTTCCTTGCGCAGGACGCTGAACGTTCCCTGCGGAGTCGGGAAGCGAGCCTTGCCCATCGACGCGGGCATTTCACGCGCCACCTCACCGTCGATACTGACCGTGAAGCTGTATGAGTTGATGTCCGCGACGCTCACCACCGATGCTCCGGTCTGGAAGGAGGCTTTGGTGTCTCCCACACTCAGCGCGATCGTCGAGTGCGCAGGCCAGAATTCGTCCGGTGTCCATTCCAGTACCCGGTCGCTGAGCCAGGTGAACGATCCGGACGGCGTCTGGGGTGCAGATACGGCGAACGATCGTTCGGCGGCGGCGCGATCGGCGACGGCCCGCTGGAAAGTGACCGTGACCGGATGCGCAACACCGACCGTCTCGCCGGCGGGTTGAATACTGGCCACAGCGTCGACCGGAGCGGCGACACGAGCGGCGGTGGTGGCGGTAGCGCCCGCCAACGCGATCGCTGCGATGCCGAGTACGGCGAGCAGGTGTCGAAGCTTCAGCACAGTCACATCCTAATGAGTCGGCAGCGTTTAACTTGGAAATCGCACGTCGTGGCGGTGCGGTCGACCGCGACGCGCGACAGAACGCGCTTTGATGATCTATCGAATGCGGTGCCCGAAACGTTTCACACCGCATCGATTCGAGCCGGTGTGGCCAGCCGGTTGACGGCCAGCAACGCATAGCCCACCACGAGCACGCCGGCGCCGAGAACACCGATGTTCGTCAGCACCGTCGTTGTACCCACCCGGGCGGGGTCCAAGAAATAGTACGGCGCACGCCTGCCCGCCTCATTGAGCAGCACCACGGCCAGCACCGCGTACGCGGCGGGATAGGCCTGCCAGGCGATCGGGTGCCACCAGCGCACCCGCCCCCGTCCACGCCCGATCAACAGCCAGTCCGCCAACGCCAGGGCCGGCACCACGACGTGCAGCAGCAGGTTGGCCGGCGTGTAGCCCATGCTGCGTTCGGTCAGGAACAGGTTCCACACGACGCCGGCGATCAGCACGTAGAGCACCACCGCGCCCCGCAGCCCGACCCGGGCGTCGGCGCGGGGTGAGACCAGGGTCCACAGGTAGTAGGCGGCTGCGAGCACGTTCGCCTGGTAGGTGAAGGTGACGAGCCGCCACGCCACTCCGGAACGGGAGGTGAGCTCGACGGCGGCCAGTGCGAACACCACGCAGACCACGATGCCGAGGCGCAGCACCAGCCGCAGGGCCGCCGAAGCGGCGGCCGGCGTCACGCAGGCGGCGGCGGTGGCGCCAGTGCGGGATCGGGTGCGAGCACCGGGCCGGGTGGCGGCATGACGGGTGCCGGGGCCTGCTGCAGCCCGGCGTCGTCTCCGATGTTCAGCCTGTCCTTGATGCGCTGCAAGAACCCCCGGCGTTCGGGTACGGGCGTCGGCTGCGCGGGCACCAGTCCTGGGGCCATCGACTCCGGGGGCAGCACCGGAGCGCCGGCCACGGGTGCGGCAACGGGCTCGGGCGGCGCGGCGGGTGGCAGCGGCGGGGCCTGCGGCGCCGGTGCCGTGTCGACGGCCACGACCGGCGGCTCGGCGGGCAGTTCAGCCGGCGGCGGCGCCACCTCGACCGGCGGCGGTGCGGGCAGCGCCGCGGGTGCCGGTGTCGCGATCGGCAGCGGTTCGGCGGCCGCGGGGACACCGGACGACGATTTCGCCGCCGGACTGGGCTCCGCGGGCGGGGCACCCTTGTCGGGCGCCAGCTGCATGCTGATCGCGACCGACACCGACGCCACGAACGTCACCGCGCCGGCGGCCAGCATCGCCAGCGGACCCGTCAGCGCCGCCGGGCGGCGGCGGCCCGCCTGATCGTCGGTATAGACGTCCGTCTCGTCCAAGCTCAGCTCGCCGATGTGGGTGGACGCCAGCGCCGCTCCACGGGCCAGCGCCAGTTCGGCCTCGGCGGGGGCGAACACCGGCACGCCCAACGCGTCCTCCAGCTGCGGCATGAGCTCGTCGACACCGGCCCCCGAACCGACCATCACCAGGGCCTGGGGTCGCCAGTCGGCCTTGGCGAACACGGCGCTGAGCCACCGGACCAGCGCCTCGTCGTCGTCGATGGCGTGGTTGACAGCTGTCTGCACGGCTCCCTCGCGGGCGTGCACCACGAGCGCGATGACGGTGTCGGACTCCACGACGCACACCGCGGTGACGTCGTTGCCGATGACCTCCGCCACGCCCCACGCCAGCGCTTCGGACGCCTCGGGCAACCGGATGGGCACGACGTTGTCGAAGCCGCAGTCGCTAAGGGACTTCAGCAGCAGTGAGGCTTCCAGGTCGGCGTTGTCGCTCCAGGTGACGCCGATGGAGTGCAGCCGGTGCCCGCGGGTCGCGGCCAGGGCCTCGGTCCGCAGCACCGCCGCAGCGGCCTCGTCGGACGTCTGCTGCGGAGTCGACCGGCGCCCCGGGATCTCAATGGCGTCGCGGTCGACAGTGGCGCCGTCGGCGTCCTGTCCCTCCACGAGGACAAGGCCGACAGCCGACGGTGTCACCGACAAACCCAGTACGGCGTCCACATACACCCCTTCGGACGTCGAGCTATCGGGGTGACGGTAACAGCACATCGGGAGACCGCTTCCCGTGGTGTCGTCGCGTTCGAGAGCAGACGTCGCCGCGGAATGTGCTGTCGTCGGTCAACCACCTGCACGCACCGGCTGCGCCTCTTTGCCGAGGTTTCTCCCGGCTCGGCGAGGCCAAGTCGTGACCCGGCCGCAACGGTTTTGGCTGTCGGTGCGGGAGACCATGGGAACCGGAGCGCTTGCACGAGCGTCTGACGAGACAACGAGGTTTGGTCGACGTAGGAGGCTGACGATGTCGGTTGCGGTACACATCGAGACCGGCGGCGCGCCGCCGGGCGGCGAGTCCGCCGCGGGCACGGTGGCGGTCGGCACCTTCGGCTTCGCGCACTGCGCCGCCGCCTGCACGTGTGGGTGGCACGGCAGGCGTCGCTATCTGAAGGCGATGGCCGTGCAGGATGCGTGGACGCACTCGATCCACCGGCATTGCGCGGTGGCAAGCCCCCTGGTCCTGCCGGCGCCGGCTTGCCGAGGTCAGTCGGCCAGGATCTCGCGCAGCATCGTCGGTTCGATGTTGCCGCCGGAAAGCACGATCACCGTCCGTCCCGCCGGTGTCACACCCCGGCGGTAGGCCGCCAGCGTCACCGCGCCGCTGGGCTCGCTGATCAGGCGGGCACGATCAGCCAATTGCCTTACCGCCGAACGTATCTCGTCTTCCGTGACGGTGATGACGTCGTCGATCACCTGCTGCAGGTGCGCGAAGGTCAGCTCGGAGGGCTGCGAGCGCAAACCGTCGGCGATGGTGCGGTTGCGGTCCTCGATCGACCAGTCGGCGCGGCGGCCGACCCGCAGACCCTGCGCGGTGTCGGCCGCCAGTTCGGGTTCCACGCCGATCACCCGGGCACCCGGACACAGCGCCTTGATCGCGGTTCCGATACCGGATGCCAGTCCCCCGCCGCTGACCGGGATCAGCACGGTCTCGACGCCGGGCAGGTCCTCGGCGATCTCCAGGCCGATGGTGCCCTGACCGGCGATGATGTCGGGGTGGTCGAACGGCGGGATCAAGACGCCGCCGGTCTGTTCGACCACCTCGGCCGCGACGCGCTCCCGCTGGCCGGCTCCGCACAGCACGACGTCGGCGCCGTGGCCCCGCGTCGCCTGGACCTTCACCGGTGGTGTCTCCTCCGGCATCACAATGTGGGCGGGGATGCCGTACACCGCTGCGGCGTAGGCCACCGCCTGGGCGTGGTTGCCGCTGGAGTAGGCGACCACTCCCCTGGTGCGCACGGACTCGTCGAGGTTGCCGATCGCGTTGAACGCACCGCGCACCTTGAACGCCCCGATCGACTGCAGGCTCTCGGGCTTGATCCACAGCGGCCGGTCGGCGTCACCGGCCCAGCCGGCCGGAAGTAGCGGGGTGCGAAGGACGTACGCGCGGATCCGCGCGGCGGCCTGCTCGATGTCGGCGAGCGATACCATCTGCACGCCGACAGTCTGGCGTACCGGCGCGTACCGTCGCCCCATGGCCCACGCGGGCATGGTCTCTGGCAGCGCCCGTTTCGCACCGAGGTCGGGTGGGTGGAGTCGTGGCAGCCCGACGCCGCCGGCGCACAGCCCGGCCCGCCCGCGCGGCCGGCGCTGCGATGTGCGACCCCCGGCGCCGGCCGCACCCCCGGCGTGAGAGGACAATCGAAGCATGCCCGGCACCCTGTATTTCGACGGCAACTGCGGAATGTGCACCCGGTCGCGCAATCTGTTGATGAAGTTCGACCGGACCGGCGAGCTGCGAACCGAACCGCTGCAGAGCGAGGGCACCGCCGCCCGGCTGGGCATTCCCGAGTCTCGGCTGCTGGAGTCGGTGCGCTGGCTCGACGACTCCGGTGCGGTGTACGCCGGGGCGGAAGCGGTGAACGCCGCGGTCTCGGCGGCCGCAGGCACCCGGGTGCCGCTGCTGGTCTACCGGATCCCCGGCGTCCGCGTGCTCGAGGAGGCTGTCTACCGATGGGTGGCCGACCACCGCTACCGCTTCCCGGGCACCACCCCCTACTGCGAATCCAACCCGGTCGCGTGCTGAGGCGCCGGTTGTCCGACGCTCAGAAATCGATCTCGGTCCACGCCGGGTCGTCGTCGCGGTGTGCTCCCCAGTTGCGGCACTCGCCGTAGAGCCGAAGGGTGGCGTGACCCGAGTCGGTCGCGTCACGGTTGATAAGCGCGACCACACCGTCTGAGCTGAGCTTCGCCCCGAAACGTTCGCCGACCACCGGAGAGCGCGCCCACCCGTCTGCGCTCATCGCATCGGCGACACCGTCCAGATACCGCGCCGGATTGCGTTCGGGCACAGCGAAAGTGGCGTACATAGTGACCTGATACGGCGGGTTCCCCGTGGTGGTGCACGGCTGGAACGAGTAACCCCCCGCGGTCTGCTGCAGTTGTGCGGCCGAGACGATCTGCCTGGCCGCGGCCACCACTTGCGCCGCTGCTTCGTCGTCGCTGAGCGGTGCACCGGACCACGTCTGGGTCTCCGCGCCCTCGACCATCACCACCGCCACGCCCAAGGCCAGAGATATCAGAAGCGTGGCCAGAAGCAGACCGCGCGACGGGCGCGATCGTAGCCAGTGACCGCCCCTGGCCGAGTCGGCAGTCCCTGTCATCGGCCCTGTCATCGGCCCGCGATGCCGAACAGCAGGCGATCGCACACGGCGTCCATCTCGGCACGTGCCGCGGCGCGGTCCGCCGCGCGCGATATGTACAGCGCCGCCTCGTCCAGCGCACCGAGCAGCACGTGTGCCGTCGACCGCACCGGTTGATCGGGGATCGAGCCCTCGGCGATGGCGTGTGCCAGCATGCCCTCGATCACGCCGAGGCCGTACTTCATGCCGACCTCGCGCCAACGAACCCAGCCGAGCACCGCGGGTGCATCGATCAGCACGATCTGGGCGACGTCGGGGGCTGAACAGCCGTCGAGGAACAGCCGGGCGCCCACCCGCATGGCCGCCAGCGGGTCGGCAGGCTGCTGCTCGGCGATCTGGCGTGCGATGTCGGCCACCAGGTCACGCTCGACGTCCTCGTAGACAGCCGCGAAGAGTTGGGCCTTGTCCTCGAACTGGTGGTAGAGCGCCCCCCGGGTGACCCCGGCCTCGGCCACGATGGCCTGCGTCGAGATGTCGGCGAACCCCCGGTCCGCGAACAACTTGCGCGCAGCCTCGATCAGCTGCGCCCGCGTCGCCGCGGTGCGCTCGGCCTGGGTGCGCCGGCCGGTGGAGCCGCCCCTGTTGACTTCCATACAGTGTGCACGTAACTTTCGTACTAAGTGTTTGTAACTTTGAGAGGATAGCGAACATGCCGCAGGTCGCGCTGACAGACGCAACGATCGACTACCGCGTGGTGGGCCCGGAGGACACCGCGCACCCTCCGGTCGTCTTCGTGCACGGCATCCTGGTCGACAGCCGGTTGTGGGACCGGGTGGCCGACGGCCTCGCGCAGCGCGGCTACCGCTGCTATCTGCCGACCTGGCCGCTGGGCTCACACACGGTCCCGGTCAATACGGGCGTGCGGCTGACCCCACACTCGGTCGCGGCGATGGTCCGTGATTTCCTTGTCGCGCTTGATCTTTCGGACGTGACCTTGGTCGGCAACGACACCGGTGGCGGGTTGTGTCAGCTGGTGGTCGACGAATTCGGTGACCGGGTCGGGCGGTTGGTGCTCACCAATTGTGATGCCTTCGACAAGTTTCCGCCCTTCCCCTTCGATTTCGTCTTCGCGTTGCTGCGCGGACCGGTGTCGATCAAGCTCCTGTTCGAGCATATGCGGCTGACGGCACTGCGGCACTCCCCGCTCGGCTACGGGCTGCTGGCTCGGCCGGACAAGCGGTTGACGGCGTCGTGGCTGGAGCCGGGGCGCACCGACGTGCGGATCCGGCGGGACCTGGCTGCCCTGCTGCGGGCGGTTCGAAAGACCGATCTGACCGATGTGGCGACGCGGTTGCCGCGCTTCACCAAGCCGGTGTGTGTGGTGTGGGGTCAGCGCGACCGTTCGTTCACCCCCTCGCTCGGCAGGCGACTCGCGGGCCTGTTTCCCAACTCCACGCTGATCGAGGTCCCCAACGCGCGGACGTTCGTGTCGCTGGACGCCCCGGACGCCGTCATCGACACCATCGTCGGCTGCGGGGAGCACCGGGGCGCGGCTAACCCTTCGTCAGCGTGAACTGGCAGACGTCGGTATAGCCTTCGCGGAACAGGTCGGCGCAGCCGGTGAGGTACTTCATGTAACGCTCGTAGACCTCTTCGGACTGGATGCGGATGGCCTCGTCCCTATTGGCCTCCAGCGCGGCCGACCAGGTGTCGAGCGTGCGCGCGTAGTGCAGCCGCAGCGGTTGCACCAGCTTGACGTCGAAGCCGGCCTTGGTCGCGTGGTTCTTGACCTTGACCGGCTGCGGGAGATCACCGCCGGGGAAGATCTCGTCCATGATGAACTTGAAGAAGCGGATCTTCGTCATCGTGACCGGCAGACCCCGCTCCTTGAACTCCTCGTCGTCGGGTTTGACGATGGTGTGCAGCATCATCACGCCGTCGGCGGGCAGCACCTTGTACGCCGTCTTGAAGAACTCGTCGTAGCGGTCGCGACCGAAGTGCTCGAACGCGCCGATCGAGACGATGCGGTCGACCGGCTCGTGGAACTGTTCCCATCCCTGCAGGAGCACCCGCTTCTCGCGTGGGCTGTCTCCCCCGGTCTCGATGCCGTCGAGGACCTTCTGCACGTGGGCCTGCTGGTTCTTGCTCAGCGTCAGCCCCACCACGTTGACGTCGTACTTCTCGACGGCGCGCTTGATGGTCGCGCCCCAGCCGCAACCCACGTCGAGCAGTGTCATGCCGGGTTGCAGCCCCAGCTTGCCCAGCGACAGGTCGATCTTGGCGAGCTGTGCCTCTTCGAGGGTCATGTCCTCGCGCTCGAAGTAGGCGCAGCTGTAGGTCTGCGTCGGATCGAGGAACAGCCGGTAGAAGTCGTCGGACAGATCGTAGTGCGACTGCACATCCTCGAAATGCGGCGTGAGATCTTTGGTGTTTTCTGGCACAGCACAGCCTCTGACGTCTTGGTTTGTGGTCACCGACGGGCGCTCCGCGCGGTTCGAGAGCCTCCCCGTCGAGAGGGAAGTCTACGCACAGCAACGGCTGGCCGACCTCATTGGCCTGGTCAGGATGATGGTCGACCGGCCGCACTATTGTTGACGCGCACGCAGCGGCGCTTCGCAGGCCCATCGACACAGAACGGAGACCGTTCATGACCAACCCTGACGGCCCCGAGTCCGGCGAGGCTGCTCCCGAGGCGGACGTGGCGGAACAACGCATTCCGGTGGCCGACGAGGACCAGGACACCTGGACCGACGCCGACCGCATCACGACCGCGCGCGACTGGGAGGCCAGCGAGGCCGACCTGGTGGAGCAGGCGCTCGAGGTGCCGTTGCCCGACGACGAGGCGGATTTCGACCGCTGAGGTCTGAGTCAGATCGGCCGCGCGCGGTGACGCCGTACTCGGCCACCGGTCGGACCGGTGACTCATCAGGGCGGGCGGAGTATGCATGAGGCATGGATCTGCGCGAGGCGGGACACCTGCGAGACATCGACGAGGGCCGCGTTTACGGCCGGCCCTACGAGGTGGCCGACGGCACCACGATCATCCCGGTCGTCAAGCCGGTCGGGCTGTTCGTCGTCAAGGACGGGCGGGCGCAATGGCAGCCCGCGGTCGACGCCACCCGCATCGCCATGTTGGGCATCTCAGTGGGGCTGGTCTCGGTGGCGCTCGCCGGGCTGGCAATGGTCCGCCGACCGCCCTGGCCCGACCTGTACGGCGAGGTCTCCCGTCGCCCCCCGGTTTCGGTCATCACCCGCCGGCGACGTCCGGGGCCATGACCACAGACCGCGGCGACGCGCCGCTCACACCGCGGCCCACCGCGAGTCAGACCTTGTGCAAGCACTCCCTACGCGACACAGTGGGGAATCTGCAGGCAAGCGAAGGAGCACGTGTTGGACGGATCGGTGACGGTCTCGATGGCGGCTCCGGCGGAGCGGATCTGGGAGTTGATCGCCGATGTGCGCAACACCGGGAAGTTCTCGCCGGAGGTGATGGAGGCCGAGTGGCTCGACGGGGCCGCCGGGCCCGCGCTCGGCGCGCGGTTCCGTGGTCACGTCAAGCGCAACGAGATCGGCCCGGTGTACTGGACGACGTGTGAGGTGACGGCCTGCGAGCCCGGACGCGAGTTCGGCTTCGCGGTGTTGCTCGGCGAAAAGCCGGTCAACAGCTGGCATTACCGGCTCACTCCGGTCGACGGTGGCACCGACGTCACCGAGTCGTTCCGCCTCGACGACTCGGTCGCGATGAAGGTGTTCTCAGCGCTCGGCGGTCAGCTACGGCGCAGGCGCAACATCCGCGATATGCGCAAGACGCTCGAACGCATCAAGGCCGTCGTCGAAACACCCGGCACCGCCTGAACCCGAGTCAGTCTGTCCGCCAACCCATCACAGGCTTCGGAGGCGACGCACCCGATCGGCGAGCGCTCGCCGCGACACGGGGGCGCTGCGGGCCAGCACCTCGAACGCGTGCGGGCAGCCCGGGTAGACGTGAAGTTCGGTCGGCACGCCTGCATCGGCGAGTCGTCGCGCATAGACGATGTTCTCGTCGCGGAAGATGTCGAGGTCGCCGACGTCGAGGTACGTCTGCGGCAGGCCGCTGAGATCCTCGGCGCGCGCAGGCGCCGCATACGCCGTAGCCGCTTCGGTTCCGGCGTCCCGGCCGAGCAGCGCGCCCCATCCGGTCATGTTGTCCTCGTAGGTCCAGGTGAGAAAGGGCGCGATCTGCGGGTCCGGTGTGGCGGTGCGGTCGTCGAGCATCGGCCAGCCACCGCAGCGCGCAGAAGCAGTCATCGACGGGAACCGGGTGCGGGCGCGGCCTCGGCCTCGCCGACCGCGGCCAGCAACGGTGCCATCTGGTCGAGCACGTGCGCATCGATCCCGAGAGCCATGCTGCGAACCCTAGCTCCCGAGCTGCTATCGCATTGCCGCGCGGCCACATTGGGCGCGGCGGTATCCGAAACGTGCCCGCCGTCCCGGCGGATTTGGTAGGAACAGCCAGAGGCACGGCGAGACGAAGGAGTCTGTGGTGAGTCGGTGGTCGCGCGAGGAGCTCGAGGATGCGTTCGCCCGCTACCAGGATGTGGTCGTCGACATCGGCGAAACGTGGGACTGGTCCAGTTACGCCGACCAGTTCACCGAGGACGCCACTTACGTCGAGCACGCCTTGGGCAACATGTCGGGTCGCGACACCATCCGCGATTGGATCGTCGCCACGATGAACACGTTTCCCGGCAGCGAGATGCCGCACTACCCAGTCGAGTGGTACTCGGTCGACGTCGACAAGGGCTGGGTCATCAACCGCAACGTCAACACGATGAAGGACCCCGGCGACGGCAGCGTGCACGGCACGCCGGTCATAACGGTGCTCAAGTACGCGGGCGACGGTAGGTGGAGTTATGAGGAGGACGCCTACAACCCGATGAACTTCCTGGTGATGGTGCAGGGCTACGTCCAGCGCTGCCACGAGCTGGGCACGCTGTCCGATGACGCGCGCCAATTCGCCCGGAACATGAACTGGACGCTGGGCTAGCGGATAACGAAGTCGGCCGGATCGGGCTCGCGGGTCCACGTCCAGTAGTCGACCAGGCGCCACGGGCTGAGCGTGTGGACCTCCCCGGAGCTGTTCTTGAAGTACGAGTGCTTGATCGTGGGCTGTGACCACACCAGCGTGCGCATCTCGGCCTGACTGCGCTCGTGCCAGTCCGTCGTCTTCTCCACGGTCGGTTCCATCGTCGCGTGTCGGCCCGTGATGAGCAGCTCCAGACATTGCGTGATGTAACGCATCTGGCATTCCGACTGGAAGATCAGGCTGCCGCCACTGGCCAGCCAGGTGCCTGGACCGTTCATGCAGAAGAAATTCGGATAGTTCGGGATCGTGATGCCCAGGTACGCCGACGGTCGCTCACCCCATCGCTCGCTGAGGACTTCTCCGTGTCGGCCACGAATGGTCATGGGCCACAACAGCTTGGTGTGCTCAAAGCCCGTGGCGTAGACGATGACGTCAGCTGAATGGCGTGCCCCGTCCTCGGTCACCACGGCGTCGGACTCGATGCGAGCGATGCCGGTGCGGACCAGCTCGACGTTGTCACGGGTCAGCGTTCTGAGCCAACTGCCGTTGTCCTGCAGTGTGCGCTTGCCGGTCGCCGGGTAGTCCGGCACCACCTTGGCCTGCAGTTCGGGGTCGTCGCCGACCTGACTGAGAATCCACTCGGTGAACATGACCCGGGTGACCTCGCTGATCTCGTTGATCGCCCTCTGCTGGTCCGGATACTCGGGATCGACGCGCGCAACGTCCAAACCCTTGTCGCACCAGGGCCAGAACAGCAGGAAGCGGTACCAGCGGCCGTAGAAGGGCAGGTGCCGCAGCGCCCACTGCACACCCGGACCCACCTTGTCGTGATAGCCGGGGTTGGGAAACATCCACTGCGCCGTGCGCTGGAACACGGTGAGGTGCGTGACATCCGGTGCGATGGTCGGCGCGATCTGGAATCCGCTCGCGCCCGCGCCGATCATGGCGACCCGCTTGCCCTTCAGGTCGACCGAGTGGTCCCATGCGCTGGAGTGGAATGCCGGTCCGGCGAATTCCCGTTGTCCTCGGATCGTCGGGGTATGGGCCCTGTCGAGTTGCCCCACCGCCGTGATCACCGCGCGCGCCGACAGTTCCGCGGTCGTGCCGTCACGACCGACGGTGTGAACGGTCCACGTGGAGGTGTCGTCGTCCCACGCGGCTTCGGTGACCTCGGTCTCCCACCGGACGTGGCGGCGGATGTCGTGCTTGTCCATCACCCGCTCGAAATAGGCTTGCAGCTCCGGCTGCTCGGCGAAGAAGTGGGTCCACTGGTCCGTCGGTTCGAAGCTGTAGCAGTAGAAATGGTTGGGCACGTCGACCCGGGCGCCGGGATAGGTGTTCTGGTACCAGGTGCCGCCGACCCCCGCGTTCTTCTCGACGATGGTGAACGGGATGCCCGCCTCCTTCAACCGGATCCCCGCCAACAGTCCCGACTCCCCGCAGCCGATGACGACGACCGGGAAGTCGTCCGCACGGCCGGCGGCCGGGACTGATCGGGCGTCGCGGCCGTCGAGTTCCATCTCCTCGAGCAGCATCGGGACGTACTCCTCCGGCACGGGTTCGCAGACCAGCCACTGCATCATCTCGCGCAGCAACTCCGCGCCGACCGGTTCGGGTTCCGGGCAGCCCCGGTCGCGGTAGTCGGCGATGACCTCCAGGGCGATTTTGCGGACCGCTGTTTTGTCCTCCTCCGACATATAGCCCTGCACTTCGTTGAGGAACAGCCCGGCCGGTTTCAACTCGCCGCGGATCAGATTCGCATCGCCGGACATGTGCACCAGCGACAGCATCAAGGTGGGGATGCTGACGTCCAGCAAGGCCGCGGCGATCCGTTCGTCCGACGTCGTAAACGGTTGCCCGGCATGTGGGTTGCGCACGGTACTTTTCTACCGGCGAGCAGACGAAAGCGCCCCCCAAACGCCGCCATTTCGGGGGCATTCGCGTCTGCTCGCGCCGACAGCGGCCTACCCTCGGAGACGTGGGCATCGCGACACGCTTGAACGGCACCGCTCCCCCCGACGTGCCACTGTCCGACATCGATCTGGGCTCCTGGAAGTTCTGGGTCGCCGACGACGACTTTCGCGACGGCGCGTTCGCCACGCTGCGCCGCGAGGCGC
Organism: Mycobacterium sp. IDR2000157661; assembly: GCF_022317005.1. Classification (NCBI taxonomy): domain Bacteria; kingdom Bacillati; phylum Actinomycetota; class Actinomycetes; order Mycobacteriales; family Mycobacteriaceae; genus Mycobacterium; species Mycobacterium sp. IDR2000157661. The sequence goes on from NZ_CP081006.1 coordinate 3,888,156, forward strand.
CGGTGTCTTTCCACCCGGCGCTGGAGACGCCGGGTGTGCAGCAAGGCCCGGGGCACTGGGCCGTCACCCGGTTCGAGGACGTCTGGTACGCCAGCCGCCATCCGCAGATCTTCAGTTCGAGTCCGAGCATCACGATAAATGACGCCAACCCGGAGCTGTCGGAGTACTTCGGCTCGATGATCGTCATGGACGACCCCCGGCACCTGCGGCTGCGCAACATCGTCAGCCGCGCGTTCACCCCGCGGGTCGTCGCACGCACCGAGGCATCCGTCCGCGATCGTGCGCGCCGGCTGGTCGAGACGATGATCGAACGGCATCCCGACGGCACCGGCGAGGTGGTCACCGAGTTGGCCGGCCCGCTGCCGCTGCAGGTCATCTGCGACATGATGGGCATTCCGGAGGACGACCACGAGCAGATCTTCCACTGGACGAACGTCATCCTCGGCTTCGGTGACAAGGACATCGCCACCGACTACGAGCAGTTCGTCAAGGTCGCCATGGACATCGGTGCCTACGCGACCGCCCATGCCGAGGACCGTCGCGTCAACCCGCAGGAGGACCTCACGACGGCGCTGGTGCAGGCCGAGGTCGACGGTGAGCGGCTGACCTCGGCCGAGATCGCGTCGTTCTTCATCCTGCTGGTGGTGGCGGGCAACGAGACCACCCGCAACGCGATCAGCCACGGTGTCCTCGCGCTCACCCGCTATCCCGACGAGCGCGCGCGTTGGTGGGCCGACTACGAGGGGCTGGCGCCGACGGCGGTCGAGGAGATAGTTCGGTGGGCCTCGCCGGTGATCTACATGCGCCGGACGCTGACCGAGGACTTCGAGCTCAGCGGCGTCAAGATGGCCGCGGGCGACAAGGCCACCCTGTGGTACTGCTCGGCCAATCGCGACGAGGACAAGTTCACCGATCCGTGGAGCTTCGACCTGGGCCGCAACCCCAACCCGCACGCCGGATTCGGCGGTGGCGGCGCGCACTTCTGCCTCGGCGCCAACCTGGCCCGTCGCGAGATCAGTGTCGCCTTCGAGGAACTGCACCGCCAGATGCCCGACATCGCGGCCACCGAGGAACCCGCCCGGCTGCTGTCGCCGTTCATCCATGGCATCAAGCGGCTGCCGGTGTCCTGGACACCAGCGCGCTGAGTTCCTCTCGGGTGGGCCCGGCCGCGGGGTTCGGACGCCAGCCGCCCGCATAGATCTCGCGCGCCCGCGGTTCGGCGGGCGCCAGGCTGGCCGGGAGGGCGTCCATGGTGACGTATGGCGCGACGATGGCATGCAGCTGCGGGTCGGCCTCGGCGGCGGCGACGATGAGATCGGAGGGCAGGGGGCTGCCGAGGTCGATGTCGCCGCCCGACCAACGCCGCACGCGGTCGGTGTCGCAGGTCAGGTGGTCGGTGTACCACGGCTTGATGTGACGCTCGCACCACGCGTCGAATTCAGTCGTGAGCGTGTGTAGATCAGCGGCATCGTGGTCGATCATCGCGATCAGTTCGCGAGCCTGCCCGAAGGCCAGCGACACTCCCCGCCCCGCCAGCGGTGTGGTGGTGCACACCGCGTCGCCCACCGAGACGAGGCCGGTGAGCACGGGCGCACCGGCGTCGTCGAGTTGGCCGCGATAGCTGTTGTACAACCGTCCCGCCGGTAGCACCGCGGCGATCGGCCGCGACCGGCGCGGGTCGACCCAGTCCGATATCCCCGGGACGGCGCGGACCGCGGCGTCGAACACGGCGTCGTGACGCAGTCGGTGCAGGCGGTCGTCGGTTCCGCTGTGTATCACGGTGACCGTGAACGTGCGGTTGTCGTGGATGAACACCACTGCGCCGTAGCCGCCGAGACTGAGCGACAGCCCGACCACGGAGTTCGTCGGGCCGAAAGCGGCGGCTGACCGCAACCGGTACTGCCGGCCGGCGTAGGTGGCGCCGCAGTCGACCCGTTCTCCGCGCCCACGCACCGCGGTTCCGAAACGGCCTGCGCGCCCGGACGCGTCGATGACCAGATCGGCCTCGAGCACCGCGCTGCCGATGCGGACACCGGTGGCCCGCCCGTGCGCGGCGACGACCTCGTCGGCGTGGGCGGTGACCAGGTGCACGCCCGGCTGCCCGGCCGCGCATCGGCGCAGCGCCTGCTCGAACACGCTGCGGCGGCACCGCAGCCCGGCCGGGCGTGTGGGCTCCCCGGGGGCCATCACCACCTCGGCGCCCGAGGTCACCAAAGCGTGGAGCGCATCGGGCAGTTCGGCCGCAAGGGCGTCGACCACATGGCCGCGGAAGCTGTGCGCGTGCTCGAACTGCATCACACCTCTGCGCCGCCACTCTCCTCGCGAGGGTGGTCCAGGGTCGCGGTCCACAAGCGTGACCTTGCGGCCGCGACGTGCCAGCGCCACGGCAGTGAAGACACCGGTCGGTCCCGCGCCGACGACAACGGTTCTCATCATGCTCCAATTGAGGTAACGTGTAGTGTAATGAATACTACGAGAGTCACTTAGAATGTCGGGTGTTGTCAAGCGTGGCTACCGCTCCGACCTCAGGGCCCAGCAGGCACGCCAAACGCAGCGGAGGGTCATCGCCGCGGCCGCGCGATTGTTCGTCGAGCGTGGGTTCGCCGCGACAACCGTCGATGCCGTCGCCGACGCGGCCGGCGTCAGCCGCAAGACCGTGTTCACCGCGGCCGGCGGCAAGCCGGAGCTGCTGAAGACGGCGCTGGACTGGGCGGTGGCCGGCGATGACGAGCCACGTGCCCTCATCGAGCGCGAAGCGGTCCGACAACTGCTCGAGCACACCGAACCCGAAGCGCTGCTGGCCGGATGGGTCCGCCTGGTCGTCGACATCGATGTCAGGGTCGGGCCGCTGGTCAGGGTCCTGGAGGTCGCGGCTGACACCGACGCGCAGGCCGCGGAGCTTGTCGAGCAGATGTGCGGCCAACGCCTTGCCGGCGCCCGGACCGTGGTTCGGCGCCTAGCCGAACTCGACGCGCTGCGTCCTGGCCTCAACCGGAGGGAAGCGGTCGACATCACATGGTTGGCCACCGACGCGGTGCTCTACGACCGACTGGTCGGCGCGCGCGGCTGGTCGCGCAGCCGGTTCGAGAACTGGCTGGCGGCCGCGTTGCGAATCCAGCTCCTCGGCCCTTGAGCCGAGCCGTTCGTTTGCCCGGCCATCGGGCGGGCAACCCGTACCGCATGCATTCCGAACACTTCCGCACGCTGTTGACCTCGAACGGGCCCTACGCATCGGTGTACTTCGAAGACTCGCACAACACCGAGGACGCCGCGGCCCTGCTGGAATTGAGGTGGCGGTCGCTGCGCGAACAACTCGAGGAGCAGGGCGCCGATCCCGCCGTCACGGAGAGCATCGAGCAGGCTGTCGTAGGCGCCCGCCCCGCGGTGGGCCGCAGCGGCCGTGCCGTGGTCGCCAGTTCCGACGGGATCCTTGTCGACGAGCATCTGATCCGGCCCGCGGGCCCGGAGGTGCGGGTTTCGCCGCTGCCCTATCTCGTGCCCATCATCGAACACGGGGTGGGCCGCCCGACCTACGCGGTCGTGATCGTCGACCATGCGGGTGGTGACCTCACGCTGTACCGGGACGGGACCGCCGTCTCCGACACCGTCGATGGCACCGCCTACCCCGTGCACAAGGCCGCCGGAGCGGAGACTCCGGGCTGGGGGGACCCGCAGGGCACCGCCGAAGGTGCCCGGCAGCGCAACGTCCGCGCGGTGGCAAGCCAGCTCACCACGCTCTTCGACGACGCCTCCCCCGAGGTCGTGTTCGTCGTCGGCGAGGTGCGCTCGCGCGCGGACCTGCTGGCCGAATTGCCCGAGCGGGTGACCGAGCGGGTGGTGGAAGTGAAGGTGGGGGCGCGAAACAGCGGCTTCGAGGACGACGACCTGCGCCACGAGATCGACCAGGAGTTCCAGCGGCGCCGGGTCGCGGCCATCGACGACGCGGCGCAACGCTTCACCGCCGCACTCGGCCGCGGTGAGGGCCTGGCCGCCGAGGGGCTGGACGGCGTGACCGCCGCGCTGCGCGCCGGAGCGGTGGAGACGCTGATCATCGGTGATGTCGGAGACGCGACTGTCGTTGCCGGCGAAGACCTCTCGACGATTGCGCCCAATCCCAACGTGCTGTCCGAGTTGGGCGCCGCACCGGCGCAGACCCTGCGGGCCGATGAGGCGCTGCCGATGGTGGCGATCTCCACCGGTGCCGAGTTGATCCGCACCGACGAGCGCATCGAACCCGCCGACGGTGTGGCGGCGATACTGCGGTACGCGCTGCGCTGAGCAGAGCCTTCGGCTGACAGCCGGCTAGCGGGCACCCACGATGTTGGCCAGAGCCGCGATCGGCGTGTCGTCGAGGTGCTGACACAGATCCAGCGAGTTCTCGAAAACCCGCTGCGCACCCGCTTTTTCGAGCTCACCGCGGGACACCCCGCCGCTGAGGACACCGATGCTCTTGACGCCTGCGCGGTTGCACGCCTCGACGTCCCAGACGGTGTCGCCGACGAACACGGCGTGCTGCGCGCTGACCTTCGCGCGGTCCAGTGCGACCTTGACGATGTCGGGCCGCGGCTTGGCCGTGTCGACGTCCTCCGACGACGTGACGGCCGCGACCAGGTCGTCGCAGTCGAGCACCTGGCGCAGGATCTGCAGTTCGTCTTCGGGGGCCGAGGTCGCGAGCACCACCTGGACCTGCAGCTTGTACACGGCCTCCACCAGCCCGCGCGCGCCCGGCAGCGGCTTGAGCATCGGCGCGAGTTCGCGGTAGTAGCGCGAGTGCAGATCCTTGGCCAGCGAGCGCGTTTCTTCGTCGCCGTCGGCGGCCAGCGTGTTGACCAGAGTGGTGCCGTCCATGCCGATCGAGCGATGGATGCGCCAGGCCTCCACCGGCACCCCGGCTTCTTCGAAGGCCCGATGCCAGGCATGCACGTGCAGGTAGTTCGAGTCGACGAGGGTGCCGTCGACGTCGAACAACACGGCCGAGGTGGTGCTGGTCTTACCCGTCACGGCGCTGATGCTCGCCCGATCGGGGCTGCTCGGGGCGGGTCTCGTGCGGGTGCACGTCGGCCTCGGCGGCCGGGTCGGAGGCACCGGACCTGGGATCAAGCGCGTCGGCGCGGGCGCGCTGCTCGTCGAGTTCATCGCGCTTGGTGTTCACCGAATCGCGGTGGGTGCGCGCAGCGTCCTGGAGCCGGTCGGCTTCGGCCGCCTTGGCCTCCGCTTCGGCCTGCGCGGCGCGGGCGCGTGCCTCGGTCTCCTGGGCGACGGACTCCCGCTTGGCGAGGTGCGGCGCCTTCTGGTCGACTTCTGCGCGCAGCCGGTCGGCCTCCACCCGGCGACGCTTGGTGCGCGCCCGACGGGCCAGGAACGCCACTAGCGCGATGATCGCGATCACCACCACCGCGACGATGATCCACACGACGATGTTGTTATCCATGTCGGCTCCTCGGGTCGATTCGACAGACCCGCAGCACTGACGAGTCCGTTAGTTAGGCGGATTTCCCGAAGGCCGACCGGCCTAAACGAAGGCGTCGGGCCGTGCTAGGGCGTTGCGGTCACCGGTCCGGTGGGCGCACACACCGATTCGGGCGGGTTGCCCGTCGACGCGCAGCCTCTGCCGGTCGCGATGTACGTGGCGCCCGGCTGGAACGGCGACAGGTACACCTGGGCCGGCAGCGTGCCGTTCCCCTGAGCGCACTTGCCCGGACCCGAGCCGCCCTCCAGTTGCACGCAGGCGACCGTGGAGAAGGGGTTGGCGTCGTCGCAGGCGGCCGGCGACATGGTCACGGTCACCATCTGGGTGCCCGAGACCGACACCACGTGCGGTGGGGACATCGAGTACGTGCACCCCCGGGCGGCCGGTTCGGCGCCGGCGACCACGGTGGCCGAAGCGCACGCCAGCGCGGCGGCTGCGGCCCCGATCGCCAGCGACCTGATCATGACGGCGATGGTAGTCAGTCGAAACGCCGAACACAGCCGGATTCGGCGGGACGGCTACCGGGCGCCGAGAGCGCGCAGCATGCCTGCGGCGGCCCGCGGCCAGGTGAACTGCTCGGCTCTGCGGCGGGCGTCGGTGCGTCGCTCGGGCTCAGGACGGCTGATGACCGAGGTGACGGCGCGCGCGATGGCGTCGGGATCGTTGTCGGCGGCCGCCCCGCTCTCCGCGGTGAGGATCTCGGCGAGCGCCGAGGTACGCGAGACGACTGCAGGCGTTCCGCAGGCCAACGCCTCCAGGGCGGCGAGCCCGAACGTCTCGTGCGGTCCCGGCGCCAGCGCCACGTCGGCGGACGCCAGGATCGTGGCGACGGTGTCACGGCATCCGATAAAACCGGTGAAGTCGACGGGCAGACCCGCGGCCTGGCGCTGCAGCCGGGCCCGCAACGGCCCCTCCCCGACGACGACCAGTCGAGCATCGACGCCCGAATCACGCAGCGAGGCAACGGTATCGATGCTGCGATGAGCGTGCTTCTCCACCGAGAGGCGACCGCAGTGCACGAGCAGCGTCTGCTCAGGACGGGCCCATCGCTGCCGGACCGTCGCCGAGCGGCGGCGGGGATGGAACTGGTCGAGGTCGACACCGAGCGGCACCGTGAGCACGTTGGTGGCGTCGATGCGGTCGAACTCCTCGCGGGCGAACGCGGTCGTGCACACCACGGCGTCGTAGCTCGCGGCGGTCCGCCGGTTGGCGACGTCGGCCACCGCACGTGCCGCCCTGCCGGGAAGCACCTGGCCGACGAGGCGGTCGAGGCGTTCGTGGGAGATCATCATCGTGGCGACGCCTCGGCGCCGTCCCCAGGCGCCCAGCGAGCGCAGCGTCAACCGGTCGGATACCTCCAACGCGTCCGGCGAGAGCTGTTCGAGCAGCCCGGTGACGGGTCCGGGAAGCACCGCGCGGTAGCCGCCGGCGCCTGGGATCAGCCACGCAGGCAATGAGATCCGGACAACTCCCGACGCAAGCTGACGCCATTCCGATTGCCTGCCGGGTACCACGAGGAACACTTCGTGGCCCCGGGCGCAGTACTCCGCGCCTAGGCGGTCGACCGCCGTGCGCAGACCGCCGGATCGCGGGCCGTAGAAGTTCGCCACCTGCACAACGCGCATGGGGTGAATGTCGCCGCGGCGCGTGTGCGGTCAAGAACGCGAACCTGACCGGCAGTCGAACGCTGCGTTAACAACCGTCAGGCGACATGCCGGGTGAACCAGTTCTGGACGCGGTACCAGGCGTCGGTTGCGGCGGCGGCGTCGTAGCGCTCCCGGGTGTCGTTGAAGAACGCATGGTTGGCACCGGGTTCGGTGACGAGTTCGAACACCATCCCCGCCTGCTCGAGGGCCGCCCGCGCGATCGGTTCGGTGGCATTCACACGCTGGTCCTCAGCAGCGTAGATCCCAAGCACAGCAACGCTTTTCGAGTCGGTGAAGTCGGGATTGTCCGGAGTCGGCCCGTAGAACGGCACGGCGGCCGCCAGCCCCGGCGCGCCGGAGTCCAGCAGCCGCCACACATACCCGCCACCCATACAGAACCCCACGGCGGCGGTGCGCTTACCGGGCACCCGCCGCTGCAGTTCGGCGATGCCCGACATCAGATCGGCCACGCCGTCTTCCGGCGGGATCCTGCCCAGGGCCGCCGTCGCCTCGGCGGGATCCCCGAACCGGCCGGTGCCGCCCTGCCCCGACAGCAGGTCGATCGCCAACGCCGAGTAGCCGATGCCCGCGAACCGGCCCGCCACCGACCGGATGTGGTCGGTGAGGCCCTTGTTCTCGTGGATGACGATCACGCTGCCGAGGGTGTCCGCCGCCTCGGCCCACGCACCCTGCAACTCGCCGCGCGGGCCGGCCCAGGTCACCGGCGTCGTCGGCAGCTCCGTTTCGCTTCCCGGCGGCGGGGCGTCGTCGGTCGCCGCACCGCTGGCGGTCACGCTCGGCTCCCCCTCCGATTCGCTGTTCCGGCCGCACGCGGTGAACAGGGCCGTGGCCGCCGCGGTGCCGACACCGAGCAGCGCCAGCCGACGCAGCGCTTCCCGGCGCGAGAGCAGGCCGTCGACGTGGTCGGTGGCGATTTCCTCGGCGATGTAGCGCTGCAAGGGGGTCATCTCCGCGAGTATGCCCCTATGCACTGGACAGCGGACCCTGATGCCCTGCGCGGCCGTGTCGCCGTCGTCGCCGGGGCTTGACAGCCGAGTTGGTCAGCGCGCTCGGAGGCGGCGGCGTCGCCGTACCGGTCGATCATCTCGACATCGGCCAAGTCCGCGGCCTCGGGGACCGGCTGCGGGAGGAATTCGGGACCCTCGACATTCTCGTCAATGACATCTGGGGCGCGGAGATCCTGAAGGGGCCGCCACCGGCGTGGAATGGCCCGATCTGGGAGCACGACCTAGACGACGGGCTGTCCATGCGGTGTTCTACCACTTGGTCAGGACGGAAGTGAACCGACTCGCCTTCAGCCACGGCCATGGAACTCGCGCGATTCGGAGCGACCTCTGTCGCCGTGACGCCGGGCGTGCAGGGTGGAACCAGCGGTCACTCACCTCGGCCGCTGGCCCGCGAGTACGGTTTCACCGATGTCGACGGCCGGATGCCCGACGGCTGGGGGGCCGAATAGCAGCAGGTCACCAAGGTACTAGACATTTTTGAAAATCTGTTCACGGTTGTCGTTGACACCGGTCAACCCGGCACTGTTCTATGGCGTGGTGAGCTACGACACGATCATCCGCGGCGGGCGCTGGTTCGACGGCACCGGAGCTCCGTCAGCGGTGCGCGACATCGGAATCCGCGACGGCCACATCATGACCATCGGCCTCGACGACCTCGACTCCACCGGATGCCCGCAGGTCATCGATGCCTCGGACAAATGGGTCCTGCCCGGCATGCTGGACATCCACACCCACTACGACGTCGAGGTGCTTGGTGGGCCCGCCCTCACGGAGTCGCTGCGTCACGGCGTCACGACCGTGATGCTGGGATCGTGCTCGCTCTCGACAGTCCACGTGAACGGAACCGACGCGGGCGACATCTTCGGCCGGGTCGAGGCGATCCCCCGCGAGCACGTCATCGCCGCCGTGGACCAGAACAAGACCTGGACCGACTGCGAGGAGTACATCGCTGCCCTCGAAGCCCGGCCGCTCGGCCCCAACGTCGCGGCGTTCATCGGGCATTCCGATATGCGGGCCGCGGTGATGGGTCTAGACCGGGCCACCCGCGCCGATGTGCGGCCCAGCAAGGCCGAACAGGCTCAGATGGAGCGCTGGCTGGCCGACGCGCTGACGGCGGGTTTTGTCGGGATGTCCTCCCAGCAACTACTTTTCGACAAGCTCGACGGTGACATATGCCGCTCGCGCACGCTGCCGTCGACCTACGCAAAACCGCGTGAGCTGCGCCGGCTCAAGTCGCTGCTGCGCCGCGCGGGCCGGGTGCTGCAGTCCGGGCCCAACATAGAGAACCCGCTCAACCTGGCCTCCCAGCTCGTGCAGTCGTTGGGCATCGTGCGCAATCCGCTCAAGACCAGCCTGCTGTCGGCCGCCGACGTGAAGTCGAATCCGTACAGCATCCACGCACTGGGACCGGCCGCCCGGTTCGTCAACCGCCTCGGCGGCGACTTCCGGTGGCAACACCTGCCGGTGCCCTTCCAGGTCTACGCCGACGGCATCGACCTGGTGGTGTTCGAGGAATTCGGTGCGGGAGCGGCGGCGTTGCATCTGCGCGACGAGGTGGAGCGCAATGCGCTGATGCGCGAGGAGGCGTACCGGCGCCGCTTCCGCAAGGAGTACGAGAGCAAGCTCGGAATCCGGGTCTGGCAGCGTGACTTCTTCGACGCCGAGATCGTCGCGTGCCCCGACCCCGCGGTCATCGGAAAGTCGTTCGGTGTGGTCGGAGCCGAGCGCGGCGGACTGCATCCCGTCGACGCTTTCCTGGATCTGGTGCTCGAGCACGGCAGGGCGCTGCGCTGGCGCACCACGATCTCCAACCATCGACCCGAGGTGCTCAGAAAGCTCGCCCGCGACAACGGTATTCAGATGGGCTTTTCCGACGCGGGCGCGCACCTGCGCAACATGGCGTTCTACAACATGGGGCTGCGCTTCCTGCGTCACGTGCGCGACGCCGAGCAAGCCGGTGAGCCGTTCATGACGGTCGAGCAGGCGGTGCACCGACTCACCGGAGAGCTCGCGGACTTCTACCGCATCGACGCCGGTCACCTGCGCATCGGGGACCGCGCCGACATCGTCGTGGTCGATCCAGCCCGACTCGACGACTCGCTGGACGCCTACGCCGAGGAACCGGTGGCCCAGTACGGCGGGCTGTCGCGCATGGTCAACCGCAACGACGACACCGTGACCGCGGTCTTCGTCGGTGGCCGTGCGGTGTTCGTCGACGGCAGGCCAACGGACCTGGTGGGCCGCCGGCGTACCGGGCGGTTCCTGCGTGCGGCGCACAAGGCGCCCGCGCTGTCTCGACAGGAAGGCGAACTAGCCAGTGTCAGTTGAGGATACGGTTCTGGGCATGTGGAAAGCGCTCTCGGAGCGTGACTGGGACTCGGTGAAGACGTACCTGTCCGACGATTGCATCTACCTCGACATGCCGGTGGGTCCCGCCGCGGCCGCGCGGGGACCGGAGAACATCGTCAAACGGCTCAAGATCGGGTTGGAACCGCTGGCCTCCTATCAGAACTTCACCGGCCTCATGGTCGACAACGGCGTCGACGTGATGTACGAACACCACGAGGAATGGCACTGGCCCACCGGGGAATCGGCCGTCCTGCAGTTCGTCAGCGTGCATCGCGTCGAGGACGGCGAGATCACCCTGTGGAAGGACTACTGGGACATGGGTGCGCTGGCCAACAACGCGCCGCCCACCTGGATGGAGGACTTCGCCAACGCCGACATGAGCTGGGTGTTCGACGCGACCGGTCTGGTCTGAATCAGCCGATCCCGTAGACGCGCTGGGCGTTGCCGTTCGCGATCATGTCCACCACACGCATCCCGTCGCGCGGCGACCACTCCCCCGCGTCGACGAACCCCTGAATCGCGTCGCGTATCCCATTGCGCCACAACCGGGCTCCCAGGAAGTGCAGCTCAGCGGGGCCGAACCCGTCCGAGCTGTAGACGATTTTGCGGAACGGCGCCATCTCCAGCAGTCGCCCGATGAACGCGCCGGCGCGAGCCCCGAGGTAGTTGATCGCCAGTCCGCCGTCGAGGTACACGTTGTTGAAGGCCTGCGCCAGGTAACCGGCTTCGCGCTCGTACGGGTAGCAGTGCAACAGCATGATCGGTGTGTCGCCGCTGCGGCGCAGGAAGTCGAGTAGGTGCAGCGGATTGCCCGCGCGCAGGTCGCAGTCGCGGTCACCGAAGCCGACATGGAACTGCAGCGGCTTGCCCACCCGCAGAGCCTGATACAGCCCGAACCGCAACAGCACCCGATCGGTCAGCCGCTGCCGGCCGCTGTCTCGCCAGCGCTTCGCCGCCTCGGCCACCTCGGCCGCGGGCGGCTCGGACAGCTCACCGGCGAAGCCGCCACGGTAGGCCAGTATCGACTTGGTCGCCACCGCGCCTGTGGCGCGCTGAGTCAGTATCGCCTCGAACGCCTCGGCGTAGTCGCCGGGACTGCGCATCGCGTCTTCGGCCACCGTCTCCAGGCGGACGACTTCGTGCACGGTACCCGGCGTCAGTCTCGACAGCTGCGCGAGGTCACCGACCCCTTCGGCGAATCCGGTGTCCACCAGCCAATCCGAGACCGTCGCCGACGTCAGGAACAACTCGGCCAGCTCTGCCTCGTCGTATTCGCTGCGGCGGTACCAGTAGGTGTCCGGGCCGGCATGCCTGGGCAGGCCGAGCAGCGGTGCGCAGTGGGCGCGCACCGCGAAGCCCAACTGCGTGTCGAACGCCGAATCGAAGTCCGCCAGCGGCTCGGTGTTCGCTTCGTTGAGGGCGTTCTCGAACCGCTCCCGCTCGGGGCGCTGCAGCCAGCAACCGTGTACGTGGTGATCGATGAGCGCGACCTGTTCGACGTGTTCGGCCAGCGCACCGCGCTTGCGCTCCGTCATACGCTCCAGGCCAGCCGGAACTTGTCGGCGACCTGTTCGGGGCTCAGTGAGCCGAAGTTCTCGTGCTCGTAGCGGCGCACCGCGACCACGGCATCGACCGCCTCGTCGCCGAGGATGCCGCGCATCGCCGCCGATCGGTCCAACTCGTCGAGGGCGTCGGCCTGCTTCTCCGGTAGCAAGACGATACCGTCCTGTTCCCGCTGCGCCTCGGTCAGCGTCGCCGGGTCGACGGTGGTCTCCGGTGGCAGCGAGAGCTTTCGCTCGATCCCGTCGAGTGCCAGACCGAGGATCGCCGCTGTCGCGAAGTAGGGATTGGCCGACGGGTCGATCACCTTGACCTCGACGTTGGCGCCGTACGGATTGCTCGGCCCACCGACCAGGAAGCGCACCGCCGCTTCCCGGTTCTCGGTGCCCCAGCAGACATAGGCGCCGGCCCAGTGTCCCGGCTGCATCCGCTGACCCGACAGCACCGAGCCGGCGAGCACACCCTGGGCCTCGGGCAGCCCGGCGACCAGTCCGGCTATGGCTGACTCTCCTTCGGCCGTCATGCCGTTGACACCGGTGCCGTCGCAGAGCAGCGGCGTATCACCGCGCTTGAGCGAGAAGTGCTGATGGGCACCGGATCCGACGCTGCCGGCGAACGGCACCGGGGACAGGCTCACCCGTAGCCCGTACCGGCGTGCGACGCGCCCGACGATGATGCGCATCAGCACCAGCGCGTCGGCCGCCGCGACGGGCGGCATTGGAGCCAGCGAGATCTCGAACTGGTTCGGACCGTATTCGGGATGGAACTGTTCGATCGCGACACCCGAGCCCGTGGCCGCGTTGGTGACGTCGCGGACGAACCCCTCGAACTCCAGCACACCGGCCAGCCCGTACTGCGCCCACAGATGTGACGGCATTCGGCTGCCGTCAGGGGCCACCAGCAGAAACTCCATCTCGTGCCCGACGACCGCGCTGATGCCGGCATCGGCCAGTCGGTCCTGCACGCGGTTGAGCGCTCCGCGGCTGCAGTACGGATCGGCAGAACCGTCCTGGTTGTAGAAACCGCCTGGCGCCCATGCCAATCCGTCGCCCAAGATGCGTAGCGCAGACATGTCGATGCGGACTCGCTGGTCGCCGACCGGGGTGATGGCGTCACCGAAGACAATGCCGGTCTGATCGATGGCGAACGCATGCCATACCGGACTGGCGCCCAGTCCGGGGTCGGCGAACGCACCCATCCGCCGCAGCGGCACGGTCTTGGCGTGCGTCAGCCCCGCCGGGTTGACGACCGTGCCGATGAGAGTCGCGACGCCGTCAGCCTCGAGCTGGGCGATGGCGGCGGCGGCGAGCGGTTTGGCTGCCGATGGGGTCACGACAGCCATTGTGCGCGGTCGCGCTGCGGCTCACAGGGTGATCTTGCAGCTTTGGCCGATGTCGAGCGTGCGCAGCATGCGACCCATTCCCAGCCACATCGCGCAGGACAGCGCGAGATCGGTGAGCAGCTCGTCGCTGAAGTGCTCGCGGCAGCGCTGCCAGAAGTCCTCGTCGTCGCGCAGGCCGGTGTGGTCGGCGGCGAAGCGCTCGGCGAACTCGGCGGCGATCCGCTCCTGGGCGCTGTAGCCGGGCCAGGTCCGCCATTCGGCGGCGTGGTCGTAGAGGTCTTCGTCGACACCGGCGGCAAGCCCTTCCGAGTCACGGGTGTTCTGACACACCACACATTCGTTGTCGAGGGCGATGACCATCCGGGCCAGTTCGCGCGCCCGCATGGGCAGTCGGTTCTTCGTGTAGACCGCGTTGGTGAACCCGGCCATCGCGACGCCGATGTCGGGCGACTTCACCACCCAGGCGGCAGCGTTGTCGTCGGCGAAGTCCCCGATGCGGCTCATGATCGGCATCGTACGCCCCGACGCCGACGGATAGGAACACGTTCTAGTTTCGGCTCGCGCCCGCCGGTGCGGGCGGTCCCTTCTCGTCGGTCCAGTCCCGCTGTACCAGCATGCGGTGGGCGATCCGCTCGAGTGCCGCCTCGACCTGCAGCCGGTCCGGCCGCCCCTCGAACGTCGGGGATGTGGCCAGCTTCTCCACGATGCGGTTGACGATCGCGGCCGAGATGGCGTCGACGCGGCGCTTACCGTCCTGCGTCAGCCACAGTCGGCCGCCGGTGCGCAGCGCCAGCCCATGCTCGACGAGGTCGTCGAACGCCGGCGCGATCACCTCATGCGGCACGCGCAGGCGCTCGGCGATGTCTGTCAGCGTCGCCGAGCCGAACACCTGGTTCTGCCGGTAGATCTGCAGTAGTGCCCACATCTGGCAGACGTCGAGTTCGCAGCCGGGCTGCTCGGCGAGCCAACGCAGCCGGATGTCGGGCGAGTCGCGGAACAGGCGGCCGACCGCGACCTCGAGGATCTTCTCCGGCGACTCGGCACTCGGCATTCCGAAGCCCTCGCCCAGGTCGGTCACCGAGACCGTCTCCATCTCGCGCAGTTCGACCTCCTTGAGGAACAGCGAGACGACGAAACCGACGACCGCGACCGGAACGGCCCACAGAAACACCTGCCCGAGGGAGTCGGCGTAGGCGTCGACGATGGGTGCGGCCATCGACGGCGATAATTCGTGCAGCGCCTGCGGGGACTCCGCTGCGCGGGGCGGGGCGCCGCCTGCGGCCAGCGCAGGCGCGATCCGGCCCGCCAGGAAATTGGCGAACAGCGAGCCGAAAATTGCTGCGCCGAAGGAACTTCCGATCGTTCGAAAAAACGTCACCCCCGATGTCGCAACGCCGAGGTCGGTGAAGCTCGAAGTGTTCTGCACGACGAGGACCAGAATCTGCATGCACAGCCCAATGCCCGCGCCGAGCAGGAACAGATACAGCGACTGGCGCCATGCCGGGGTGGCCGCGTCCATTCCGGACAACAGCAGGAACGCGACGGCCATGAGCGCTGTGCCCACGACGGGGAACACCTTGTAGCGGCCGGTGCGGCCGACGATGCTGCCGCTGCCGATGGAGGTCAGCAGCATGCCCGCGACCATCGGCAGGGTGCGCAACCCGGATTCGGTTGCCGAGACGCCATTGACGAACTGCATGAACGTCGGCAGGAACGTCAGCGCACCGAGCATCGCGAAGCCCACGATGAACCCGAGGATGCAGCAGACGGTGAACACCGGACTGGCGAACAATCGAATCGGCAGTACCGGTTCGGCGGCGCGGGTCTCGACCCACACGAAGATCGCCAGCGCACAGGCCGACGCCGCGAACAGGACGATGATCACCGCCGAGGACCACGGGTACGTGCTGCCGCCCCAACTGGTGGCCAGCGTCAGCCCCGTTGCGCCGAGGCCGACGAACAGGATTCCGGCGTAGTCGATCACGGGCCGGGCCGCCTTGTGCAGCGACGGGATCGCGACGGCGCCGACGGCCAGCACGATCAGCGCCACCGGAATGTTGATCCAGAAGGCCCACCGCCACGTGAGGTGATCGGTGAAGAAGCCGCCGAGCAGCGGGCCGATCACGGTCGTCACACCGAAGACCGCGCCGAGCGCACCTTGGTATCGGCCGCGTTCGCGCAGCGGGATGACCTCGCCGATGACGGCCATCGCCGTCACCAAGACGGCCCCGCCGCCGATGCCCTGCAGCGTCCGCGAAGCCACCAGCATGGTCATCGAGCCGGCGAGCCCGCACAACACCGAGCCCGCGAGAAAGAACAGGATCGAGACCTGGAAGACGGTTTTGCGGCCGAACAGGTCGCCGAGCTTGCCGACCACCGCCGTGACGATCGTCGAGGCGAGCAGGTAGCTGGTGACCACCCACGACTGGTGACCTGCCCCACCGAGGTCGGCGACCACCGTCGGCAAGGCCGTCGCCACGATGGTCTGGTCGAGTGCGGCCAGCAGCATGCCGAGCAGCACCGCAACGAAGATGATGTTGCGGCGCTGCGGGCTGATCAACGCGGTGGTCGACTCGTGGTCGGCGTCGGCGGTCGGCGCGGCCTGACTCGTCATGACTCCCATCCGGGGCGGAACTCTCTCCCATCACATCGTTAGTCAGGCTATGAAAGTTACGCGTTGACGCGGGTGCAGACGCGCACTGGCGGAAAGGAAGAGCAGACGAGGTGCGGTGTGGGGACGTCGGTGCGGGCTACAACGCGGTCGGCGGGCGCGAGACGCACTGCGCGGCGTACAGCGCATCGCCGAGCTTGTCCATCAGCTGCAACTGCGTCTCGAGGTAGTCGACGTGTTCCTCCTCGTTGGCGAGGATCCGCTCCAGCAGCGTCGCCGACGTGGCGTCGCCTTTCTCGCGGCACATCATGATCCCGGGGCGCAGCCGCTCGAGCACCTCGTGCTCGATCGCCAGGTCGGCCTCGAACTGCTCGCGCAGGGTCTGACCGATTCGCAGGGAGAACAGCCGTTGATAGTTGGGCAACCCGTCGAGAATGAGAATGCGGTCGGTGACTTCCTCCGCGTGAACCATTTCCTCGAATGATTCTTTGCGGGTATACGCCGCGAGTTCCGTGAAGCCCCAATTCGCCTGCATTTTGGAATGCAGGAAATACTGATTAATGGCCGTGAGTTCGCTCGTCAATTGCTCGTTGAGCAATTTCAAAACGTCCGGATCGCCTTGCATGGTCACTCCTGGGCACCTGGGGGCTGGGTCACTGTCGCTATCGGTCGTGCGGCTTCCAATCTAGTCCAGGAAATGACGGATAGCGCGCCTTTGTGGTTGGGCGAGGCGCGGTTTCGTCACTATAACGCCCCGCTCGGGCGGCGTGTGTCGCAGATCCGCGACCTACTCTGGACTGCCTAGGCTAAGTAAGGCTAGACTTCGCTAACCATGCACAGGCGGCGGTGGAGAGGCGAGGAACACCGATGAGTGAGTACGATCTGCACTCGCTCATCTTGGCCTGCGATTTCCGCGTCGACGACGTCGACCGAATGTGGCGATGGCTCAAGAAGCACCATGACCAATTGAAGTCAATCGGTGCCCATCACGTAGTTCTCTACACCTCCATCTGGGAGAAGAACCGGGTGCTGGTGACTATCGGTATCCGTAATCCGCGATCCATTCGCGAGGTGTTGCGCTCGCCGGCGATCTTCGAATGGTTCGACATCTCGGGCGCCGACGACATCCCGCCGATCTTCGGCGGCGAGGTCGTCGAGAAGATCGATCTGTACGGCCCCTCACCCGCCGAGCACGTGGGCCGGGTCGTGGTCGGCGTCATGTCGTCGGTCGCCGACGTGCCCGCGCTGATGGTCAAGGTGCACGACGGTATCGATCGGTTCAAGCGCGGCGGCGTCCGCAAAATCTGGGTCTACCGCGCCCTTGACGACGGGCACGAGGTGATGATCCTGCAGGAGGTCGAGGACGAGGACGCCGCACGCCAGTGGATCGACCACCCCGATGCCGCGGCGGAGTGGACGTCCAACGCAGGTCTCGGCGCCTACCCCACCCACTTCATCGGGCGCTTCGCCCACCTGATGAGCATCGACGAGGGCTGACGGAGGCGCCGGTGTTTGTCTGTCTGTGTATGGGAATCACGAGCCACGTGGTCGACGAGGTCGTGGCCAACGGGGCCCGGACCTCCAAGCAGATCGCCGAGGCCTGCGGCGCCGGCGGCGACTGCGGCAGGTGCAGGCGCACCCTGCGCTCGATCATCAACTCCCACCAGCAGGTCAACGAGTCGGCTTCCAGCGCCGTCGGCCCCTAGCCGGCTATCGGTCGGCGCGCTTGCCGGTGAAATCGGCGAGGGCGCTGGCGTTGGCCGCGGCGCCCATGAGCACCGCGAAGTGACCGTTCTCCCGTGCCGTCGCCTCGTCGATCTGCTCGCGGGTCGGCGCGACGATGGTCTGCTTGACCGCCATCAGGCTCGAAATCGGCCGTGCCGCAAGGATCTCGGCGTGGCGGCGTGCCTCGGGCAACAGCTCGTCGGGCTCGCAGACCTTGAACACCAGGCCCATCCGCAGTGCCTCGGCGGCGTCGACCCATTCCGACGACATCAACAGCCACGCCGCGTTCTGCCTGCCCATAAGTCGCGGTAGCAGGTACGACGAGGCGGCCTCCGGCGCGACGCCGAGGCTGGTGAACGGCGTCTTCAACCGTGCGGTGGTCGACATGAACACCAGGTCGGCGTAGCCGAGCATGGTTGCGCCGATCCCCACGCCGACACCGTTGACCGCACAGATCAGCGGCTTGGGGAAGTCGGCGAGCGCGTCGATCATCGTGGTGAAGTGGCTGCCCTGCTCGTTGAACTCCGGCTCGGAGATCCGGCGCTGCATCTCGTTGAGGTCGTTGCCCGCGCTGAACGCCCGGCCCGCGCCGGTGATCACCACCACGGCAACGCCAGGATCGGCGCCCGCATCATTGAGAGCGGTTGCGGTGGCGAGGTACAGCTGTTCGTCGAAGGCGTTGAGGACGTCGGGCCGGTTGAGCGTGAGCGTTCGGACGCGGTTGTCGTCGCTGATCTGCAGGATCATCCTGTGCTCCTCGCGTGCGCGGCCACGGCAGCAGCGTAGGCGCTAGCTGTTGCTGTACACCCGGGTGGGTGCGATGAGCACGACGGTGCGCCGCTGTTCGGCCATCACGCGGTCATACTCGGCCCAGTCGTCGTGTGTGCCGCCCGCAGCGGTGAAGACCTCGCGCAGCAACAGCCGCAGCCGGTCCGGGTCGGTCGGCCAGGGCGCGGGATCGTCGGGGCCGACGAGTTCGGCGGTTCCCTCGATGGTCGCCCACTGCCAACCGGAGCGGAATGTGGTCGTCACCTGAGGGCGGGCCCGCAGATTGGCGAGCTTGACCCTGCCGTAAGTCACGAAGGCCAGGACCGGTTCGCCGGTGACCGGGTGAGCCAGCTTGCCCACGTTCGCCAACGAGGCCTGGATGGTGCCGTCGGCACGCAGCGTCGACACCACCGCAAGCCCGTTGTCGGCGGCGCTGAGCGCGACCGCCTCGTCGAGTGTGGTCAACGGTCCTCCCCCACCTTGGAACCGTTCGCGGCGAACGGGTTTCGGTACACGTAGCGGCTAGTCGGCACGGTGTCGACGTCGCGGTCGGCGCCGAACGCGGACGTGCTGGCCAGCATGCGCCGCATCCGGTCGCGCAGATCCTCGTCGTCGGTAGCGCCGAAGAAGGCGTGCAGATCGGAGACCGCGGCCTGCGGAAAGAGCTCCTCGACGATCGCGTCGACGACCGGCGCGTCCGGGGTCAGCGTGCGGACCACGGCGTTCTGGGTGTAGCCGAACGTCGACTGGGTCTCGATCGCCACCGGCGTGTGGCCGAGATGCCATCGCGCGAACCAGTTCTGGCGGTCCATGTCCGGCGGTCTGCGCAGCAGCGCGACATTGGCCAGCCCCGCGGAGCGTTCGCCGGGTCCGGTCGGCGGTGGCGGGAGCGGCACCGACTCGGTGACCAGGTAGGCGGCGACGTCGTCGGCCTCGCGCCGCAGCCGGGACAGCACCGCACGCACCTGCTCTCCGTAGTACTGCTGGGTCCACAGGCTGACGAAGGCGACCACCGGCGGGTCCAGCGTCGTCAGCGTCATCAGCGAGTCGCGCACCACGGCGTCGCGGACGTTGACCGCCAGGCCCGGCACGCCCGTGGCGAGCAGGTCGGCGACCACCGGCCCGCGCATCCTCTCGCACCATGCCTCATCGTGGGCGTCATCGAGGTGGGTCCGCCGCAGCGCGACGATCACTTTCTCCATGCCGCGAACTTATCGACTCAGGCCTGCAACCTTTCGCGGACAGTCGCGAGGCGTCGCGCGAGTTCGGCGGCATCGATGACACCGCGGGCCATCAGCGAATGCGCCAGCGACATCAGCTGGTTCTCCGGGTAAGGCAGGTTCGCGTAGACCGTGGCCGACAGGGCGTCCTCTTCGTCGCGCCGCTGTTTGAAGTCCGGCACGTTCTCGACGCACTGGGTGCGGTCCAGCGCGTCGCACATGCCGTCGAGGCTGGTCTTCCACGGCGGCACCGGGTTCTCGACGCCGTACTTGGCGGCCATCCGCGACCACACCTGGTTGCGCTCGACGATCTCGGCGAGCGGGTCGGGGACCTCGGCGCGGCCGCTCATGTCTGCGGCGCGGGATGAACGGCCGGGCGGGTGTCGGTGATGACGTTGGTGGTGACGCCCGCCTTCGGCAACGCGACCCCGATCAGGCAGTCGCGCGTGACGATCTCGGCGAGCTGGTCCTCCGTCCAGTCCTCGGTCTCCTCGGGTTGCATGGGCATCACCATGAAGCGGTGCTTCTGGTTGGAGTCCTGCACGCGCACGCTGATCTCGTCGGGCAGGTACAGGCCGAACTCGGCCAGCACCTGGCGCGGCCAGCGCACCATGCGCCTGCGGTAGTTCGGGGTGCGGTACCACTCCGGTGAGTTGCCCAGGATCGGTCGGGGGTAGCACGAGCAGAGGGCGCAAACGATCACGTTGTGCAGGGTCGGGGTGTCCGCGAGGATTTCGAACGCGGTGAAGTCGCTCGGCGTGCCGAATCCGGTCGGCTCCATCCAGTCGACGCCGACCTCCTTGCTGGCCGTCATCGGTTCGGCCAGCGCGAGTTCCTTGAACTGGGGGTCGAGCCAGGCCTTGGCGACCAGGCGGGCCGCAGGCGTCGGGCCGATCTGTTCGGCGAACTCGGTGAAGCGCCGATGTTCCTCGGCGGTGAAGATGCCCTTCTCGATGCACAATTCGCGCAGCGCGATCTCGAGCACCTCGAAGTCGGTGATCTCGTCGACCATCGGCGCGACAGTGCGCTGGTGGTCGTGATCGTGTGCGTGGTCGGTCATGACGCCGCCTCCAGCCAGTGTTCGGGAATTTCGGTTTGGATGATGTCGTCGGCGGTGCCGGTGTAGCCGTCCCACAACTCGGACATGGTGAACCGCACGACGTAGAACCACTCCGGCTTGGCGGGGCGGTCCCACGTCTCGTCCTCGGCGGCCGGACTCTCGTAGGCGACGGTGGCGATCTCGCCCGTCGCGCCGCGCACGTACTCCGGCGTGCGCGTGTAGAAGATCACCGGAAGTTCGCGCACCACCACCGCGTCGCCCACCTTGAACTTCGGCTCTCCGGCCTGTCCGGCGTACACCTGCGGGTCACCCTTGCCCACCGCATGCTTGTGGTGGCTGTTGCGCTTCACATCGGACCCGTCACCCTCGCACTTCGGCTTGGCCTCCAGGGTCTTGCCGGTCAACCCGCCCGCGTACCGCTCCTTGACCTCGGCCATCCGCTCGCTCAGCTCGGTGAGCCCGATGTGGTGCTTCTCGACGAGCACGCGCGCGACCGCGAGCAGCCAGCGGCCGTAATACGGCAGCCCGAGGTACTCGGCCCTGCCCACGTCGACGTTGCCGATGCGGCGACGCTCCTCGGAGAGCCAGATGCCGCGCCATGCCAGCACCTCACAGATGACGTAGGTCATGTGCTCCCAGAGTTCGTACTGCTTGTTCTCATACTTCATCGGCGCATCGGGCTCGCCGCCGACGTCGTGCACCGGCTTGAGATATGCGGTGATGCGCCGGTGGTCGAGAAGATCTGGCGTCGGGGCGTCCGGCAGCTCCGGGTAGGCCGACTTAAGCCGGGCCACCAACTCGAGCTGCGCTGCCCGCTCTGCCGCCGTGCTCATGGGGACTCCCTTCGGTCGTCGAGTCCGACAGTGACGTCGGCCATCGGCACCTCCGTACACAGCAACCGAACCGGTCAGGCGACTGTATCGCCGGAGTAGCAGGCGTGCAGGTGAAATCGCCGAGCAGTCTTCTCAAGATTCAGACCGCGCCGCAACGCGCACCCGTGTCAACCGCTGTGCCGCAGTGAAATTGACGCTCACGCCGGTAGCCGCGCCGATCGTCGAATCGCGGCGCACGCCACGCTGCGCAGTCGCGCGTGGACAAATGCGTCGCGCGATCCGCGGAGTGGTCGAGCGTCATGCTGGTGGGCTTGCCCTGCCATCGAGCGCCATACCCCGGGGAGTCGCACCGGTTCGCTGCGGTCAGGCGTCAGAATGGAGCGGTGAGCACCGGCACTCGGATTCTGGATGCCCTCCGGCCCACGATGCCCGACACCGGCGCCGTGGCCCGGAGCCTGCTCGCGGCGCTGGCCATGGCGGGGATCGCGTTGGTCTGGGATTCGGGTGTCACCGCGGTGTGGGTGCTGGGCGCAGCAACCATCGCGGGCGCCGTGGCCCTGCAGGACAGCCCGGGCGGCCGGATCATGCTTGTGATCGTGGTGTCACTGCAGATGTCGGCCGCGGTGTTCGTCGGCGCCTTGACGGCCTCCCACGACGTGGTCTTCGTCATCGTGGTGGCCATCTGGTGCTTCGCCGCGGGCCTGCAGTGGGCGGTGGGCAGCAACGCCGGTCTCGTCGGGGCCGCAGCCAGCGCACTGCTCGTGCTCGCCCCACCGGTGGCGCCGACGCTCGAGTCGGTGGTGGTGCCGACCGTCCTGACCCTGATCGCGGGCGGGTTGCAGGCGGCGCTGATCGTGGTACGACCACCGCGTCGCTGGCGCACCCAGCGCGACGCCTTGACCCAGGCCTACCGCACGCTCGCCGAGACCGCCCGGCGGATCAGCGACGACCGTGGCGCACCGGTGGCGGTGACGCTTACGCCGGAGTTGCGCGACGTCTTCGTCGACACCCAGGCGAGTCGGCGGCCCGAGGCCTACCAGGGCGGGCACCGGTTACCCGAACGCATCATGGTGACGTTGCGTGCCATGGCGCGTGCGTCCGATGGTGACAGCGATGGCGTGCCCAGGACGCTGTCGGCGGCGGCGGAGGTGCTCGACGCCATCGCCGACCACAGCCACACCGCGCGGCGCGAGGCCGAGCACAGCCTGGTCCGGCTGGAGGCGGCCGTCGCGATGCTGACCGGACCGCAACAGGTTGCCGCCGAACGGCTTACGCACCAGTTATGCGAAGCCGCCGAGCTACGCTTCCCCGATCTGTACCGGCCGGACCTGGTGAGTCCCCTGCGCGGAGCCGCGACGACCGCCAAGGCGCACCTGACGTTGACATCGCCGATCCTGCGTCACGCGGTACGGCTGTCGGCTGCGGTTGCGGCGGGTGTCGCCGCCGACCGCTTCGCACCGGTCAACCACGGCCACTGGATCGCGCTGACGGTGCTGATGGTGCTGCGCCCGGAGACCGCGCACACCTACACCCGCTGCGTGGGTCGGTTGGCGGGCATCGCCGGTGGGGTCGCGCTGGCCTCGTTGATCGCGGTACTGCTGCATCCGGCGGGTCTCGTCGCCGCCGTCCTGGCCGCCCTGATCCTGTTCGCGGCCCACGCGGTCAGCGAGATCGGCTACATTGCCGTGGCCGCGGCCGTGGCCGCGGCCACCGTGTTCCTTCTCGACGTCACCACCGCCACCTCGGGTGCGACGTTGGAGGACCGTTTGTTCTCCGTCGTCATCGGCGGCGGTTTTGCGGTGGTCGCGCATGTCGTGCTGCCCGACCACGCCCTGACCCGGCTGCACCAGCGGGCCGGCGAGCTGCTGAAGACCGAGATCGACTACGCCGCAGCCGTGGTCAAGGCCTACGTGCATGAGCTCGATCGTCCGGCCGACGCGCTGGCCGCGGCGTGGCAACGCGCGTACCGAGCGCGTTCGGGGTTCGAGGCCGCCTCGGGTGCCACGCGCATGGAGTCACCGGAACTGCGGCGGTGGCTGCGGTCGTACCGAACGGCGCTGAACGCCGTCACCAGTGCGTGCACCACGCTGGAGTCGAGCCTGCCGAACCATCCGCCTGCCAGTTTGACACCGGAGTTCGTTGCCGCCGTTGACGATTACGTGGACGCGTTGCGTGGCGCACCACCGACGCCCGCGACGCCGTGGACCGTCGACATGGCCGCGTTGACGGCTGCCACGCAGCAGGTGCGTGAGCGGGCGACCGGTCTGCCCGCACGCAACGTTGCCGCTCGGGTGCTGGTGTCAGAAATCGGGGCGATCACGCGCAGCCTGTCCGGGATCGGCGCTACCCACGAGCCCACTTCGGCGCAATGAAGACGCCCTCGGCCTCGACCGTCACGCCGTCCTCATCGGCGAGGTGGCCCGCGGCGTAGGTTTTCACTCCCTCGTTCCGGGTGATCCGGGCCTCGGCGTGCAGCGACCCAAGGCGCGTGGTCCGCAGATAGCGCAGCGTGATGGTGCCCGTGAAGCGAGGCGTGGCGGCGTTGGCCGCCACCTCGCCCAGCACATGGTCGAGCACGAGGGCCGCGATGCCGCCGTGCACGTGACCGGGCGGACCCTCGTACGCCGCGCCGAGGTGGAAGTCGGTCACGACGCGACCGTCCGCGTCGTGCCGGATGGTCAGCGGCGGGGCGATCGGGTTGCGGATACCGATCACCGGGTTGCCCCACGCCAGCCGGTCTCCCCCGGACGTCAGGCGGACGCCGAACGGACCGTCGAGTTGCCGGGCGCGCAGCTGTTCGGTCGCCGTGTCGATCCGGGCCTTGACCGCGGCCACGGTGTCGGCGTCGACCTCCGTGCGGATGGTTGCGTCGATGAGCTCGCGGACCGACTCCGCGAGTGGCCCGTAGAGCGCGCGCATCCGCTCGACCTCGGCTGCGGACACGTCGCCGATGTCGGTGAATTCCACCACCGGAGAACTAGAACACGTTCCAGGATGTCGTGTCGAATCACGGCCGGGCCGTTCCGTGATCAACCGGGCGGCGAGAGCACATCGCGACGTGCGGCCGACGCGAATCCCAGCCAGGTGTGGCGATTGCCCGCCCAGCACCAGCCGACCTTCGGCGCGTCGCGGTTGGCGGCGCCGTCACGGCCGGTGCCGTTGCTGATCCACAACGCGGGCGTTCTGGCGTCCAGCGAGCCGTCGTGCTTGGGCAGCCGCGATCCGATCGTCATGAAGCACCGGTTGCGTTGCAGCACATCCGGCTGCTGCAGCACCCAGTGGAGACCCTCGCTCACGGTCAGCGCCGTGCGCCCGGCGCCGACGATCGCGGGCAGCGCTTCGTCGGGGCTCCAATTCGCCATCGCGTCACCGCGGTCGGGAGCACACACCGCGTACACCGGTGAATCCGGCAACGCCACTGACGGGATGGGCCCGAACTCGTCGAGATCGGCCATGTCGGCCACCACGAACCCCGGCTTGCCGTCGCGGCGGATCAGCGGGGCCAGCGCCGAGGGCGCCAGCAGCTCGGGGTGGACGGCCAGCAGGACGGGACCGGCGGGGTCGTGGCGGCACATGTCGCGCAGCTGTTGGACCGGAATGCCTGCGAGCTCGGCCACGCCGAGCGTGATCAGTGTTTCGGCCTGGAGGGCGAGGGCGGGCAGCGTGGTGGTCGCGGTGGTGGGCACGCGGCCACAACGAAGCTCGGTGTGCGCGAGTTCCTGGCGGGCAGACCAGAGTACGTAGACTTCGGCCCGTGGCCCTCAGTGACGACGACCTCTCCCACCTCGGGCGCTGCGTCGAGCTGGCCCGCGAGGCCCTCGACGACGGCGACGAGCCGTTCGGCTCGGTGCTGGTCGACGAGGAAGGCCGGACCCTCTTCGAGGACCGCAACCGGGTCAAGGGCGGCGATCACACGCGTCATCCGGAACTGGCGATCGCCCGCTGGGCCGTCGACAACATGACGCCCGAACAGCGTGCCGCCGCGACCGTGTACACCTCCGGCGAACACTGCCCCATGTGCGCGGCCGGGCACGCCTGGGTCGGGCTGGGTCGGATCGTCTACGCCGCGTCGTCGGCGCAGCTGACTCGGTGGCTGACCGAGTGGGGGGCGCCGCCGCCACCGGTGGTGCCGCTGCCGGTCAACACCGTGGCGCCGGGACTGCGTGTGGACGGGCCCGCGGCTCGGTTCGAGGACACGGTGAAGTCGTTGTACGAGGCGAAGTTCCGGTGACCGAACCGCCCTGGGTCGAACACGTCATCTGGTGGCATCTCTACCCCCTCGGCTTCGTCGGGGCCTATCCCGCCGAACGGGCGCCCACCCCCGACGAACACCGGTTGCGCCGCATCGTCGACTGGCTGGACCACGCGATCGCACTCGGCGCGTCCGGCATCGCGTTGGGCCCGATTTTCGCCTCGCGCACCCACGGCTACGACACCACCGATCACTACCGGATCGACCCGCGACTCGGCACCGACGACGACTTCGACGTGCTGGTCGACGAGGCACACCGGCGCGGCCTGCGGGTCCTGCTCGACGGGGTGTTCAACCACGTCGGCACCGAGTTCGCCGCCACCGAGTGGCTGCGGCGCGGCGGTGCCGAAACCTTCGAGGGCCACGGTGACCTGCTCGCGTTGGACCACGACAACGCGGCCGTCGTGGACTACACGGTCGGGGTGATGACGCACTGGCTAAACCGCGGTGCCGACGGTTGGCGACTCGACGCCGCCTACGCCGTGGCCGACCGGTTCTGGGCGCAGGTGCTGCCGAGGGTGCGCGCCGAGATCCCCTCCGCCTGGATCGTCGCCGAGATCATCCACGGCGACTACGCCGCACGGGTCCGCGCATCGGGATTCGATTCGGTGACGCAGTACGAGCTGTGGAAGGCGGTGTGGAGCGCCCTCAACGACGGCAACTTCCACGAACTGGACTGGGCGCTGGTGCGGCACAACGAGTTCCTCGACACATTCGTGCCGATGACGTTCGTCGGCAACCACGACGTCACCCGCATCGCGAGCAGACTCGACGACGTCCGGCACCTCGACCACGCGCTGGTGTTGCTGTTCACCTGTGGCGGTACGCCGAGCGTCTACGCAGGCGACGAGTACGGCTTTCGCGGCGTCAAGGAGGAGCGGTTCGGCGGTGACGACGCCGTGCGGCCGGAGTTCACCACGCCACCGCCCGACACCGGCGCACCCGGTGCGGACATCTTCCGGTTGCACCAGTACCTGATCGGCTTGCGCAGGCGACATCCCTGGCTGCACACCGCCCGCACGGCGCCGCTGCGACTGACCAACCGGCAGTACGTCTATCGCTCACACGCCGGCTCGGAAGCCTTGGTCGTCGCGCTCAACATCGACGACGCACCGCTGTCGGTCTCATTGGCCGAACTGGGTGTCGACGTCGGAGAAATCGTCGCCGGCTCGGGAGCACCGCCGGCGGACGTGGTGAGCACCGTCGACGTCGCGCCGCACGGCTGGGTGATCATCGAGCCGCGGTGAGCAGTTCGACGGTCAGCGGGTCCTCCTCGCCGCCGTAGTATTTGGCAAGCACCTCCCGGAACACCGAATCATCCTCGGCTGCACGGGCGAACAACGTCATCGACGAACGCACCTTCAGGTCGTCGGGCGAGCCGAACAGATCGCGCGCCGACACGCGTCCGCTGCTCGCGACCAGCCGGGCGCACTCGTGCAACCGCGGCCCGAGCACATCGTGGGCGAGGTACGCGCGAGCCTCGTCGAGGGACGACACCCCGTATCGCTCGGCCATCACACTGCGTCCCAGCCCGCGCAACTGCGGGAAGACGAACCAGATCCAGTGCGTGCTCTTGCGGCCGGCGCGCAACTCGGCGAGCACGGAGTCGTAGACCCTGTCCTGCTGGTCGACGAACCGCTGCAGGTCGAAAGGGTCGGGGCCGCTGTTCGCTGACGATTTGTCTTCTGCCATCTCGTCGGCAAGTTTCGCAGGCCAGCGGGGTTGTAGTGTGCGATTCAATGACGACGACCACCCCGCCGGACGTGTCGACCCAGCCCGAGCACGAGCCCCCGCCCAGACGGCGCACTCCCCGGCGCCGATTCTTGTCGCGGGTCAGCATCCAGTCCAAGTTGTTGGTGATGCTGCTGGTGACCAGCATCCTGTCCGCGGCCGTGGTCGGCGCCATCGGATTCCACTCCGGACGCACCTCGATTCGGGCATCGGTGTTCGACCAGCTCACCGAGATCAGGGGGTCTCAGAGCCGGCAACTGGAGTCGCAGTTCCGCGACCTCGAGAACTCGATGATCGTGTGGACCCGCGGTGCGACGACGACCGAGGCCATCGAGGCGTTCACCACCGCGTTCGACCAACTCGACACCGCGACCATCAACCCGCAGCAGTGGCAGTCGGTCGTCGACTACTACACCGACCAGTTCGGCGCCGCCAAGGAGCGCCAGACCGGCACCGACCTCGACGTAGACGCCCTGCTGCCCACATCGAACGCCGCCAGGTATCTGCAGGCGTACTACACCGCGCCGTTCGGCCGGTCGGACAAGGCGATCGACATCGCCGACGCGCGCGACGGTAGCCCGTGGTCGGCGGCCAGCGCCCGCTTCAACGACTTCTTTCGGGAGATCGTGCAGCGCTTCCAGTTCGAGGATGCGCTGCTGCTCGACACCAGGGGCAACATCGTCTACAGCGCCCACAAGGGCGTCGACCTGGGCACCAACATCCTCACCGGCCCGTACCGCGAGGGTGGCCTGCAGGAGGCGTATCAACAGGTCCTTACGTCGAACGCCGTCGACTATGTGGGGGTCACCGATTTCGGCGACTATCAGCCCGCCAACGAACCGACGGCGTGGATGCTGGCCCCCACCGGGCCCAGCGGCCGGGTGCAAGGCGTACTGGCGCTGCAGTTCCCGATCTCGAAGATCAACAACATGATGACCGTCAACCGCCAGTGGGAGGCGGCCGGCATGGGTGAGACCGGCGAGACCATCCTCGTCGGACCCGACGACCTGATGCGCTCCGATTCGCGGCTGTTCCTGGAGGATCCGGAGCAGTACAAGGCCGATGTCGTCGAGGCGGGCACTCCTCCCGATGTGGCACAGAACGCGATCCGGCAGGGCAGCACCACCTTGGTGCAGCCGGTGACCAGCGAGGCGACGCGTCGGGCGCAGCGTGGTCAGACCGGCACCATTATCGAGGACGACTACCTCGGCCGCCGGACGCTACAGGCGTACGCCCCGGTCGATCTGCGCGGCCTGCACTGGGCGATCATCGCCAAGATCGACACCGAAGAGGCGTTCGCGCCGGTGCTCAAGTTCACCCGCACACTGGTGCTGTCCACCGCGTTGATCATCTTCGTGGTGTGCCTGGCCGCGATGCTGCTCGCCCGGCTCTTCGTCCGGCCGCTGCGCCGGCTCGAGGCGGGCGCACAGCAGATCAGTTCGGGTGACTACCACGTCGCGCTGCCGGTGCAGTCCAAGGACGAATTCGGCGATTTGACAGTGGCTTTCAACGACATGAGCCGCAACCTGGCGATCAAGGAGGAGCTGCTCACCGAGCAGCGGATGGAGAACGACCGGCTGCTGCTGTCGTTGATGCCCGAACCCGTGGTGCAGCGCTACCGCGAAGGCGAGGAGACGATCGCCCAGGACCATCAGAACGTCACCGTGATCTTCGCCGACATCGTCGGACTCGACGATCTCGGCGACGAGCTGACATCGGAGGAGCTGTTGGCCATCGTCAACAAGTTGACGCGCCAATTCGACGCCGCGGCCGAGAGTTTCGGTGTGGAATCCATCCGCATCCTGCACAACGGATTCCTGGCCAGTTGCGGGTTGTCCGTGCCGCGCCTCGACAACGTCCGCCGCACCGTCGATTTCGCCGCCGAGATGCAGCGGATCGTCGACCGGTTCAACGCCGAGACCGGCAACGACCTCGCGCTGCGCGCCGGCATCGACACCGGCACCGTCTCCAGCGGCCTGGTCGGTCGCTCCACGCTCGCCTATGACATGTGGGGCGCGGCGGTGAACCTGGCCTATCAGGTGCAGAGCGGATCGCCGCAGCCCGGCGTGTTCGTCACCTCCCAGGTCTACGACGTGATTCGCGACAGCAGGCGCTTCACGTCGGCGGGCACGATCTCTGTCGACGGCGATGAACAGCCGATCTGGCGTCTGGTGGAGCGCGACTCATGAGCGACATCCTGGGATCGGCGTGGTTCTACTGGGCCGTCTCCGTCGCGATCGGCTTCCCGGTCGCCCTGGTCCTGCTGACCGAGTTGCACAACGCGCTGCGCCGCCGGGGCAGCTTTCTGGCGCGGCCGGTGCATCTGGTGCGCAACTACGTGGTGCCGTTGGTCGCGCTGCTGGTGCTGCTGGTCGGGGCGCTGCAGATCTCGGGGGAATCCACCACGGTGCGCGTCGTGGCGACGGTGTTCGGCTTCGTCGTCCTGGTGCTGCTGCTGTCGGGAACGAACGCGACGCTGTTTCAGGGCGCACCGGAAGGCACGTGGCGCAAACGAATCCCGTCGATCTTCCTCGACGTCGCGCGCTTCGCGCTGATCGCGCTCGGTGTGGGTCTGATACTGGCCTACATCTGGGGCGCCAACATCGGCGGTCTGTTCACCGCGCTCGGGGTGTCCTCGATCGTGCTCGGCCTGGCGCTTCAGAACTCCGTGGGGCAGATCATCTCCGGTCTGCTCGTGCTCTTCGAGCAGCCGTTCCAGCTCGGCGACTGGATCCAGACGCCGACCGCGCGAGGGCGGGTGGTGGAGGTCAACTGGCGAGCCACGCACATCGACACCGGCGCCGGACTGTTGATCATGCCGAACTCGGTGCTTGCCGGCGCCTCGTTCACCAACTACTCGCGACCGCCGGGGTCACACGCGCTCACGGTGACGACCACGTTCGCGGTCGACGACCCGCCCGACGACGTGATCTCGATGCTGAACCGGGTGGCGGCCATGCTGCCGCAACTGCGCGCCGACGCCATGCCGTCGAGCGTGCACGTCGGCGGCCTGTCGTACCTGACCAGCGTGCCGCTGAACACCCCCGCCGACGACTTGGCCACCAAAACCACGTTTTTGCGGTGGGTCTGGTACGCCGCGCGGCGGGCCGGACTGCATCTGGACGAGGCGGAAGACGAATTCGAGACGACGCAGCGGGTGCAGCGGTCGCTGCGGGCGGTGGCGCCGACGTTGCGCCTGAATCAGGCCGAGCAGGACGAGATCGTCCCCCACGTGCGCGTCACCCGCTACGGCACCGACGAGTATCTGCAGGCTTCCGGTCAGGTGCCGACCCGGATGATGTTCATCGTGAGCGGTCGGGTGCGCCTGGTAGCCGTCGGCGACGACGACGTAGTCATCGAGATCCGTACGTTGGAGACGGGTGATTTCCTGGGCCAGACGACCCTGACGCGCGAACCGGTCACGGCGTCGGCCTATGCGCTCGAGGAGGTCACCGTGGTGCAGATCGAGCGCGATCGCGTCGAAGACCTGGTGGCGCGCAAGCCGCTTCTGCTGCACGACTTCGGCCGGGCGATCGAGGAGCGCCGGGCCACCCTTCGGCGGGCGCTGGCCGCGGCATCCGACTGACCCGCGTGATGAAGCGACGCCTGCCTCGACTGCGCGAACTGGCGCCGCTGGTCACGATTCGACGGCCGCAGTGGAATTCGACGCAGCGCAGGCTGGCCGCCGCGCTCACCATCGAGGACCTCAGGCGGATCGCCAAGCGCCGCACACCCAAGGCCGCGTTCGACTACACCGACGGCGCCGCCGAGGCGGAGTTGTCGCTGGCCCGCGCTCGACAGGCCTTCCGCGACATCGAGTTCCACCCGTCGATCCTTCGTGATGTGGCGAACGTCGACACCGGTGCGACGGTGCTCGGCGGCCACGTGGCCGCGCCGTTCGGCATCGCGCCGACCGGATTCACCCGGCTGATGCACACCGAGGGCGAGCTCGCCGGTGCCCGCGCTGCCGCCCGTGCCGGCATCCCATTCTCGCTGTCGACGCTGGCCACGTCGTCCATCGAGGATGTCAAGGCGGCGAACCCGCACGGGCGCAACTGGTTTCAGCTCTACATGTGGAAGGACCGCGAGCGGTCGATGGCGTTGGTGGAGCGCGCGGCGGCGGCCGGCTTCGACACCCTGCTGGTCACCGTGGACGTCCCCGTCGCGGGCGCGCGGTTGCGCGACATCCGCAACGGGATGTCGATCCCGCCCGCGCTCACGCTGCGCACCGTGCTCGACGCAGCGGCCCACCCGCGATGGTGGTTCGATCTGCTGACCACGCAACCGCTGTCGTTCGCCTCTCTGGATCGCTGGCCGGGCACCGTCGCCGAGTACCTCGACACCATGTTCGATCCCACGGTCACCTACGCCGACCTGGCCTGGATCACCGAGCAGTGGCCGAACAAGTTGGTGGTCAAGGGTATCCAGACGCTCCACGACGCCCGCGCCGTCGTCGACCTGGGTGTCGACGGCATCGTGCTCTCGAATCACGGTGGCCGACAACTCGACCGCGCACCGGTGCCGTTCCATCTGTTGCCCAGCGTGGCCCGCGAGGTCGGGGCGGACACCGAGATTTTGCTGGATACCGGCATCATGTCGGGCGCCGACATCGTCGCCGCGATCGCCCTCGGTGCACGATTCACGATGGTGGGGCGGGCCTACCTGTACGGGTTGATGGCCGGTGGTGAGGCGGGTGCCGATCGGGCGATCGCGATCCTGAACGAGCAGGTCGTGCGCACGATGCGGCTCCTCGGGGTGACCTCGCTCGCCGAGCTGGGGCCGCGGCACGTCACCCGGTTGCACCGGCTCTCCCGCGGCGTGTCGGCCTCCCGCACCGAGTCACCCTAGGCACTTCTTCCCCACAGGTCACACGGTCGATCATCGGAGCACGAGGCCGGGCCGAGTCGCAATCGTTAGCCAACCGCGACGTCGCAACCGCATGTCACGGCGCGGCGCGGGCCCGCCCGGCGTGTTTCATTACCCAGGAAAGCGACGGCAATTGCTTTGTGGCATGCGATGAAAGGTGGGTTGGTTGCCGTTATGAAATTCATGGAGAGGTACCGAGGTACCGGTACAAGACTGTTGCGCAGGATGGCGGTGGCCGCGCTTGCGACCGTGGCGCTGCCCGGGCTGATCGGGTTCGCCGGGGGGTCGGCGACTGCGGGAGCGTTCTCCCGGCCGGGTCTGCCGGTCGAGTATCTGGATGTGTTCTCCCAGTCGATGAACCGCAACATCCGGATCCAGTTCCAGGGCGGCGGTCCCCACGCGGTGTATCTGCTCGACGGCCTGCGCGCCCAGGACGACTTCAACGGCTGGGACATCAACACCCCGGCGTTCGAGTGGTACTACCAGTCAGGTCTGTCGACGGTGATGCCGGTCGGCGGGCAGTCCAGCTTCTACACCGACTGGTATCAGCCGTCGCGGGGCAACGGCCAGGACTACACCTACAAGTGGGAGACGTTCCTGACCCAGGAACTGCCGGCATGGCTGCAGGCGAACAGGGGCGTCGACCCGAACGGCAATGCGGTGGTTGGTATCTCGATGGCAGGCAGCACGGCGCTGACCTACTCGATCTACTACCCGCAGAAGTTCGTCTACGCCGCGTCGCTGTCGGGTTTCCTGAACCCGTCCGAGGGCTGGTGGCCGATGCTGATCGGGTTGGCGATGAACGACGCCGGTGGCTACAACGCCGAGAGCATGTGGGGTCCGTCCTCGGATCCGGCGTGGAAACGCAACGACCCGATGGTCAACATCGGCCAGTTGGTGGCCAACAACACCCGCATCTGGATCTACTGCGGCACCGGCACCCCGTCGGAGCTGGACAGCTCCGGTGGCGGTGGCAACCTGATGGCCGCCCAGTTCCTCGAGGGGTTCACGCTGCGGACCAACATCACCTTCCGCGACAACTACATCGCCGCGGGCGGCACCAACGGTGTCTTCAACTTCCCGGACCAGGGAACGCACAGCTGGGGCTACTGGGGTCAGCAGCTGCAGATGATGAAGCCTGACATCCAGCGGGTGCTGGGGGCGCAGGCCAGCGCCTAGGGACACCGCCGAGATCCACCCACTACAGGGAGCCTGCCGTAACCCCGAACGGCAGGCTCCCTGCCATGTGTGGGGTACGCCGAATGAGCAGCCATGGCCGTTGATCTGCCGCCACTGCGACCAGGAATGCTCTTTCGCGTCCAGCCGAACGAGGGAACAAACACCGATGCCCCAGGGTTGAGTCCATTCGACTGAACTTTGGAGGATTGATGGCTGACGCCAACAAGGCATCGCGTGTGGTGCCGGTGCTTTTCACCAGTGACTCGATCGTGCTGCCGGGCATGGTGGTGCCGATCGAACTCGACGACGCCGCACGTGCGGCGGTCGACGCCGCCCGCGCCAGCGAGTCGGGCGAGCTGCTGGTCGCGCCGCGGCTGGAGGACCGCTACCCGTCCTACGGTGTGCTGGCCTCGATTCTGCAGGTCGGCCAGATCGCCGGCGCCGCAGCCGCGGTGGTGCGCGGCAACAGCCGGGCGCACATCGGCATCGGCGCCACCGGACCGGGCACCGCGCTGTGGGTCGAGGTGGTCGAGATCACCGACGACACCGCGGCCGGCGGCGGGGTCGCGGCGCTGGCAGCCGAGTACAAGAAGCTGCTGCTGGCGGTGCTGCAGCGCCGAGAGGCCTGGCAGATCGTCGACTTCGTCAACCAGCAGACCGACCCGTCGGCGCTGGCCGACCTGGCCGGGTACGCCACCCACCTGAGCCAGGTGCAGAAGCGCCAACTGCTCGAGACGCCCGACGTGGCCGAGCGGTTGCGCGTGCTGATCGAGTGGACCACCGACCACCTCGCCGAGGTGGAGGTCAACGACAAGATCGCCGAGGACGTCCGCGAGGGCATTGAGAAGACGCAGAAGGAGTTCCTGCTGCGCCAGCAACTCGCCGCGATCCGCAGGGACCTGGGCGAGTTGAGCCCCGACGGCGAGGAGGGCACCGACGACTACCGCGCCCGGGTCGAGGCCGCCGATCTTCCCGACAAGATCCGCGAGGCCGCGCTGCGCGAGGTGGGCAAGCTGGAACGCGCCAGCGACCAGAGCCCGGAGGGCGGCTGGATCCGCACCTGGCTCGACACCGTGCTGGATCTGCCGTGGAACGTGCGCACCGACGACTCCACCGACCTGAAGGGCGCGCGCGAGATACTCGACGCCGACCACCACGGGCTCGAGGACGTCAAGGACCGCATCGTCGAGTACCTGGCCGTGCGGGCGCGGCGCACCCAGCGCGGACTGGCCCTCGTCGGCGGCCGCGGCTCCGGCGCGGTGATGGTGCTGGCCGGTCCGCCCGGCGTCGGCAAGACGTCGCTGGGCGAGAGCGTGGCCCGCGCGCTGGGTCGCAAGTTCGTCCGGGTCGCGCTCGGCGGCGTGCGCGACGAGGCCGAGATCCGCGGCCACCGACGCACCTACGTCGGCGCTCTGCCGGGGCGCATCGTGCGGGCCATCGGCGAAGCGGGCTCCATGAACCCCGTCGTGCTGCTCGACGAGATCGACAAGGTCGGCTCCGACTTCCGCGGCGACCCGGCGGCGGCGCTGCTCGAGGTGCTCGATCCGGCGCAGAACCACACGTTCCGCGACCACTACCTGGACCTGGATCTGGACCTGTCCGACGTGGTGTTCCTGGCGACGGCCAACGTGATCGAGAACATCCCCTCGGCGCTGCTGGATCGCATGGAACTGGTGCAGATCGACGGCTACACCGCCGACGACAAGGTCGCGATCGCGCGCGACTTCCTGCTGCCCCGACAGCGGGAGCGGGCGGCGCTGATCGAGGACGAGGTCGTGGTGACCGAGGAGGCGCTGCGCAAGATGGCCGCGGACTACACCCGCGAACCGGGCGTGCGGCAGTTCGAACGGTTGCTGGCCAAGGCGATGCGCAAGGCGGCGACGAAGCTGGCCGAGTCGGCCGATGACGAGGTCGCGTTGACCATTGACGAGCCCGATCTCGTCGACTATCTGGGCCGGCCGCGGTTCCTGCCCGAATCCGCCGAACGCACCGCGGTGCCGGGCGTGGCCACCGGGCTGGCGGTGACCGGTCTCGGCGGCGACGTCCTCTACATCGAGGCCGGGGCGGCTGGCTCAGCCGGGCCGGGCGATGCATCCTTGCAGCTGACCGGTCAGCTCGGCGACGTGATGAAGGAGTCGGCGCAGATCGCGCTGTCCTACGTGCGCAGCCACGCCGAGCAGTTAGGCGTCGACCCCAAGGCGCTGGACCGGCGCATCCACGTGCACGTGCCCGCGGGTGCGGTGCCCAAGGACGGCCCCTCGGCCGGTGTGACGATGGTGACCGCGCTGGTGTCCATGGCGACCGGCCGGCAGGTGCGCGCCGATGTCGGCATGACCGGCGAGGTGACGCTCAACGGCCGCGTGCTGCCGATCGGCGGGGTCAAGCAGAAGCTGCTGGCCGCACAACGGGCGGGCCTGTCCACGGTGTTCATCCCGCAGCGCAACGAGGCGGACCTGGATGACGTCCCGGCCGACGTGCTCGACGCGCTGGAGGTCAAGCCGATGACCGACGTCGCCGAGATCGTCGCGCAGGCGCTGCAGCCGTCCGAGGCGGTCACCGCGGCGGCCTGACGCCCGCACTGGGTGCGTGCATTCACCGGATTCGGGTACAGATCCGCCGTGAGGTTCGTGCTCGATGTGCATCTGCCCGACGACGCCGACGTGTCCGCGGAGGTCGGGCGGATCCTGCGGTACTGGGGCGGGGCGATGAAGGACCTCGACGACCTCGAACCCGGCGACAAGCAGGACGTGTACGACGCGGCCTACAACCGGGTCGGGTCCTGGTCGGTGAGCGCGGATACCGAGTAGCTGTCGGCCCCTGGCGCTACGGTCCTGCCATGGCCTACGACGAGGAACTCGCCGACCGGATCCGCGAGTTGCTGGGCGCCGAGCGGGGCGTCGAGGAGAAGCGGATGTTCGGCGGGCTGGCGTTCCTGATCAACGGCAACATGGCGGTCGTCGCCAGCGGACAGGGCGGCCTCATGGTGCGGGTACCACCCGAGGAGACCGAGAAGTTGCTGGCGCGCGACCATGTCGAGCCGATGGTGATGGCGGGCCGGCAGACCCGGGGCTGGTTGCGGGTGGCCCTCGACGGCGTCAAGACCATGCGCCAACTGCGGCCGTGGGTCGGCCGCGGCGTCGACTACGCGAAGAGTTTGCCTCCGAAATAGCCGGGGTACGCGCCGCAGATGGATTCCGCAGCGCGCAAGAAGTTGGTGCAGCGGCTGCTTAAGCAGGCGGGCACCACCTACGCCGACGAGGCGGGCATCAAGCTGGACGACAAACCGATGCCGCTGTTCCAGTTGTTGACGCTGTGCATGCTGGCGAGCAAGCCTATCGACGCCTCGATCGCGGTGGCGGCCGCGCGCGAGCTGTTCGGCGCCGGGATGCGCACGCCCGAGGCGGTGCTCGACGCCGATCGCAGGGACATGATCCGCGCCCTCGGACGGGCGCACTACGTCCGATACGACGAGAGCTCGGCCACCCGGTTGACCGACATCGCCTCGAGGGTCGACGACGATTACGGCGGCGATCTGCGAAAGCTGGCCGAGCGCGGCGACCACGACGCCAGGGCGGTCAAGCGCCTGCTCATCGAGTTCAAGGGGATCGGTGACACCGGCGCCGACATCTTCCTGCGCGAGGTGCAGGACGTGTGGGCGTGGGTGCGTCCCTATTTCGACGACCGGGCCACCTCAGCGGCCCGGCAACTCGGTCTACCGACCGAGGCCGACGAGCTGGCCGCGCTGGCGCCGCGACGAAACGCCGAGCTCGCCGCGGCACTGGTCCGGGTGTCGCTCGACGAGGAGTTGCACGCGGCCGTCTCTGAGCGGCGATGATCCGGATCGGCACCTCGGGGTGGTCCTACGACCACTGGGCCGACGTGCTGTATCCGCCGGGCATGCCGGTGGCCAAGCGGCTGGCCCGGTATGTCGAGGAGTTCGACACCGTGGAGCTCAACGCCAGCTTCTACCGCTGGCCCAAGGACGCGGCGTTCGCCGGCTGGCGCGAGCGGCTCCCCGAGGGATTCACGATGTCGGTCAAGGCGCAGCGGGGGTTGACGCACTACCGGCGGCTGCGCGAACCGGAGCCGTGGATCGAGCGGTTCGAGCGGTGCTGGACGCTGCTGGGCGACCGGGCCGAATCCCTGCTCGTGCAGGTTCATCCGGAGCTCGAACGCGACGACGACCGCCTCGAGCACTTTCTGACGTCGATGCCGGACCGGATTCCGGTCGCGGTGGAACTGCGGCATCCATCCTGGGACGCTCCCGACGTGTATGCGCTGCTGGAGCGCCACAACGCGGCGTACGTGGTGATGAGCGGAGCCCGGTTACGGTGTGTGCCGCGCGCGACCAGCGCGCTGGTGTATGTCCGGATGCACGGGCCCGACCAGGACTCGCTGTATGAGGGCTCCTATCCCGACGACCAGTTGCGGCATTGGGCGGACCGCATCGCCGCGTGGCACGCCGAGGGCAGGCGGGTGCTGGTGTACTTCAACAACGACCTCGGCGGGCATGCCGTCCGCAACGCCCGCACCCTCAGGGCGATGATCGCCGGCTGAACCGCACCCCGCCTCCCCCGCCGAAATCAGGTTCCGGCACGCTTGAGTGCCGAAATGCGTGTGATAACCCTGATCTCGGCCGTGGCGCTCGCCGTCGCGGCCTGCTCCGGCGAGCGGATCGTGACCACAGACGAGCCGTACGAGCCGACACCCACGAGCACGACGAAGCCACCGCCGGCCCCGCCGCGCAACAGCGCGCATCTGGTGGACGCGTTCGATTACGTCGCGCACCCCGGCGGCACGGCCGTCTACTACTTCACCACCCCGAGCGGGCGGTGGGCGTGCGCGATCGTGCCGCGGACCCGGGCCGGCTGCATGTCGGCGACCGCCTGGCAGTCCGGGATGGGCGTCACCGGTCAACCCGATGAGGTGTTGGACGCCCAGGGCGAGCCGACGACGCCGAACGCTGTGGTGGTCGACCGAACCGGCGAGCCCACCTTCGTCGCGCTCGAGCAGCCGGAGTTCGTCTTCGACAACGCCACCGTCCTGCCGTTCAACCGGATCCTGAACGCCGCCGGGTTCCGTTGCAACGTGCAGGAATCGGGCGTGTCGTGCATGAGCGAGGCCAGCGGCAAGGGATTCAGCTTCGCGCCCGAAGGATTCGTGCCGCAGTACACCGAGGTGCCGCCGGGCGCCCCCTAGCGCAGACCGGAGATGCCATGAAGATCAACGCGGGTCAGGTAGCCGTCGTCACCGGCGGCACGAGCGGAATCGGGTTCGCCCTGGCCGACCACCTGGCGCGCCGCGGTGTCGACGTGTTGATCGCCGACCTGGACTGACCGCTACCGCAGCGCCGCCGTCCCGTCGGCGTGGACCTGCACCTTGGCGCCCGCGATGTCGTCGCTGACCGTCGCTGCCGCTTCCGAGACGTCGTTCAGCACCGCCAGCACCCGCGCATCGTCGGGGGTGCGCACCGCGAGGAACGCCTTCTCCGGGGACCCGTCGCGGCTGACCGGGGTGGTCCACGCCTCCACCGTTGCGACACCGGACCAATCCACCAGCGCGGTCCGTGTCGGCTGGGCGTCCACCTCCGATTGCACGTCCTCCCAACGAAACTCGCGAGGTGGTGGCTCAGTGCCGTAGACACCGAAGCTGTGCTTGGTGAGGTAGCCGCCGTTGGCCGTTACCAGCCCGAGCTGCCCCGGCGCGACGGTCAGCCGTTCGGCCATGGTGGCGATCGAGTGCGTCACGTAGTTGTTCCACGGGCCGCCGGCGAAGGTGAGGCCACCGGTGACGGTGAGCGGCCGGGCGGGGTCGTCGGTGGGCAGCCCCAACTCGTTGGCGGCCACCTGGACGGCCGACGGGAAGCAGGAGTACACGTCGACCAGCGCGATACCGTCGACGTCCACGCCTGCCAGTTCCAGCGCGCGCCGTCCGCCGATCCTGATCGCCGGCGAGGTGTGGAACTCCGCGCGTTCCCCGATCGCGTACGTGTCGTGGGCATCGGTCCCGGCGTACGGGAAAACCCAGCGGTCGCGGGTGATCTGGAGCCGCTCGGCTCGCTCGGCGGACGTCAGCACGAGCACCGCCGCCTGGTCGACCATGTTGTTGGAGTTCATCAGCTTGGTGTACGGCCAACTGATCATCCGGTTGGCGGGACCGGCCTGCCAGATCTGCTCGGCCGACAGCGCCTCTCGGCTCCAGGCATGCGGGTTGTCGGCGGCGACGTCGCTGAAACGCGACCACAGCCGCCCGATGCGGCGGCGGTGTTCGTCCACCGACTCGCCCGCCGAGATCCGCAGGGCCTGTTCGAACATCGGGTACACGTACGCCGGTCGGTCCAGGTGGATCTTGAGTTCGGCGGGCCCGGCCATCGGTACCCCGTCGTCGGCGCCCGGCGCCATCGGCACCGACTCGTCCTGTCGCGTCCAGTCCGGCTTGGTTCCGGCCGCCCGCAGCCTGCTGCGCGTGCGCCAGGTCTCCGCACCGGCGATCAGCACGACGTCGGCGCGACCGCTGTGGATGTCCAGGCAGGCCTCGTTGACCAGCGACTGTGGGGTGTTGCCGCCCACCCCGGTGTACCGCGTCGCGGCGTTATGGGCCGAAAGCCGTTGCGCCAGAATAAGACCCGGATCTCGGTACCGCCACGACAGCAGGCTGACGACGCGCACCGAGTCGGCCGCCTCGAGCACCCGGGGATCGGCGCCTGCGCGCGCCGCGGCCACCATCAGATCGATCGGCTCCACGTCGGGGTTCTCGTCGCGTTGGTTGACCTGGCCGTAGCCGACCAGCACCGGCGTCCTGGGGTCCATCATGGCCTTTCTCGACAGTCGAAGAGCACGCCGTCGGCGATCAGCCGGTCGACCCGCTCAGGACTCAGCCCGAGCACCGTCTGGCAGATGTCGCGGGTGTGCTCACCCGGCATCGGGGCGGGACGCGAGTCGGCGGGCGGGATGTGAGTGTAGGGCGCGGGCCCGGTCTCGCTCGGCATCGGCGCCTCGAGCAGCGGGTGGACCAGCTCGGCGAACACCCGACGGTGCCTCACCTGCGGGTCGGCCAGGACGTCGACGGCGCGGTTCATCGGCGCCGCCGCGATGCCCGCCTGCTGCAGCGTGTCGGCCACCTCGGTCTTGTCGCGCACCGCGGTCCAGGTCTCGAGGTCGGCGCCGCCGGTGAGCGCGGCGACGGTGGCCCGCTCGGCATCGGATGCCAGTGAGACGACGCACCACTCGTCGTCGCCTGCGCACGTGTAGACGGCGTGTGCGGCGTCGTCGTCGGCCACCTGCAGCCCCGCGGACCTTGCCGCCTCGGCCACATATGCCGCGGCGAGCTGGCTCACCGCGGCCTCGGCCTGCGAAACGTGGGTGCGGGCCGCATCCCCGGTGCGGTCGCGCCGGATGAGCGCTGCCAGCGCCGCGATGGCGGTCAGGCGCGCCGACACGTGGTCGGGGAAGATCGTCGTCGCGTCGTAGAAGCCGCCGTCCGGCGAGGTCCACAGCGACGTGACGCCGGTGGTCGCCCGCACCAGCGGCCCGTACCCCATCCGGGTGCTCCACGGACCCGCCGCGCCGAATGCGCTGCTCTCGGCCAGCACGATGCGAGGGTTCAGTTCACGCAGCCGTTCATAGGTGAAGCCGAGGGAGTCGAGCGTTCCGGGCTTGAAGTTGGCGAAGGCCGCATCGGCTTGCGCCACCAGCCGGGCGAACAGTTCGGCGCCTCGCGGGTCGCGCAGGTCCAGGCCGAGGCTGCGCTCGTTGCGGTGGGTCAGCGCCCACGACCTGCTCATCCGCTGACCGGGCGGCGTCTGGCGCAACCCGTCCGGGTATGCGGCGCTTTCGACCTTGACGACGTCGGCACCCAGGTCGGCGAACAGCCGACCCAGCTCACCGCCGGCCACGATCACGCCCAGGTCGAGAATCCGCAGCCCGTCGAACGGCCGCCGCGCCCCTGCCGGCTGCGCCCAGGCGCTCGCCGGTGCGCTCAGCCACGAGGCGCCATCGGCGCCGACGGCCGGAGCAAGGTGTCGGAGCCCGCGACGGTGGCCGTCGACGACGAGCGGGCCGCCCGGTATCCGCAGCGTCGAGCAGGCGAACCGGGCGGTGGTCAACGCGCCGACCGCGCGAAAGTGGTCGGATGCCAGGGCTTCGGCGGGCGTCAACACCGCCGCGATCGGCACCCCGCGCGACTGTCCTTCGGCCACCAAAGCGTCCATGGTCTGCGGTGCCACGAACTCGCCGATGACGGCGTTGAGTTCGCGCGAGGCCGCGTAGCGCGCCGCGATGGTGTCGAACTCGGGACCGGCGAACTGTTCCGGCTCGCCCAGCCAGGCGCGCATGCCGCGCCACTGCCGTGCCGACAGCAGGCAGATCCGGACGTGGCCGTCCTTGCAGGCGAAGATCGGGTAGATGTTCTGGTTGCGGGGCCGCCCGCGCCACAGTTCGGTCGTCTTCTTCAGGCCCACCGCGGCCTGCCCCTCCGACCCGTACGGCGGATCCAGCGCCTGCAGCACTCCTTCGAAGCGGGAAAAGTCGATGTACTCCCCTGTGCCGCAACGCAACCGGTGATAGTAGGCGGCCAGGGTCGCCCACGCCGCCTGCGCCGCCGCGGTCGCCGACGCGAGACCGAGCGGTGGGATCACCGGCCTACCCGTCGTCGGTCCGGTCCGCGACAGCGCAGTCGACAGGGCGTAGAGGACCGGGTCGGAGGCGCGCCAGGCCGCCCGGGGTCCGTCGGTGCCGAAGTCGGTGACCGACAGTGCCACGAGGTGCTTGTGCCGGTGTGCCAGTGCGGCGCAGGAGGTCCCGAATGCGGCTGCGCCGCGTGGTGATCCGTCGTCGACGACGATGTCGGCGGTGGCGGCCAGCTCCAGGAGCCGGTCGCGGTCTGCCGGGTCGGACGGGTCCAGAACGGCGGCGCGCTTGTTGGCGTTGTCCACCGCGAACGGTACGCCGATGCCGTCGACGCCGGGCAGGGCGCTTCGGGCGGGGCTGCCGCCCGGCGGTTCGATCTTCAGCACGTCGGCGCCCAGGTCGGCGAACAACCGGCTCACCGCGTCGGATTTGGCGCCGCCGAGGTCGAGCACCCGCACGGCGTCCAGTAGGGCTTCGGTCATGAGC
This sequence comes from Mycobacterium sp. IDR2000157661, assembly GCF_022317005.1. NCBI lineage: Bacteria > Bacillati > Actinomycetota > Actinomycetes > Mycobacteriales > Mycobacteriaceae > Mycobacterium > Mycobacterium sp. IDR2000157661. The sequence continues at coordinate 3,930,909 of NZ_CP081006.1, forward strand.
GCAGCAGCCGTTCCACCCATCCCAGATGCTCGTCGGTTTCGTCGGCGACGTACATCAGGTCGACGAATGCGTCGTCGTAGCCGGCCTCGGCCAGCACCTGAACCGCCTCGGCGACCGGTTCGACCGGCGTGCCGGCGGCGACGTTGATCCGGACGACGGTGGCGATGGCCGCCGGCTCACGTCTCGCGGCGCGGGCGGCGTCGTCGATCGTGCGGCGCTGCCACCCGAGCATCTCCAACATCACGCCGCCGGGCACCTGGACCGCGGCCATCCACCCGTCGGCGCGTCTGCCAATGCGCCTGAGCCCGGCGGGTGTGAACGCGCCGAGGTACACCGGTGGATGGGGCCGCTGCACGGGTTTGAGGTGCACCCACGACGGCGGTACGGACCACCGATCGCCCTCATGCGACACCGGGTTCGTGGTCCACAACTGCTCGAGCGCGTCGAGCATCTCGTCGAGCTGCTCGCCGCGGCCCCGGAACGGTGCGCCTGCGGCCTGATACTCCTCGGGCGACCACCCGATGCCGAAGCCGGGCGTCAGCCTGCCGCCGCTGATCACGTCGATGCTGGTCAATTGGCGCGCCAGCGCCACCGGGGAATACCACGGGGCGACGAACACGCTGCTGCCCAGCCGGACCCGGTTGGTGGCCGTCGCCGCGACCGTCAATGCCACGAACGGATCCAGGGCCGTGCGGAACCGGTCGGGAACGGTGTCACCGCCCGCGTACCCGACACTGGGATTCACCGGCGTCAGCAGCCGATCCCCGACCCACAGGCTGCCGGCGCCCAGGCTCTCGGCGGTGGCCGCGAAGCGGGCCAGATCGGCGTGGGCAGCCGCGCCGAATTGCGGTATCGCGAATCCCAACACGCAGGACAGGCTAGTGCTTAACAGCGCGACCACCGGGTACCAGGATCTCACCCGCTGTTCACCCGCCACCACGACGATGGGCCAGATGACTTCCCAGGACCTCTCCCCGACCCTTACCGACGACGAACTCGGCGTGCTCGACGCGTACTGGCGCGCGGCCAACTACCTGTCCGTTGGACAGATCTATCTCCTGGACAATCCGCTGCTGCGCGAGCCGCTCGAGCCGCAGCACGTCAAGCCGCGGCTACTCGGGCACTGGGGCACGACGCCGGGGTTGAACCTCATCTACGCGCACCTGAACCGCGTGATCCGTGCCCGCGACGTGTCCGTCATCTACATCACCGGTCCCGGCCACGGCGGTCCCGGCCTGGTCGCCAACGCCTACCTCGAGGGCACCTACAGCGAGGTCTACTCCGCTATCTCCGAAGACACCGAGGGTATCCGAAAGCTGTTCCGGCAGTTCTCTTTTCCCGGCGGGATTCCCAGCCACGTCGCCTCCGAGACGCCGGGGTCCATCCACGAGGGCGGCGAGCTCGGCTACGCGCTGGTGCATGCCTACGGAGCCGCCTTCGACAACCCGGACCTCGTGGTGGCGTGCGTGGTCGGCGACGGTGAGGCCGAGACCGGGCCGTTGGCCGCGAGCTGGCATTCCAACAAGTTCCTCAACCCCGTCACCGACGGCGCGGTGCTGCCGATCCTGCACCTCAACGAGTACAAGATCGCCAATCCGACGGTGCTGGCCCGCATCCCGCAGGAGGAACTCGAGTCGCTGATGTCCGGCTACGGCTACCGGCCCATCACGGTGGCCGGTGACGACCCCGCGAACGTGCACCAGCAGATGGCGACCGCGCTGGACGAGGCGTTCGACCAGATCGGCGCGATCCAGCGGGCGGCGCGGCTGGACGGCGAGCGTGGCCGCCCGCTGTGGCCGATGATCGTGCTGCGCACGCCGAAGGGGTGGACCGGTCCGCAGAAGGTCGACGGCAAGAAGGTCGAGGGCACATGGCGATCGCATCAGGTGCCGCTTGCCGAGACCCGCAGCAACGCCGAGCACCGCGCGCAGCTGGAGGACTGGCTGCGCAGCTACCGGCCGGAGGAGTTGTTCGACGAGACCGGCGCGCTGCGGGCCGACCTGCGTGGCTTCTCGCCGCAGGGACACCGCCGGATGAGCGCCAACCCGCACGCCAACGGCGGGCTGCTGTTGCGTGACCTGGACCTGCCGGCGTTCGACGACTATGCGGTGCCTGTCGAGGAGCCTGCGTCCGAATCCGCCGAGGCGACGCGGGTGCTGGGTACCTTCCTGCGTGACGTGATCGTGCGCAACCCCGACCGTTTCCGGCTGATGGGTCCCGACGAGACGGCGTCGAACCGGCTCGCGGCCACGCTGGAGGTGACCGACAAGGCGTGGATGGGCGAGATCGGCCCCGACGACGAGCAGCTGGGACCCGACGGCCGGGTGATGGAGGTGCTCAGCGAGCACCTGTGTCAGGGCTGGCTCGAGGGTTACCTGCTGACCGGCAGGCACGGGCTGTTCAACTGCTACGAGGCGTTCGTCCACATCATCGACTCGATGCTCAACCAGCACGCCAAGTGGCTCAACAGCAGCCGCGACGTGGTCTGGCGACGGCCCATCGCGTCGTTGAACTACCTGCTGACCTCCCACGTCTGGCGCCAGGACCACAACGGCGCCTCGCACCAGGACCCGGGGTTCATCGACCACGTCGCCAACAAGCGGCCCGAGGTGGTGCGGGTCTACCTGCCGCCGGACGCCAACACGTTGCTGTCGGTGGCCGACCACTGCCTGCGCAGTCGCCACTACGTCAACGTGATCGTCGCAGGCAAGCAGCCCGCCCTGACCTATCTGGACATGGACGCCGCGGTCGCGCACTGCGCCCGCGGCGTCGGGATCTGGGACTGGGCCGGCAACGCCACCGGGGAACCCGACGTCGTGCTGGCCTGCGCAGGCGACATCCCGACGCTGGAGACCGTGGCCGCGGCCGACATCCTGCGCCGGGAACTGCCGGACCTGGCCGTGCGCGTCGTCAACGTCGTCGACATGATGCGGCTGCAGCCCGACACCGAGCACCCACACGGGCTGTCCGATCACGAGTTCGACGCCTTGTTCACCACCGACAAGCCGGTGATCTTCGCCTATCACGGCTACCCATGGCTCGTTCACCGGCTCACCTACCGGCGGACCAACCACGCGCATCTGCATGTGCGCGGCTTCAAGGAGCGCGGCACCACGACGACGCCGTTCGACATGGTGATGCTCAACGACCTGGACCGGTTCCACCTCGTGCTCGACGTGATCGATCGCGTCGACGGGCTGGCCAACCGCGCGGCACAGCTGCGGCAGCGCATGGTCGACGCCCGGTCGGCGGCCCGGCGCTACACCCGCGAGCACGGCGAGGACGACCCCGCGATCTCGCAGTGGACATGGGACACCGGGTTCCGGCCGACCGGCTCCCCGTCGATGGCGCAGGACACCGGCGACAACGAGTGACCGGGTCCGATCGGTAGACTCGGTTGTCGTGTCCGACCAAGCCGTGGTAGCAGAGCAGCCGCACCCGCTGATCGAGCAGCTGTCCGCGCTGCACCACTTCCGCGTGTACGTCGACATCGCCGTCGTCGTGGTGGTGCTCGCGCTGAGCAACCTCATCGCGCACTTCACCACGCCGTGGGCCAGCGTTGCGACCGTGCCTGCGGCCGCGGTGTTGCTTGTCGCCCTGGTGCGCTCGCGGGGCCTGGGCTGGGCCGAACTGGGTTTGGGGCGCGAGCACTGGAGATCAGGTGCGGGCTATGCGGTGGCCGCCGTCGGCATCGTGGTGTCGGTGATCGCGATCGGGCTGGTGCTGCCGTGGACCCGGCCGATGTTCATGAACAACAACTACGCCACCGTCTCCGGCGCTCTGGTCGCGTCGATGGTCATCATCCCGCTGCAGACGGTGATTCCCGAGGAGTTGGCCTTCCGCGGCGTGCTGCACGGCGCGTTGAACCGGGCCTGGGGCTTCCGTGGCGTCGCGGCCGCGGGCTCGCTGCTGTTCGGGCTGTGGCACATCGCCACCTCGATGGGCCTCACCAGCAGCAATGTCGGTTTCACCCGGCTGTTCGGCGGCGGGGTGCTGGGCACGATCGCGGGTGTGGTGCTGGCGGTGGCGGCGACCGCGGTGGCCGGTTTCGTGTTCACGTGGTTGCGCGGCCGCAGCGGAAGCCTGATCGCCCCGATCGCGCTGCACTGGTCGCTCAACGGGCTGGGCGCGCTCGCCGCCGCACTGGTGTGGCATCTGTCGATGTGATGTCGGTGGCGCGTCGGCGCGCCCGGAACTCGCGGTTCTACACCTTGTTGCCGCAGGTGGCCATGGAACACCAGGTACCGCCCCGGTTGCGCGAGCGGTCGTAGAACGCCCACCGGCACTCGGGGTTGGCGCAGGTCTTCAGATGTACCCAAGTGCCGTCACGCTGAGCGTCGCGGATGACGATCAACAATTCCAGCAGGCGGTCGGCGACCGAGTCCCCGACGACGGTCAGCCCGATCCCCCCGTCGGCGCCGACGTCCATGCGCGCGGCGCCGCGAGAGCTGACGCTGTGCAGCGGGGCGAGGTCGGACTCCGCCGGTGCCGGACCGCCGGTGTTGTGCAGCAGCAGCGCACGCACCGCCTCACGCACACCGCGCAGGAGAGCGACGTCGTCCTCGGTCACCTCCCGACCCGCGGCGAGCAGTCCCGTGCGCCGCAGCCACGGAACCGCGCCCACGCGGTCGGCGAGCCGGTCCCGGCCGAACTCGAGTTCCGCGCTGTTGACCAGCGCCTGGACCCGGTCCGGTGCGTGCGCGATGCGCGATCGCGCGGAGCGCTGATGAGCCCGCGGATGCGGTTGCAGTCCCCAACATCGTGGCCGCCGAGGACGTGCTGGCCGCCGCCGCGATGCGGTTGACCGCCCCGGCGCCGGTCGCCGCCAGGGGCATGGCGCGGTTGCGGGTGCTGCTCGCCGACGGGAACGGCCCGCTGTTCCGGTACGGCCGTGGAGACCTGAGCGGCCGACTCGGCGCCGCGCTGGCCGAGCTGTAGATGTCGGACCGTGTCTCGTGGGGCCAATAAGCGAAGAACCTCATGGCCGATCGATTCGATCATGTTGTGGCGCAGAGCATTCGGGCGTCATCACTCGATGAGGTCTGGAGCCCGGCTAGGGAGATGACGATTTGTCGTCCATAATCCCAAGGTATGGACCGACGGCGCATGGAGCAGAGCGTGCAATCGCCCGACGAGTTGCTCGACCATCTGCCCGCGCGCGTGGTGCTCGAGCGCATGCCCGTACCCGTGCTCGCGATCGGTGACGACGGCCGCATCCTGTTCGTGAACGCGGCGTTCGCCGAGATGCTGGGTTACAGCCCGAAGGCGGTCATCTCACTGAACTTCATCGAGATCTTCCAGTCCGCACCCGTCGACGAGCCGCCGGTGTCGGTGGCGCGTGCATACGCCGGCGAGATCGTCTCGCTGTTCCATGCCGACGGTTCGGTGGTGCAGGCCAAGATGAGCAAGTCAGCCCTGCTGCGCGAGGATGACGTGATGGCGCTGGCGACCTTCGAGGACCTCACCGAGCAACTCTGGCTGCGCGGCAGCCGCTGACCTCGTCACTCCTCCGATGCTCACTTGCGGTACCGACCCGCCTGACGAACGAGGAACTCGCGGAAGTAGGTCAGCGCAGACTCGGGCACCAGCGCCGGCAGCAGCACCTCCCACGCCTGCATCGCGCGTGTGACCGAATCGGCGCCACCGGTGATGGACGTCGACACCACGTTGACGCCCACCAGCGCGCTCACCAGGAACCGCCCGAGCGCGTCGACGTCGAGATCGGGGCGGATGTCGCCGTCGTCCTGGGCCTGCATGAGTCGAGCGGTGGTGTCCGCCAGCCAGGCGCGGTGGACGCCGGCTGCGACATCGTTGAACTTGGCGAACTCGACCAGCAACTGCGTCCCGGCACGCACGAGCCGCTCGGTCCCCGCCAAAGACTCGGCGGCCAGGCTGCCCTGGATCAGCCCCTGCAGCGCCGGTGCCGAGCGCGCGTCCCCTCGGTAGGCCGCGTCGAGTCGCTCTACTGCCTCCTCGATGATCGCGATGGCCAGCGACTCCTTGGAGTCGAAGTGGTGGTAGAGCGCGCCCTTGGTCACCTCGATCTGCTCGAGGATGTCGCCGAGGCCGGTGTGGGCATAGCCGCGGCGGTCGATCAACTCAACTGCGGCGTCGATGATCGTGCGGCGGGTGTGCTCGGAACGGGTCTGGCGGGCCATGGTCTCGGTTCTCCGCTCGCCGGCGACGCAACTGCGTCGCCGGCGAGGCGCGAGTTAATTGCCGCAGCCTAGCACCCGCTTGACTGGCCCATCGGACTTCCGGACGGTCGGCGGTAGTGCCGCATCCTGGCGCCGGAAGTAAACACCAGGCAAATTCTGGTCACGCTGTGAGGCCGCTGCCAGCGAATTACGGACGGTTTGCTGGCCTGTGCGGGGGGTCACACTATGAAATCATGCGATAAGTATGTAATCTGCCCTCTGTGCGTGCACCAGGTCTGATTTTCGAGATGAAACTGCAGTTGGAAGCGGTCCGAGCGCGCCGGAAACTGCGGCATCCTGCGACGCGGTAAGGGGTCGGTCAACGCTGACCGCCGCGTGAAAATCGTGTTCCGCAAATGCTGTCGCGTCTGAAGTTAATGACGCTTTCGTAGATATAGCGAATTCGCACGCCGCCGGGCATCGCGAATCGGAAGGGAGTCGGACATGAAGGTCGTCCTGTTCTGTGGCGGTTACGGCATGCGGATGCGCACCGCCGAGCACGATGTCATACCGAAGCCGCTGCAGATGGTCGGTCCCCGGCCGCTGTTGTGGCATGTCATGCGCTATTACGCGCACTACGGTCACCGCGAGTTCGTGCTGTGCCTCGGCTACGGCGCCGAGATGATCAAGGACTTCTTCCTCAACTACCGCGAGACCGAATCCAACGACTTCGTCATGAACCGTGGAGCGGTCGAGTTGCTCGGATCCGACATCGCGGACTGGACCATCACCTTCGTCGACACCGGAGTGGAATCGGCGATCGGTGAGCGGCTCCGACGGGTGCGGCCCCACCTGGGCGACGACCCCTACTTCCTGGCCAACTATGCCGACGTGCTGACCGACGCGCCGCTGGACACGATCGTCGACCGCGTGCTGGCGGCGAAGGCGGCTGCGTCGATGTTGATCGTGCCGCCTCAGGAGTCCTTCCACTGCGTTGACGTCGCCCCGGATGGCGACGTCAAGGAGATCCTGCCGGTCAGCAGGTTTCCGCTGGGGGTCAATGGCGGCTACTTCGTGCTCAGCCGGGAGGTCGTCGACCTCATACCCGAGGGCGGCGACCTGGTCGGCGACGCGCTGGAGAAGCTCTCCGGGACGGGCCGTCTCATCGGATACCGCCACGACGGCTTCTGGAAGCCTGCCGACACGTTCAAGGAGCGCGCCGAACTCGACGCAGGCTACCGGCTGGGAGACAGACCGTGGATGGTCTGGGAGTCGCCCCAATTAACCTGCGCGAGCGCATGATCCGGTTGATCCTTCAGCGGCTCGACGCCGTGGCGGTGATCGGTGCGCATTGCGACGACATCGCCATCGGGGCGGGCGCCACCCTCTCGGCGATCACCGAAACCCATCCGGATGTGGTGGTGCACGCGCTCGTTTTGACCGGCGGGGGCAGCGACCGTGAGATCGAGGAGAAGGGTGCGCTCACCGCGTTGTGCGGCAGGGCGACACTGAACATGACCGTCGCAGACCTGCCCGACGGCGGGCTCCCCGGCCAGTGGCCGGCTGTCAAGCGCCTACTCGCCGAGTTCCGCCGCCGATGCGCACCCGATCTCGTGTTCGCTCCGCAACGGGCGGACTGCCACCAGGACCACCGGTTGATCGCCGAACTGGTGCCCACCGAGTTCCGCGACCACCTCACCCTCGGCTACGAGGTCCTCAAGTGGGAGTCCGATCTGCCCAAGAGTGCGTTGTATCAGCCGCTTTCGCCAACCGCGGCACAGCGCAAAGCCGCGTTGATCGCCGAGTGCTACCCCTCGCAGGCGGCCCACGACTGGTTCGACGAGGAGTCGTTCCTGGCGTTGATGCGCGTCCGCGGTGTCCAGTGCCGCAGCCCCTACGCCGAAGCATTCGTCTGCGAGAAGGCTTCGCTGGGCCTCGGCTTGCCAGCCGTCGGCGGTTGAGGAGTCGATTCGAAGATGCGCGTACTCGTCACCGGCACCGAAGGCTATCTGGGCGCATTGGTGGCCCCACACCTGATCGCCGAGGGACACGACGTCGTCGGTCTCGACACCGGCTATTACAAGTCGGGCTGGTTGTTTCACGGCGCGGCGGTCACACCGCACACGCTGGCGCGAGACCTTCGCGAGGTGAGCGCAGCGGACCTGCGCGGCTTCGACGCCGTCGTGCACATGGCCGAACTGTCCAACGACCCGATCGGCGCGCTGATCGGCGACGTCACCTATGACGTCAACCACCTCGGCAGCCTCCACCTCGCAAGATGCGCCAAGGCCGCCGGAGTGGACAGGTTCGTCTACATGTCCTCGTGCAGCGTGTACGGGATCGCGACCGGCACGGTCGACGAGACCAGTCTTGTGAACCCGCTGACGGCGTATGCGAAGTGCAAGGCGCTGGTCGAACGCGACCTGACCGCCATGGCCGACGACGACTTCTCGCCGACGTTCCTGCGCAACGCGACGGCATTCGGCGCGTCACCCCGCATGCGCTTCGACATCGTGCTCAACAATCTGTGCGGACTGGCCTGGATCGACCACCGCATCGCGATGACCAGTGATGGCACCCCGATCCGGCCCCTGGTTCATGCGCTCGACATCGCGCAGGCCATCCGGTGCGCGCTCACCGCCGACCGCGAACGGGTGCACGCACTTGTGGTCAACGTCGGCTCCGACCAGAACAACCACTCCGTCCGCGAGATCGCCGAATGTGTGGCCCGCGAATTCCCCGGCTGCGAGTTGACATTCGGGCCCCCCGGTGCCGACGAGCGCAGTTATCGGGTCAGTTTCGATCGGATCCAGGCGGTCTTCCCCGACTTCCGGGCCGCGTGGGACGTGGCGGCCGGGGCGGCTCAGCTGCACCGTGTCTTCGCCGACATCGACCTGGACTCCGAGACATTCCGAGGCCGCGGACACACCCGGCTCAAGCAGATCGAGTACCTGCTCAAGACCGGCCAGGTGGACGAGCAGCTGTTCTGGAAGGTGCAACCGTGAAGTACACACCCACCGAGGTCGATGGCGTCACGATCGTCGACATCGAGGCGCATCGTGACGACCGCGGATTCTTCGCGCGCTCGTTCTGCGCCGGGGAATTCGCCGAGCACGGCCTCGATGCGGCGGTCGTTCAAACCAACATCTCCCACAACCACCGCAGTGGCACGCTGCGCGGCCTGCATCGGCAGGTGCCGCCGTACCGGGAAGCCAAGCTGGTGCGCTGCACCCGCGGCGCCATCGCCGACGTCGCGGTCGATGTGCGCCCCGAGTCGGCCACCTACGGACGCCACATCATGGCCGAGTTGACCGGCGACAACCACCGTGCACTGTTCCTGCCGCCGTACGTGGCGCACGGCTTTCAGACGCTGGTCGACGACACCGAGGTGATCTATCAGGTCAGCGGTCTCTACGCGCCCGAAGGCGAGCAGGGATTCCGCTGGGACGACGATGAATTCGGCATTGATTGGCCACTACCGGTGTCGGTGATCTCCGCCAAGGACCGCGGGTGGCCGCTCGTCGCCGAGTTGAGGAGCACAACACCATGATGATGGGAATCGACTCGTTGCTGGCCGATCGCGCGCAGCAGCGCGACCCGATCCGAGTGGCCATGGCCGGCTGCGGGTTCATGGGTCGTGGGCTGGTCAACCAGATCGTCAACAGCGTCCCCGGAATGGCGCTTTCGGTCATCGCCGTGCGTGATGTTCAGCAGGGCATCAGGGCGTTGGGCGATGCCGGTGTCACCGACGTGGCGATCGCCGACGGCCTGCAGCAACTGAATCGTGCCGTCCACGGCGGAATACCCGCTGTCACCTCAGATTTCGAGGCGATCACCGCATGCGAGGCCATCGACGTGGTCATCGACGTAACCGGTGCCGTGGAGTTCGGTTGTCGCCTGGCACTGGACTGCTTCGCCAACGGCAAACACCTGGTGCTGATGAACGCCGAAGTCGACGCGACGGTGGGCGCCGAGTTGGTCCGGCTCGCCGATGCCGCCGGCGTGGTGTTCACCGGCTGCGACGGTGACCAACCGGGTGTGCAGCTCAACCTCATCCGGTTCGTCCGCAGCATCGGGGCGCGTCCCCTGGTCAGCGGCAACATCAAAGGCCTCCAGGACCCGTACCGCAACCCCACCACCCAGGAGGGTTTCGCCCGCCGCTGGGGGCAGGACCCCTGGATGGTCACCAGCTTCGCTGACGGCACCAAGATGAGCGTCGAGCAGTCGATAGTCGCGAACGCGGTCGGGATGTCGGTGCACCGACGCGGCATGCTGGGCCGCGATCACCACGGACACGTCGACGAGCTCACCGAGAGGTACGACGTCGACGAACTCAGCGCACTGGGTGGCGCGGTGGACTACGTGGTCGGTGCTCATCCGAACCCCGGCGTGTACTGCCTGGCGACACACGACGATCCGAAGCAGCGGCACTACCTCGAGCTCTACAAACTGGGCGCCGGTCCGCTTTACAGCTTCTACACGCCCTACCACCTGTGCCATTTCGAGGTGCCGATCACCGCGGCGCGCGCCGTGCTGATGCGCGACCCCACGGTGCGGGCGCAGCCGACCCGGTACGTGGAAGCGGTCACCACCGCCAAAGTCGATCTGCGGGCAGGAACGGTTCTCGACCGGCTCGGCGGCTACCACTACTACGGCGAGGCGGAGAAGGCCCACATCGCCCGCGAAAAGCGACTGTTGCCGGTGGGCGCAGCCGAGGGGTGCCGCCTGGTGAGCGACCTGCCGAAGGACTCCCCCATCACCTATGACGACGTCGCGTTGCCGTCGGGCCGTCTGGTCGACCGGCTGCTGGCGGCACAGGCGCGACTGCCCGTCGGCGTGCCGCCGGGGTTGCTGGCGGGGGCGTGAAGCGATGACCAAGACATCCGGCTCGCGGCGCGTGGTCACGGTCCGAATGGCCATCGGCGGCAACGTGATCGAGCGCCGTAGCGTCGACGACGTCGTCGAGGTCGTCGAGGCCCGCATGCGGACGCGGTCGGGTCGCAGCCTGGCGGTGGGGTCGGTCAACCTCGACCACCTGCATCATTTCGGCGACGAGAGCGCACTGAACCGCCAACCGGGTCCGGAGTGGCTGCTGCTTGCCGACGGCATGCCGATCGCGTGGCGCGGTCAACTGCTCACCGCCGCCCCGTGGCCGCGGGTGACCGGAGCAGACCTGCTGCCGCGCGTGCTGGAACTCGCCCAGCGATCCGGGTATCGCGTCGGGTTCCTCGGCGGCACCGCCGACACACACTTGCGGTTGACGGAACTTCTCCGACAACGGTTCCCGGACCTGGTCGTCAGCGGCACGTGGGCGCCCGAGGCCGATCAGGTCGCTCAGGTGTCACCCCACATCGCGGCGGCGATCCGGCTCGCGCGCACCGACATCCTGGTGGTGTGCCTGGGTAAGCCGCGCCAGGAGCGCTGGGTCGTGGAACACGGCACCGCCACGGGCGCGCACCTCTTCCTTCCGTTCGGAGCCGCCGCCGACTTCCTCGCAGGTACCAAACGGCGTGCACCGCAGTGGATGCAGCGTGCCGGTCTCGAATGGCTCTACCGGCTCAGCCGCGAGCCGCGCCGCCTGGCCCGCCGGTATCTGATCCAAGGGCCCGCCGCGCTCATCATGGCGATGCGGGCGCACGCGGTCTACGCACCCGGCACCTACTACGTCGCACCGGCGGAGGGTGGTCCGGTCAGGTATGCCCCACCTCGTGCCGAGTCAGTGGAGGATCGCCTGCCCGCCGTCGGCGCCGACCGCGCCTCATGACCGAATCGACTGTGGCCGCGCCGGTTTCCTCTTCGGTTCCGCCGTCTCGCATCGCACGCGCGTTCTCGATGCAGCTGGGCTGCCGGGCGATCGGCATGGTGGCGTCGGTGGTTTCGGTCGCCATGACGGCCCGCTATCTCGGCCCGGATCGGTACGGACAGCTGACCATCGCGATCGTGTTCATCGGGCTGTGGACGTCGCTGGCCGATCTGGGGATCGGGACCGTGATCGTGCGGCGGGTGTCGTCCGGGCGCGGTGAACTCGAGCGCCTGGTCCGCGTCAACAGCGGTCTGTCCATGGTGTACTGCCTGCCACTGGCGGCACTGGCCGCCGGCGTCGGCATCCTGGTCTACTCCGATGCCGACGTGCGCACCATGATCGTGGTCCTGTCGGCGCAGCTGGTGCTGATGACCATGACGACGCGGTTCGAACCGGTGTTCGTCAGCAGCGTGCGGTTCTCCGCCGTGGCCCTCTCCGATGTCACCAGCCGGGTCGCGATGCTCGGCTGCATCGTGTGGTTGGTGGCAGGCAGGCACGACCTCATCTGGTTCGCCGCGGCGCAGCTCATACCGCCGGTGGTGCAGCTGCTGATCCAGGGAACCGCTGCGGCACAACGTGTCTCGCTGCGGCCGCTGTTCTCCTTCGCCGAGTCCCGTGACCTGCTCAGGGAGAGTCTCGCCCCGATGGGCGTCATCGTGATCGCCGTCCTCTACTGGCGCGCGGACGGCGTGATCCTGTCGGTGCTCAGCACGCACTCGGAGGTCGGCGCCTACGGTCTGGCCTACACCATCGCCTTCAACGTCGTGGTGGTCTCGACGTTCTTCCTGAAGTCGACACTGTCGACGGCCACCGACCTCTATGCCCGCGACGCGCGGGACTTCGCGCGCTTCATGCAGCGCAGCATCGAAGCGATGTACTCCCTGGGCGTGCCCGTCGCCGTAGTGGGCGTCCTGCTGGCCCCACCGCTGATCCGGCTGCTCGGCGACGAGCAGTTCGTCGACCGCGGCGCGCCCACGCTGGCATTGCTCTTCGTCGCCGTCGCACTGCGCTTCGTCACCGGCACGCTGAGCCAGGGTCTGTTCGCCTGTCAGCATCAGCGATTCCTGTTCCGGCTGTCGATCGCGACGCTGGCGGTGAACGTGCTGCTCAACGTGGTGTTGGCCGCCCCGTTCGGGGCCGTCGGGGCGGCCGCGGCGCTGGTGTGCACCGAGGTGCTGGGCATGGTGTGCGCGAGTTGGTGGCTGAGCCGGCAGTCCGGATACCGCACGCCGATCGGCCATCTGGTGCGCACCCTGCTGCCCGCCGCGGCCGCGGTGGTGGTCGTGCTGGCGCTGTCCGGCCAGCATGTACTGGTTGTCGGTGCGGCGGCCGTCGCCGCGTACCTGGTGGCCAACCTGGTGTTCGGGCCGGTGCGGGCCTCGAATCTGATGGCGCTGGTCCGACGGGAGCCTGCCGATGCGAGGTGATGTGGACCGGGCCTACCTGCGCACGCCCGCCTCTCGGCCGGCGAAGCGCGCGGCGCCGGCCGGGCCGCGGTCGCTGGCGGTGCTCATCGTCAGTTACCGCAGCCACGAGCTGTTGGAGAAGTGCCTCGGGCAGGTCGCCGAGCACCTGCCCGAGTTGCCGGTCTACGCCTACGAGAACAGCGGTGACGACTACCCGGGCCGCCACGAACTGGTGGCCCGCCACCCGGACGTGCACTGGGTGGTCGGACCCACGAACGTCGGGTTCGCCGCGGCGGTCAACACGCTAGCCGAGCACACACCGCCGCACACCGATCTGCTGCTGCTCAATCCCGACGTCCGACTCCTCGGGCCCCTGACCCGCTCGCGGCTGCTGATCCATCAGCGCGGCGTAGCCGCGGTGGCCCCGCTGATGCTGGACGATCACGGTGCCGGTGGCAGGCCGTGGGACGTGGCGACCCGTCGCCGCACCCTCACTCGCGCACTGGTGGCCGCCGCTGGATACTCCGACCGGCTGCGTGGCACGCCGCTTTCACATCTGTATCGCAGCGCCCCCCGCGAATGCGAGGACGTCGGCGGTTACCTCTGCGGGGCGTGCCTGCTGATCAACCGCGACGCCTGGGACGACATCGGCGGCTTCGACGAGGAGTTCTTCCTCTACGGCGAGGAAACCGACTGGCAGAACCGCGCACACGCCGCCGGCTGGCGGGTGCTGCTGGCCGACGAGCTCGGCGCCCGCCACGGCGACGACCCGTCGGCCGCCGATCCCCGGCCGCCGATCCAGGGCCGGACCCACCACCTGCTGCGGGCCAACATCGCGCTCCTGCTCGAACACGAACACTCAGTCCATCACGGCGACGCCTACCTGGTCGGAACGACGGTGCTGGATCGGATGCAGCGCTCGAAGCGCATCTCGCGTCGTGCCGCGGCCCCGGGCCGCGACGCCGGTCGTCCGCACATCGTGATCACCACCAACCGGCTCGTCTACGGCGGCGCGGAACGGCAGAAGGTGCTGCTGGCCACCGAATTGGATCGCCGCGGGTACCCGGTGACGCTGGTGTGCATGCAGCGATTCGGCCCGCTGGTCAAGGAGTTGCCGCCCTCCGTGCAGGTCGTGCGGCAACCGTGGTTCGCTCCGGTGCTCGACGGCGTTGCCGGGCCTGCGGTGCTCATCGGCGGCGACACCAACACCGAGACGGGGTTCGCGACGCTGTGGCGGGCGGCGGGCCGACACCGGCGCTGGCTGGTCGGCGCCCATGTCCCCCCGGCGGAGGACGGGCCGATCTACTCGCGCGGGCTGGCCGCTGCGATGCGCAGGGCCGACGGCTTCGTCGCGCTCGCACACCGGCACTGGGACCAGCTGGCCGCACACCACCGGCTGGGACAACGCTACTTCGTGGCTCCCAACGGCGTCGGCCACGCCGGACCGCCCACGCGACGCCCACGCTGCGGCCCGACGGTCAACCTGGTGATGCTGTCTCGCATCGTCGAACACAAGAACCCGCACCTGCTCATCGAGGCGTTGTCGGACCTACCCGAACTGCCTTGGCGGCTAACGATTTTCGGAGACGGGCCCGATCGCTTGGGGCTGGCGGCGCGTACTCCCCCGCCGCTGCGGGACCGGGTGCATTGGCGTGGCTGGTCGGACGGCCCTGATCCGGCGTTCGCCCATGCCGATCTGTTGTGCGTGCCGAGTCGGTCCGAGGCTTTCCCGCTGGTCATCGTCGAAGCGATGGCGCGGGCCGTCCCGGTCGCGGCGTCGGGCGTCTGCGCTGTCCCCGAGATGCTCGACCACGGCGCCGCCGGCTTCGTCGTCGACCCGGTGTCGGTCGACGGCTGGCGCGGGGCGCTGGAGCGCATCCTCGCCGATCCCACGGCGCTACCCGAGGTCGGCAGGCGAGGCCATGAGCGAATGAGCGGTCGGTACACGGTCGAGGCGATGACCGACGCGTATCTCGACGCGATCGGTGCGGTCCTGTGAGACCCGTTCGCGTGCTGTGGCTTTCGCCGTGGATGCGTCCTCTGGCGAGGGTGTATGTGGAGGCGTTGGGCCGCCGCGGTGTGCACGCGCTGCTGGTGACCTCCGACCAGCACCCGGAGTCGGGTGACGCCCGCGACTACGAGATCGTGCTCGACCCGCGGCTGCGGGCCGCCTCGACCTGGTCGCCGACGCTAGACGCCTACCGGCGGATCCGGCGGTGGCGAGCCGACGTCGTCGTCACCGAACTGGTGCGCGATCCACGCTGGATCGCGTTGGCGGGCAGTGCACCTCGCGTCAATGTGGTGCACGACGACCGGGTGCACGACGTCGCCGAACGCAGACCGCGGTACGAGAGCACGGTGTTCGACCGGTGGGCCGACGGTGCAGCAGCCACGGTGACATTCAGCGATTTCGTCGCAGCGGCCGTGCAGAACCGGCGCGACCTGCGGGGCGGCGATGTCTACACCGTGCCCCTCACCAGCGATCTGGACAGTCGCCTGGTGCCTCCGTTCGCGGCGGCCGCCGACCGCAGGGATTTCGCCGCGATCGGTCGGCTGAACCCCTACAAGAATCTCGACGTGACCCTGCAGGCCTGGGCGGCTCACGTTCAGGGAAGCGGTTGGCGCGGAGACCGGATGCTGATCCTCGGAGACGGGTACGGTCTGAGGCGCGCACTGCCGAAGCACACGGTGTGGCGTGCCGGGACCTACCGCTACAGCGACGTGGTCGAGACCCTCGCCGCTGCCAAGGGGTGCGTCGCCCATTACCGAAGGGCCTCCCAGAGCGGCGTACAGGTGCTGGCGATGCAACTGGGCGTCACACCGATCGTCTCCACCGTCGGCGCGTTGGCGGAGTTCCAGCCGCCAGGGTGTCCGCCGATCGGCGTCGACGACGTCGAGGGGCTGGTCGGCGCGTTCGACCAGCTGGCCGACCCGGTGATCGCCGTGCGTCACGGCGTCACCGCCGCGGTGCACTATGCCGCGCACCACGCCGCCGACCGCGCGGCCGAAAAGCTCATCACCGTCTTCGACGACGTTCGGCGGGCCGCATCGTGAGAACAGATGTGATGCGGGTACTGGTGGTCGGGCCCGCGCCGGCCAGCCGGCTCAGCCGCGGCGGTATGGCCACCGTGGCCGCGTTGATGGACGCCCACCCGGACCCCCGCTTCCGGGTCACCGCGATCGCCACATATGTCGACGGCGGGCCGTGGCGACGACTGTCGGTGGGAGTGTCGGGCATGCTCCGCAGCGCCTGGCTGATCCTGCGCGGACGAGTCGACGTGCTGCATGTGCATCTGTCGCACGGCGGCAGTGTCGTTCGCAAGGCGGTGCCGCTGCTGGCGGCCAGGCGAGCGAAGGTGCCTGCGATAATCCACGGCCACAGCTTCGACTTCGGCGGTTGGTTCGACACGCTGCCTGCGGGGCTGCAGCGCCTGGTACGCGCCGCGCTGCCCGCCGATCGCTGGGTGGTGTTGGGGACCGAGCACCGCTGTGAGTACGCAGTCCGCATGGGCCTGCCGGCTGATCGAATCGACGTGCTGCCCAACGCGATCCGGCTTCCGGCACAACCGGTCGAGCACATCGCGGCCGATCCCGTCCATGCCGTGATGCTCGGACGCCTCGGAGAACGCAAGGGCACCTACGACATCGTCGCGGCCGTGCGGGCGCTGCCCGCGCCCGTGCGCCGTCGGCTGCGGATCACGCTGGCCGGCGACGGTGAGAACGTCGCCGTTCGCGACGCCGTCGCGGCTGCCAACCTGGCCGGAACCGTGCACGTCGTCGGCTGGCTCACCGAATCGGAGCGGGACCAATTGCTGTCGACAGCAGACGTTTTCCTGCTCCCGAGCTACGACGAAGGCCTGCCGATGGCACTGCTCGAGGCGATGGCATGGGGGCTGGCGCCCATTGCGTCGGCGGCAGGCAGCATCGGCGAGGTGATCACCGACGGCGTGGACGGGTTGGTGGTCGAAGCGGGCGATGCTCGGCAGATCGCCGATGCGCTCGCTGCACTGGTCACCGACGAGACGCTGCGCCGCCGTATCGGGCTCGCCGCCCGGGAGCGGGCCCGCGGCTTTGCCCTCAGCGGCTGGTATGCGCGGCTGGCAGAGCTGTGGGCGTCGCTGGCGGTGACATCGGCGACCCCACGTCGCACGACCGCCGGCTGAACGCGAACGCGCTTCCCAGCGCCATGCCGAGGGTCAGCGAACTCGAGGGTTCCAGTGGTAGTGGGTCGACGATGCAGATGGCCAACAGTCCCAGGCACACCGCGGCGCTGATCTTGGCCGTTGCCGCTTCGCTGCGCAGAGCGCGCGCCACCGGAAGCAACGCGAACACTGCGAATGCGACCATGCCCAGGACGCCCGCCTTCACCAGCCACCATAGGTAGAAGTTGTGCGCGTAGGTGGTGCCCAGCGTCGCGGTGAACGAGCCCGCCTCCCCGAACGGCAATTGATAGGCGTATCCCAGTCCGTGGCCGAGCACGGGCGCATCGCCGATCGCGCGCCACAGGCTGTCGTTCTCGTGGAGCCGGGCCAGCGTCGAGGAGTCAACGGCTAGGGCGGATGTCGACACGCCGCCGACCACCCGATGGGTGAACGCACCGACCTGATCGGCGAGCCAGCCACCACCGGATCCGTCCTGCAGCAGGAAAAGTGACGTCGGCACGGCGAGCGCGAGCGCCGCCACCCCGGTCACGGCGAGCAGGGCTGACCGCCGCAACGCGGCCCATCCGATGCTCGCCAGCAGCGCCACCATGGCGGCGACCGCTAACGCGATCAGCGTGTGCCGGGAGAACGACAGCAGCGTAACGATGAGCGCGGGGACGCCGAGTAGGGCCCAGTGCGAAAGGCGGGCCCGCCCGAGGATCTGGGCGGCCACGAGTGCGGTGAGCACGGTGAGTGCGGGTGCCTGGGTCGCCGTCAGGAGCCGGATCGCGCCCGCACCGGTCTCGGCCTGCAGGCTCTCGGCCCTGCCCGCCAACCGCAACCCGGTGACCGAGGCCGCCAGGATCATCGCCGCAGAGAACCACATGACCACGGCGACGGCGCGAATGGCCTGCCTGACCTGATCCGCCCGCACGATGAGGATGGCGAGCGCGGCTCCGGCCACCATCTCGACGAGGAATGAAGCCTCCCGCGCGACGCGCTCGCCGTCGTGACCCGCCAACATTCCCATCGCGGTGCTCACCGCGATCGCGAGAAGCATGGTCATCGGCGGCAGGCAGTGCGTGAATCGCAACCGCGCACGGGGGATCAGGAAGCCGATCGCCACCAACACCGCGACCTGGTGGGCGTAGACCGACACCGGCCCAACCACCTTGGCGACATGCCAGGACTCGGGCAGCGAGGCGAACGCGGCAAACAGCGCCAGCCACACCATCCGGTGCGCACCGGTCAGGTAGACGACCAGGCAGCCGAGGACACCGATCAGCAGCAGCCCCTCGGTCGTCGACCGGACCGCGAACACGCCGACGGTGAAACACCCCAGCAGCAGCGCCGTAGCCGCGGAGAACGATCCCAGCCGGGACGCCGGGCCTGCCGACATCCTCACGCGTGATGGCCGCGAAGCGCGGCCGGTGTGGTGTCACCGACCGTATGCCGGTAGTCGGCCAGCGCGCTCGCGGCGTACCTCGGCAGTTTGGCGGCGGTCAGGACGGCCCCTGCCACCCGGCCATCGGCCGCGCGCATCTGGTGCAGCGCGGCCCCGACTTCGTCGAGCGTGGTGCGGCCGGAGCGGACCACCAGGACGGAGGCGTCGACGGCGGCGCTGAAGACGCCTATCTCGGCCGCGGCGAGTGCCGGCGGGCCGTCGATCACCAGACGGTCGAAGTTCGCCCCGAGCTTGTCCACCACGGCCGCCAGTGCCGGCAGGCCCACCTGCCGTGGCCGGCGGACCGGGGTGTCGGAGGCGAGCATCCACAGCCCGGTATGGGACGTCGGCACGACGGCGTCATCGATGAACTGCTGATCAGCAAGGACATCGGACAGTCCCAGCCGTGAGGCGAGCCCCAACAGCTCGGCGACCCTGGCCGCTCGGGGGTCTCCGTCGACGAGCAGCACGGTCTCACCGACTTCGGCGAAGGACAGCGCCAGGCTCAGCGCGGTGGTGCTGGCGCCGTCACCCCTCTTCGCGGCGGTGATCAGAAAGGAGCGGTTGTTCGTGGCGCCCGCGCCGACCAGTCGGGTGCGCAGACCACGGATCGCCTCATCGAATGCGAGGTCGGCCGGTTTTGCGCGGCCGCGGGCTCGCCTGCCCGCCGGTTCGGGGGCGCTGGTTTCCGGTAGCCGGGCGAGCACCGGCAGGCCGGAGGCCGCCGCCAGCGCGTCGGTGCGGCGAACGGTGCGGTCGGTTTTGTCGCGCACAACGGCCAGCGCGACACCGAGCAGGACGCCGGCGAGCAGGCCGAGCGCGAGGTTGCGGGCGGGAACCGGGCTGACCGGACGCTGCGGCACGATCGGCGCCTCGACCATGGTGGCAGTCGCGGTCACCACCTGCTGCGGGCCGCTGAGACCGGTACCGATCGGAACCGGAAGTGGTTGTCCGCCAACCACTCCGGCGTCGAATTCGGGGACGAGGGCGGCGAACTGGTCCGCCATGGCGGCAGCGAGTGTGGCGGCACGCTCGGGGTTCGGATCGGCAACGGTCAGCCGGAAGACCGTCGATTCGGGGGTGTAGCTCACGTCGGTGTTCTCCACCACGTTTTCGGCGCTTAGTCGGCCGCCGACCTGTTCGACGGCGCGCTGTGCGACTACGTGGCCGCCCGCCAGTTCGGCGTACGACGACAGGCGTCGCTGAGCGGCCTGCGTCCCCTCGAATGCGTCGTTGATCGTCACCGCCCCGGGAAAGGAGATCAGCACGGTGGCCGACGCCTCATAGCTCCTGGTCTGCAGGGCAGTCAGGGCGGCGGCGCCCAGCAGACAGGCGATGACCGCCGCCAGGGCGACCTTCCAGCGCATGGCGATGATGCCGATGAAAGTGCGGAAATCCACGACGCCTCGAATCTTCACTGAGCGGGTTGCTGGCAAATCCGACGATCAGTATGCAACATGCATTGGTTTCATGCTATCGGTATGTGTCGAAGGCAGGCGAGTCAGGTCGCCGTTGGGCCGCCGACCGGCGGTGTCGTCGGTCCTGACTCGTCAGGACAGGTCGAGGACGGCCACCGGGTAACGCCCTGACGCATCCCGCCCGGCGCGGGCCAAGGCCATGGGCGGATAGTCGACGACGTGCGACGCTCGGGGCTTGTGATGTGCCCATGCCACCACGGCGGCGATCGTGTAGCGGCCCGGCTCCAGCCCGGCGGCGTCCATCCGGATCCGGTCCACGGTTGACGCGGCGACCGGTGCGCCGCCGGGGTCCTCCCCCGGCCGAGTGAGTAGATCCTTCAGGTCGACCGCAGCCGTCAGCGTACGCACGGTACGTCCCGAGCGATCCAGCACGTGATAGCTGGGCACCCAATTCTCGGTGGCGACGGCGGCACCGAGATTGCTCCATCGCACCTGCAAAGTCGCCGCTCCGCCGGCGAACGACCCCGACCCGGTGACGCCTTCGACGCTGTAGCGGTAGCCGGCGAAGCGGTTGGCGCGTGACCACAGCGCGAACAGGTCCGGATCCATCGGGCGGCGGCTGTCCCGGTCGGGGAAGTTGCTGCTCGACGCCATCGACACATGGAACCGCACGACGTCGCGCACGGCCTTCTGGTAGTAGCCGCGCAGGCTCGCGCCCTTGGGCAGCTGACACCACTCGGTGATCACCGGAGCGGTCGACAGGCGGTGCACCAACTCGTCGACCAGCCGATCTTTTCGCCTGACGTAGTCCGAGTCGGGTTCGTGGGCCCATGCCGGCAGCGGTTCGTACACCCCGAGGCAGTCGGATCGGATGCCGACCGGAGCGGCCAGTGATGCGGTCACCTTCGGCGCCAGCATCTGCCGGACGATCTCGGGATTCTGCGCGGTCACCACCAGTTGGGTGCGCGGGAAGGCGGACACGTGGGCCGCCACGAGCCGCCTGATCGACACCGCGGTGATGCTCTGGTCCCGGTATTGGCTGTAGTAGCCAAGCGCACGCACGCTGTCCTCGGGCGCGGACCCGGGCGCGTTGAGGGCGTCGCGCAGGAATGCGACGTGGTTCTCGCTGAAGTCGCCGTAACCGGAGAACTCGAAGACACTGAGCCGCTCGTCACCGTCGTAGCGGCGGCCGAGCGCGGAGATCAGTTGCTCGACCGCCCCGAGATAGGCGGGGTGGTTCCACTCCGGGACCACCTGAACGACCTTCTGCGCCCGCGTCGGTGGGAACGTCCGCGTCGCCCCGGGCGTGGTACGCAACCACTCCGGGACGGCGATGTTGGTGTTGCGGGGGTAGGTGGCGTTGCAGCAGGAGTTGTAGGCCATGATCCGCAGCGTCAGTCGCATACCCCGCTTGTCGGCCTCGGCCAGAGCGTGGTCGATGGAACGGAAGTCGAAACGCCGGTCGTCGGGGGTGCCGGACCGGATCCTGCGCGGGTCCGCGGGCTGGAGTTCGGCCCAGGTGATGCGCAGGCTGGCGTCGCGCGACCCGGGCCAGGCCGGGAAGCCGCGCTGCGCCGGATTGCCCTGCGGGAAAAGTGGTGTCAGCAGGTTCTCGTACTGGCCGCGCAGGGGGTTGACGAACTCCTGCACCGTGGCCGGGATCGGCGGGCTGCCGACGACGCGCAAAGTGCCGGGGCCCACCGCGGTGGACGCCGGGGCGCAGGCGCTCACCAGCAACATCACCGCGGTGAGCGCTGCCAGGTGGGTGGGCCGACGCGACATCGCTGTGCACGGTACCGCAGAAATCTCTCCGATTCGCGGTGTGCCGCCCTCACCAGGGTATGGCTGAGCAAATCGGGTACTTGATGGCGCGTTTACCTGAGCACCGTTAGCACGCTAGATTGTCGAAAGACAGCGAAGTGAGCGCGGCGCGGATGGCGACCGGCCGGGGGTGGTGATGAGGTTAGAGATACCCGGTGGGTTCGCCGCGCCGCCGGAACACTCGCACCGCTTGCTTGTCGCCGTTGCCGCCGTGTACACGGGCGTACTCGCGGTGCTGGCAGCCTGGCTCTGGCAAACTTGGGGCGGACCCGAGGTCACCCGGCGGGCCGACGACGTCCTGACCGTGGTCGGTGTGCTGTTCGCGGCGGGGTGCTCGATCTGGGCCGCCCATAGAGCTGTGGGCCGAGTGCGACGCGGCTGGACGGCGATGGCGGTTGGCCTGCTGGCCTGGGCCGTCGGCGAAGTCATCTGGGTGGCATACGAATTGGTACTCGGCTACGAGCAGACGCCCGTCCCGTCCTGGGCCGACGTCGCCTACCTGCTCTTCTACGTGGGTGCTGTCGCCGCGGTTCTGCTGCTGTCAGCCAGTGACCAGGGCCAGTCTCAGATCCGGCTGGTGCTCGACGGCATCATCGTCGCCGCGTCGGTGTTCCTGATCGCCTGGGTCACCGTCCTGCAGCCGGTATATGAGTCGAGTTCGGAAAGCGCTGTGACACAGGCGGTCTCCCTGGCCTATCCGGTCGCCGACGTGGTCGTGATCACGATCGCATGGGCCCGTGCCGCGGCCGCCTACCGGCAGAGCCTCGGCCTGTTGATCGCGGGGCTCATCGTGGTCGCAATCGCCGACAGCGTGTACAGCGTGATGCTCGCCACGGGCACCTACACCAGCGGCAGCCTGATCGACCTCGGGTGGATCGCGGGCTGCGGGTTCATCGGCCTGGCCGCCCTGCGCAGCGTCGGCGAGCGCCCGATCGACGGCACGCTCCGGCTGATCTCGTCGCAGTTGCGGGTCTGGGGACCCTACATTCCCTTGGTGCTGGCCTGCGGGATCGGCATCGCACACGCGATACCGATGCTGACGCCGGCTCCATTCGCCGCCGCTGGCGTGCTGGTCGTCGTCGGAGTGCTGATCCGACAGTTCATTGTGCTTCTCGAGAATCGGCGGTTGTTGGCCAAGGTGACCCGACTGGCATTCCGCGACCCGCTGACGGGGTTGGCCAACCGCGCGCTGTTCCTCGACCGCGTCGAACAGGCGGTCGCGCATCAGGGGCGCAAGCACGACTCCATCGCGGTGCTGTGCATGGATCTCGACGACTTCAAGACCGTCAACGACGAACTCGGCCACCCCGCGGGTGACGAGTTGTTGATCCGGGTCGCGCAGCGGTTGTCGTCGTGTCTGCGCACCACGGACACCATCGCCCGGTTCGGTGGAGACGAGTTCGCCGTCCTGATCACCGGGAATCCCGAGGACGCGCGGGTCACCGGTGAGCGGATACTCGACAGCTTCGCCGATCCGATCGCCATCGACGGGGTCAATCTGACCATCCGACCCAGCGTCGGATTGACCGTCGCCACACCGCAGACGCCGCCGGCGACGGTCGACGACCTGATCCGCAACGCGGACCTGGCCATGTACGCCGCCAAGCGCAATGGCGGTGGATGCCTGCGCATCTTCGTGCCCGACTCCCCCGACCCGTTCGACTTGCCGACTGCCACGGACCGTCCTGCGGCCCAGGGGGTCAGCATCAGGCCGAAGGGTGTCACCCGGCCCATGCCCAGACGCAGCGTCGAACCACGCCTGCGCACGCCGACGTGGGCGCCGGTAGACGTTCGGATCGGATTGTCGGCGCTGCTGGCCGGGGTGGTCGCTTTCGCCGTCGTCCGGTCGATCCGTGGCGCCGGCGACCTCAGCGTTGTCGAGCGGTGGTGGGAGGCGGTGCTGTACCTGTCGGCCTCGATGCTGGTGGCGGCGCGTGCCTACCGCGTGCGGGCCGAACGGGCCGCGTGGTGGTGCATGGCCGCGGGTATGGCGTTGACCGGGTGGGGCAACCTCGTGACCACCTTGTGGGACACCGGCCACCCGTCGCCGTCGCCGGCCGACCCGCTGTTCCTGGCGTCGTACCCGGCACTGTACGCCGGGTTGGTGCTGCTGGTGCGGTCGCGGTTGCGCTCGGCGTCGGGTCTGGTGCGACTCGACGCAGTGATTGCGGCAATGACTTCCGCCGCCGTCAGTGCGGCAGTCCTGGCGCCGTACATCCATGCGGCAGAAGCTGTTTCGTTGGCAGGCCTGTTGATCACGACGATCTACCTGGTTGCCGGTGTGCTGGTGCTATCCATGGCGTCCGGACTGGTCGCCATGCTCGGTTGGCGCGCCGAGCCACGATGGTTCGTCTTGCTCGGCGGTCTGATCCTGTGGGTGATCGCCAACAGCATTCTCCTGCTGGAATCAGCCAGCGGTGAATACGTGCGCGGCACATGGCTCGACGCGACGTGGCCGATCTCGTTCCTGTTGGTGGCGGTCGCCTGCTGGCTGCGGCCGTCCCCACCGACGACCATCCAGGAAGGCGTGCTCCAGGCACAGCTGTGGCCGCCGATCGTGTCCACCGCCATCGCGCTCGGCGTGGCGCTCACCTCGCCGGGGGAACGGCTGGCGGTCACCCTGTCGGCGGTGACCCTCACCGCCATCGTGGCGAGGCTCGCGGTCACCTTCCGCGGGTCCGGCACGTCGTCCGTCGGTGCCGATGCGATGACAGACGAGCTCACCGGCCTGACCAACAGACGCGGTCTGACCACCGCGCTGACCGCCGACCCGCCCGATGACTCCGTCTCGTCCTCCCTCGACGGGTCTTCCGCCCGAGTGGCCCTGCTGCTGTTGGACATCAATGAATTCGACGAGATCAACGAGGCCTTCGCCCACGCCGTCGGCAACGAACTGTTGCGGTGCGTCGCGGCGCGCCTGTCGCGCGCCGTCCGGCCGGCCGACCTCGTCATCCGCTCGGGCGGTGACGAATTCGCCATCCTGCTCACCCAAGACGTCAACTTGTTGACGGCGCGAACTCAGGCGGGTGCGCTGATGGACGCGCTGCGACCGCCGTTCGCACTGGACCACTTGACAGTGCAGATCGATGTGAGCATCGCGATCGCCATGTGGCCGGAACACTGTGCTCATCCCCAGGAGCTGTTGAGCCGAGCCGAGGCGGCGCTGCCCCAGGCCAGAACCACCGAGGGCCGGATTGCTTTCTACGACGCGGAACTGGACCTGCGGCGGGGCAACGAGGACCAACTGGTCGAAGACCTTCGGCAGGCGCTCGGCGCCGACGAGTCCGGCCTCTACGCAGAAGCAGGCCAGTTGATCTGTCACTATCAACCCAAGATCACCGACGAGGGCTGGGTGCACAGCGTGGAGGCTCTGGTGCGCTGGCAGCATCCCACGCGTGGGTTGCTGCTGCCCGATCAATTTCTCGCGGCGGCCGAACGGGCAGGATTGATGCGCCCAGTGGCTGCTCGTGTCCTCGACGTGGCATTGGCGCAGACGCGGGCATGGTGCGACCGCGGCATCGATCTGACCGTCGCGGTGAACCTGTCGGCGACCAACCTGCTCGATATCGGCCTTGTCGAGACGATCGACGGGCTGCTCACCGAATACCGGTTGCCCGCCAGTGCCCTCATCGTCGAAATCACCGAGGGCACACTGGCCCCCGATTCGCGACGGTCGCGCAACACCGTTGCGGCCCTGCGGCGCCTCGGCATCCGGATCTCGCTCGACGACTACGGCACCGGGTGGTCCTCGCTGGCGCGGCTGCAGGACCTGTCGGTCGACGAGTTGAAGCTCGACAAGGTGTTCGCCGCCCGCCTTTCCCGAGATCCCCGCTCGGTCGCCATCGTGCGATCGACCGTCGCGCTGGCCCACAGCCTGGGAGCCGATCTCGTCGCCGAAGGTGTCGAGGACGCTGCCACCCTCGAGGCGCTGCGCCGCTTCGGGTGCAGCATCACCCAGGGGCACGTGCACAGCCCACCGCTGCCCCCCGACGAGTTGTACGACTGGTTGATGGACCGCTCCCCCGAACTCGCCCACTGATCGGCCCGCACCGCGGCTGTCCACCAATCGATTTGCCAACGCTATGCTTGTCGTCCGGTGCAGCCGCGCCGAGCGGCAGGAGGATGATGGGGTTCTGGCGTCGAGCGTTCCGACCGGGCTGCCTGGGCCTGTTCGTCGAGAAAGGCGTGCTTTACGCCGAGCGCGACATCGCCGAACCGCCCTTCCGGTCGCTGGGCACCGCCGAGCAGCGGCGGAGCTTCCTCGCCCCCGCCGCCGTTCCGCTGAAGAACGCCAGGGTATTTCTCGACATCGAGCTCGGCTCACGCAGGCCTCTCGAAATCCCCGTCGGGGCAACGGTTCACCGGCCCGCCGCACCGCCGCCGAGCCGGGGCGACAAGCTCTACACCGTTTCCGTGCACACCGAGTCGAACGACGTGTTCATCGGCTACCCGGCCGACGGAGGCCAGGCCCGCAACGTCTTGCGTGCGATCGAGAGGCTGGTGAGGGCGGCCGGTTAGGCCAACAGTACGGCGGCTCCGGCGATCCGACCGGAGGCGAGATCGAGCAGTGCCTCGTCGGCGCTGTCGAGTGGATACTGGGGGGTCGTCACCTCGATCCGGTGCCTGCCCGCGAACTCCAGGAACGCATGCGCGTCGGCCCGCGTGTTGGCGGTGACCGATCGGAGCTGGCGTTCACCGAACAGGTGGCGCTGGTAGTCGAGCACCGGGATGTCGGAGAGGTGGATACCGGCGATCGACAACGTGCCGCCTCGGTCGAGTGCCTCCAGAGCGGGCAGCACCAGGTCGCCGACAGGAGCGAACAGGATTGCGGCGTCCAGCGGCACCGGCGGACGATCGGCGGCGCCCTGCACCGAGGCGGCCCCCAGCGACGAAGCGAGGGCGCGCGCGTGCTCGCCACGGGTCATCACATGCACCTCGGCTCCCCGTGCGAGGGCCACCTGTGCCGTCAGGTGTGCGCTGCCGCCGAACCCGTAGATACCCAACCGCCCACCGGCGGGCAGGTCCGCACGCAGCAGCGCGCGATAACCGATGATTCCGGCGCACAGCAGCGGGGCCAACTCGGTGTCGGCATAGCCCTGCGGCAACGCGAGTGCATAGGCGCTCGGCACGACCGCGAACTCCGCGTACCCGCCGTCGGCATCCCATCCCGTGTAGCGGGACTGCGGGCACAGGTTCTCGTCGCCGCGGACACAGAACTTGCACTGTCCGCAGGTGTGACGCAGCCAGGCGATGCCGACGCGGTCGCCGACGGCGAAGTCACCGTGGGTTCGCGGGCCGACCTCGACCACCTCCCCCACGACTTCGTGACCCGGGACGACCCCCGGCCGGTGGACCGGCAGGTCCCCCTCGGCCACATGAAGATCGGTGCGGCACACGCCACATGCGCGCACTGCGACGAGTAGCTCACCCGGTCCGGGGCTCGGTATCTCGACGTTCGCACGCACCAGAGGCCGGGTGCTGATCGGAGCCGGGCGCAGGACGCGCCACGCGCACATGGTGGTCATCACTCCATCGTCGCGCCGCCGCGTGCGCGAGACCAACCCCGGCGTGCTCACTGTCGGGCGCAAGACTCGATGGACCAGCCCGCGAACGCCGACGCCGCCGGGCAGAATAGGGAAAAACCCGATTCCCATGTCGCAACCACGGCATAACCTGGATATCACGACGGGCGAGGTCGGGCGGCCGCCGAAAAGCCCAGTACCGGTTCATCAGGCCCCGGTATTGCGATCAAGAGAGGTAGGAAATGAAAGCACTTGTGGCACTGGCCGTCGGCGCCCTTGCGGCGAGCGGAATCGCGCTGGCCGCCCCGGCCAACGCGGGTTGTCAGTCCGGTTGGACGCCGTGGGGCGGTGGCGAGATCTGCGACGGACCGATCGGCCCGGACGGCAACTTCGAACGCTGCCAGAGCGTCGGCGTCCTCGGCTTCGGGGGCAGCGTGCCCTGCTTCGTCGCCAACGTCGCGAACGCCAACCCGCCGCACATCGGCCCATGACGGGCGCATAGGGCGACATTGCAGACGAATCACTCCGCGGCGAAAGCCGCGGAGTGATTTCGTTTGGGTCCCGTCAGCCCGGAGGCAGCATGCCCGGGGCGTTCTCCGGCGCGACCGGAACGGCCACTCCGACACCCGGACGCGGCGGAGCGTTCGGGTCCGCGGGCGGTGGCGGCGGAGCGTTCGGGTCCGCGGGCGGTGGCGGCGGCGCGTTCGGGTCCGCGGGCGGTGGCGGCGGCGCGTTCGGGTCCGCGGGCGGAGTCGCCGCGGGCGCGGAGTACGGCCGGATCGAGTTGGCCAGAGCGACCGCCTCGTCCTTCGGCACCGGGTTGTTGGCCGTGCCGAGCCACACGACGAACCAGCGGTCGGGGGTGCGCTGGCCGCGCGGTGTGCCCGGTTCCACCGGGTTGCCGACCACTCCGGCGAAGATCTGGCCGTTCGGCTTGTTGGTGTCGGTGAACTTCACCTCGTAGTACGACGCAGCGCCCGGCATGCCGTCGGCGTTCAGTTCGAACGTCTCCTGGTTGACCCGGGTCCCCGGGAACGGCATGAAGAACTCGCCCATGTCCGAAGCCAGCCGCTGGGCGGCCTTGGCGTTGTCGGATTCGGCGCCTGCGAACAGCTTGAGGTCCAGCCGGCCCAGCAGCACGCTGGTGTCGTTCGGCGGCTCGGCGCCCTCGGGGGCGATCTTCGTCAGCAGCGCCTGCCCGTAGGACAGCTGCGTGGAGTCCGAGACCTTCCAGCCCGGGGGCACGACGTAGCTGAGCCCCCCCGCAGGAGAGTTGACCCGTCCGGCATCCCCAGCGGGTGGGGGCGGCGCGTTGGGGTCCGGCGGTGGTGGGGGTGCGTTGGGGTCCGGCGGAGGCGCGGGTGCACCGGGCGGCGGCGGTGGCGGAAGCGGCGCGCCGGGAGCCGGCGCGGGTGCGCCGGGCGGGGCGGCGGCCCCTGCATGAAGGTGTTGCCGGTCGGCGGTGGGGGCGGCGGCGGTGTCGGCTCGGGCTGTGCGTGCGCCACTGACGGCAGTGCGAGTGCCACCGCGGTCGCACCGGTCAGCGCCGCGATCGCCAGCGTCTTCGAGAGGCCCTTGCGGGGTTGAGAAATCGCGTCCGGCTGATCCATGGGGAAGAAACTACCGTGTTACCGCCGTGACGCAAGTGCGAGTTGCTCAAAAAGTTCTCAAATGAGAAATTGCTGTGAAGTCTAAATCACAACGCACGGCCCATAATGGCGAGTTGCTGACACGAAGAGGTCCCCGCGCGTGGCGCGGGGCCTGTGGACCGTTGTCATCGCCGGCGGACGTCGGCTCTTGTGACCTCTTCTTCGCGCCGGAGCGCCGCGCCGTTACGGGCCTGCGCACACCGATACTTCCTGGGCCTTGACGGCGAAGAGCACCCGGTCGCCCGGGGCCAGGCGCAACTCGACCGCGGCGTCGGCGGTGATGTCGGCGGCGAGCCCCGGCGCCCCGTCGGGCTGGTCCTGGGCGCGCACCCGCACGGTGGGCCCACGGCCGTCGAGTTCGGCGACCGTGACCTCGACGGTGTTGCGGGGGCTGCCGTGCGGACGCTCGCGGTAGACCGCGACGGCCGCCGGGTGGAACAGCGCGACCGCCGGCTGACCGGCTGGCACGTCGGAATCCGGGCTGCCGGACCACACCGTGCCCCACGGCGTCATCAGGGCACCCGACGCGGTCGCGTGCCCGCGGACCAGGTTCACGCCCGCGAGTCGAGCGGCGAACGTGCTGCGCGGTGTCGCCAAGACCGTCGCCGTGAAACCCGTTTCGGCTACCTTCCCGTTCTCGAGCACCGCGACGCGATCCGCCAGGGTCACCACGTCGAGCAGGTCGTGCGTGATCAGCACCGCGGTGCGCCCGTCGCGGGCGAGGACCCTGCGCAGCACTTTGCGCACCGCAGCCGCCGCCCCCACGTCCAGCCCGGCCAGCGGTTCGTCGAGCAGCAGCACGTCCGGTTCGGCGGCAAGGGCGCGCGCCAGGGCCACCCGCTGGGCCTGTCCCCCGGACAACCGGTGCGGCCTGCGATCGGACAGCTCCTCGGCGCCCACCTCGGCCAGCCAGTGACCGGGCCGAGTGCTGCGTGGCGCAAACGCCACGTTGCCGAGCACGCTGAGGTGCGGAAACAGCAGCGGATCCTGCAACAGCAGCGCGATGCGGCGGTCGTGGGTCGCGACGTGGACGCCGGCCCGGGTGTCGGTGAGCACGCGCCGGCCGACGCGGACGACGCCGTCGTCGGGACGCACCAGACCGGCGATGACGTGCAGAGCGGTCGTCTTGCCCGCGCCGTTGGGGCCGAGCACGGCCAGCACCTCGCCGGCCGCGACCGCCAACTCGATGTCGACGCCGCGGTCCTCGACCACGGCCCGCATCTCCAGTCCGTCCTCACCAGGCACGGGCGCCCCTGAGGCGTCGGCTGCCCAGTCCGACGACCACCACCGCGGCCACCGCGACCAGCAGCAGTGACAACGCCACCGCCGCATCGGCGTCGGTCTCCCGCTGCAGGTAGATCTCCAGCGGCAGGGTGCGAGTGACGCCCTGGCGGGAGCCGGCGAAGGTCAGGGTGGCGCCGAACTCGCCGAGTGCACGCGCGAACGCCAGGACGGTCCCGGAGACCAGGCCGGGGGCCAGCAGAGGCAGGGTCACTCGCCACCACACCCGCGTCGGGCGGGCGCCCAGCGTGGCCGCGACCAGTTCGTAGTCGGCTCCCGCCGAGCGTGCCGCTCCTTCGAGCGCGATGACCAGGAACGGTAGCGACACGAACGTCTGCGCCAGCACCACCGCTGTCGTCGTGAACGCGATTTGAATCCCGGCGGCGTCGAGATACTCCCCGATCAGGCCCAGCCGGCCGAACGCGTACAGCAACGCGATGCCGCCGACGACCGGGGGAAGCACGAGTGGCAGCAGGACCAGCGGTCGCGCCGCCCGCACCACCGGATGGTCGCTGCGGGCCAGCACCAGCGCCATCGGCACGCCCAGCAGCAGGCACACCACCGTGCTGGCCGCGGCGGTGCGCAGGCTCAGCAACAGCGCGCTGACCGACGACTCGCTGGTCACCAGCCGGAAGAAATCCGGCCAGTTCACCTTCAGTGCGATCGCGATGAGTGGCACCACCACGAACAGCGCGCCGATCGCGGCGGGTAGGAACAGCCAGCGCGGCAGTCCCGGCGATGTGCTCGGGGACGTGCTCATGGCCGCGCCGCTTCCCGCTCCACGGGCCAAATCTATGGCACGCGGTCGTCGAGGGACCGGGCGCCCGCGAGTCGGTTTCTCGCGCTAGCTACTGTCCAGTAACATTGCGCTCGATCGCTGGGTTCAGCGCCGAGCACAACAGGGAGGTCCGCGATGGAGGTGCTCGTCACCGGAGGTGACACCGATCTGGGTCGCACGATCGCCGAGGGCTTCGGAGATGCCGGTCACCGCGTCGTGATCGCCGGCGCCCGCCGTGCCGACCTCGAGGTCGCCGCCAAGGAACTCGACGTCGACGCCATCGTCGTAGACACCAACGACCCGGCCAGCCTGGAGGCGGCCCGTCCGCAGTTCCCCCACCACCTCGACACCATCGTCAACGTTCCCGCACCGCGTTCAGACGGCGGGGACCCCCGCACCTACAGCCTGGCCGACCTGGCTGCGGCCTGGCGTTCTGCGCTCGACGCGACCATGGTCTCGGCGGTGCTGACGGTGCAGATCCTCGGTGACCACCTGCGCTCGGGTGGGTCCATAGTCACCGTCGTGCCGGAGAATCCGGCCGAGGGCAGCGCGGAAGCGGCGATCAAGGCGGCCGTGTCCGACTGGACGGCCGGCCAGGCCACCCACTTCGGGACCAGGGGCATCACCGTGAACGCGGTCGCCTCGGGACGCAGCGCCGAGCCCGGGTACGCGGGCCTGTCGCGCACCCCTCCGCCGGTGGCCGCCGAAATCGCCCGCCTCACACTGTTTCTCACGACGCCGGCCGCCCGCCACATCACGGGCCAGACGTTGCATGTGAGCCGCGGCGCGCTCGCCGACTTCGGCTGAATATTCCCGCGTTCGCCCGCAGCGGAAGCCGGGGTGCTCACTCCGCTTGTTGTGGTTACGTATTGGCGTGACCATCAGACTCGGTTTGCAGATCCCCAACTTCTCCTACGGCACCGGCGTCGCCGAGATGTTCCCCACCGTCATCGCCCAGGCGCAGGAGGCCGAGGCCGCTGGCTTCGACTCGGTGTTCGTGATGGACCACTTCTACCAACTGCCCGGGCTCGGCACCCCGGACCAGCCGATGCTCGAGGCCTACACGGCGCTCGGCGCGTTGGCCACCGCCACCTCCGATGTGCAGTTGGGCACGCTCGTGACGGGCAACACCTACCGCAACCCCACGCTGCTGGCCAAGGCCGTCACGACGCTGGACGTGGTCAGCCAGGGGCGGGCCGTCCTGGGCATCGGCACAGGTTGGTACGAACTCGAGCACGACTCGCTGGGATACGAATTCGGTACGTTCACCGACCGCTTCAACAAGCTGGGCGAGGCGCTGGAGATCATCCTGCCGATGCTGCGCGGCGAACGTCCCACCGTCGAGGGCAAGTACTACCGGACCAAAGAGGCGATGGCCGAGCCGCGGTTCCGCGATCACGTCCCGCTGATGATCGGCGGCAGCGGCGAGAAGAAGACCATCCCGCTGGCCGCCCGCCACTTCGACCACCTCAACATCATCGCCGGGTTCGACGAGCTGCCGCGCAAGCTCCAGGTCGTCAAGGAGCGCTGCGAGGAGATCGGCCGTGATCCGGCCACGCTGGAGACCAGCATGCTGGTGATCGCGATCATCGATGAGAACGTCACCGGCGACGTGATCCCCGACGACTTCAAGCAGCAGGCGGTCTACGGCAGTGCCGAGCAGGTGGCCGACCAGGTCAAGACCAAGGTGCTCGACGCGGGTGTCGACGGTGTGATCCTGAGCCCGGTGACGAGCCTCGACGGGTACCACCCCGGCCGGGCCACCGCCGTCGCTGAGCTGCTCAAGCCGCTGCTCAGCGGCTAATCCCCCGCCCGAGGTGGGATATGCCACAGCAGGCCACTTGCCGGATCGGTGATTGGGGCGACTACCGTA
Organism: Mycobacterium sp. IDR2000157661; assembly: GCF_022317005.1. NCBI lineage: Bacteria > Bacillati > Actinomycetota > Actinomycetes > Mycobacteriales > Mycobacteriaceae > Mycobacterium > Mycobacterium sp. IDR2000157661. The sequence continues at coordinate 3,964,183 of NZ_CP081006.1, forward strand.
AGGGGTACAGATCTGCACGTGAAGCACCGTCGAGGAGCCCAGAATGAGCCATCCCGGAGCCACTGCAACTGATCGGCACAAAGTCGTCATCATCGGGTCGGGATTCGGTGGGCTGACCGCTGCCAAGCGGCTCAAGCGGGCCGATGTCGACGTCAAGCTGATCGCGAAGACCACCCACCACCTGTTCCAGCCGCTGCTGTACCAGGTGGCCACCGGCATCATCCCGTCGGGCGAGATCGCACCGCCGACTCGGATGATTCTGCGCAAGCAGAACAACTGTCAGGTGCTGCTCGGCGACGTCACCCACATCGACCTCGCGAACCAGACCGTCAAGTCCGATCTACTGGGCCACAACTACGTAACGCCGTTCGACACGCTGATCGTCGCGGCGGGGGCGGGCCAGTCATACTTCGGCAACGACCACTTCGCCGAGTGGGCGCCCGGCATGAAGTCCATCGACGACGCCCTGGAACTGCGGGCGCGCATCCTGTCGGCGTTCGAGCAGGCCGAGCGGTCCAGCGATCCCGCCCGCCGTGAGAAGCTGCTCACCTTCACGGTGGTCGGCGCCGGCCCGACCGGAGTCGAAATGGCCGGGCAGATCGCCGAATTGGCCGATCACACCCTCAAAGGCGCGTTCCGCCACATCGATTCGACGACGGCTCGGGTGATCCTGCTCGACGCCGCCCCCGCCGTGCTGCCGCCGATGGGCGAGAAGCTGGGCAAGAAGGCCCAGGCGCGGCTGGAGAAGATGGGCGTCGACATCCAGCTCGGCGCGATGGTGACCGACGTCGACCGCAACGGCATCACGGTCAAGGACTCCGACGGCACCATCCGGCGCATCGAATCCGCGACCAAGGTGTGGTCGGCCGGTGTGTCGGCCAGCCCGTTGGGGCGCGACCTCGCCGAGCAGTCCGACGTCGAGGTCGACCGGGCCGGACGCGTCATGGTGCAGCCCGACCTGACCATCCCCGGCCACCCGAACGTGTTCGTGGTCGGCGATATGGCGCACGTCGAAGGGGTGCCGGGGCAGGCGCAGGGCGCGATCCAGGGCGGTCGGTACGCCGCGGACGCGATCAAGGCCGAGCGTAAGGGCGCCGACCCCTCCCAGCGTGAGCCGTTCCAGTACTTCGACAAGGGTTCGATGGCCACGGTGTCGCGGTTCTCCGCCGTCGCCAAGATCGGCCCGCTGGAGTTCGGCGGTTTCATCGCGTGGCTGGCGTGGTTGGTGCTGCACCTGGTGTACCTGGTCGGGTTCCGGCGCAAGCTCACCACGCTGCTGTCGTGGACGGTGACGTTCCTGTCGACCCAGCGCGGCAACCTCACCATCACCGAGCAGCAGGCCTACGCGCGCACGCGGATCGAGGAACTCGAAGAGATCGCGGCCTCGATCCAGGAGACCGAGAAGGCTGCCAGTTAGAGGCGCTCCCCCTGCCAGGTCGCCAGCGCACCGCCGGAGGCCAGGGCGAGTACCGCGCCTGCAGCCGGGAAATCGGGTTGCGGGTAACGGAGTTCACTGACGCACGCCCGCGGCGTGCCCAGCGCGTCGTCGGCGACCGAGCCGTCCCCCAGCTCCATGCGGTGCCGTAGCAGCGGCATACCGTCCACGTCGGCGTGCAGTGCGCCCGACCAGAATCCCTGTCGCTCACCGGACCTGCCGATCTGCACTCGCTCGCGCACGCGCACACGGGCGGTGCCGGTCAGCGTCAGCCGAGTCGTGGTGACGTGTCGCGAAGCGCCTGCGACAACGGTGGGTTGCGGGTCGAGGTCGAGGTCGCCGGCGACCTCGAGCGCCCAGATCGCCTGCGACTCGGGCGTCGCAGCGCCGGGCAGCGCCACGGTCGCGGCCGCGCTGCGGATGGCCAGCCGGGCGCCGGACTCCACGACGACCCGCACGGTGATCACGTCACCACCCAGCGGCGTGGCCGCCGCCGACACCAGATGCACGGTGTCGGCGGCGGTGAGCCGGGCGGCCAGCCCGCCGGTGCACTCGATTCGGGGCCGGCGCCCGTTGGGGGCGACGATGACCACGTCGGAACGCATCGGCTAGTGCTCGGCCGGAACCCGCAGTTGCTCGCGCACCCACGCCAGCACCGGGGTCGCGGCGGGGTCCTCGGTCAGCGAGATCAGCAGCGTCGGGCGGTCCCCGCGGACGGCCGCCGCATCGCGGCGCATCACGTCGAGGTCGGCGCCGACCATCGGCGCGAGGTCGGTTTTGTTGACCACCAGCAGGTCCGAGAATGTGACGCCGGGTCCGCCTTTGCGCGGCACCTTGTCCCCGCCGGCCACGTCGACGACGAAGATCTGCACATCGATCAGCCCGGACGAGAACGTGGCGGTGAGATTGTCGCCGCCGGACTCGACCAGGATCAGCTCCAACCCGTCGTTGCGAGCCACGAGGTCGTCGATGGCGTCGAGGTTGGCGGTGATGTCGTCACGGATCGCGGTGTGGGGGCAGCCTCCCGTCTGCACGGCCGCGATCCGCTCGTCGGGCAGCACCGCGTGGCGGCGCAGGAAGTCGGCGTCCTCGGTGGTGTAGATGTCGTTGGTCAGCACCGCCAGCGACAGCTGCTCGCGCAACTGCCTGCACAATGCCGCGACCAGCGCCGTCTTACCCGATCCCACCGGCCCGCCGACACCGACGCGCAGCGGCTCCCCCGGTGTTCGTTGGCGTTTCGGCCGCACGACGTGGTCGTGTGGCTGCCCGTCCAGGAAATGCGGTGGCATGGTGCTCCTTTCGCGCCGACGGCGGATCTCAAGAGACGAAGAGGGGTCGTTCCCGTTCGCTGTGCCGCTGGGCCAGCACGTCAAGCAGTGGATCGGACAGCTCGGCCGGTTCCTTGACCGCGGCCGCCGCGACCTGGTCGCACTCCGACGCCAACTCGAAGGTCAGCGCGGCGACGTCACCGGGATCGAGGGCCAGCAGGCGCTGGGCGGCCGTCGCCGATCCGGTCATGGTGGTGTAGACGACCGACAGGGCGGTCTGCTCGACGGTCAACTTCGCCGCCCTCCCCACCGCACCGGCTGCGACGGCGAGATGCGGGGTCGCGCCGAGCGGTGCCCAGTCCTCACCGGCCCAGACCCGGCGGGCCAGCCGGATCAGCCCGCGGCCCTGTGCGCGCGAAGCCCGCCTGGCCGCCGGAGACGGTGTGCGGGCATCCGTTTCGCGGTCGGCTTCGCCCACCGACATGGTTCCGGCGTGGACGGCGGCGGCCAGCGATGCGGTCACCAGGCCGTGGGCGCGGATCCGCCGGCGCAGATAGGCCCGTAGCGTGGCCAGATCCACCACCAGCCCGCTGGCGACCGCCTCCTCCGCTCCACCGGAATGCACGTGGCCGCCGGTCGGCAAGCGCGAGTCGGCGAGCGCGAGCAGGTTGGTCAGTGTCATCAGAACAGGAAATACCGTTGTGCCATGGGCAGTTCGGCTGCGGGCCGCTCCTGCCACACCTCACCGTCGATACGCACGGTGAAGGTGTCGGGATCCACCTCGATGCGGGGCAGCGCGTCGTTGAGCGGCATCTGGGCCTTGCCGACCTGCCGAACGTCTCGCACCGGGACGAGTCGGCGCTTGACGTCGATCCGGTCGGCGAGGCCGTCCTCGATAGCCTGCGGCGATACGAAGTGCACCGACGTGGCCGCAGCGGCGGCCGGCGCCGCACCGAACATCGGGCGCGGCAGCACCGGCTGCGGGGTGGGAATCGAGGCGTTGGCGTCACCCATCGCCGCCCAGGCGATCATGCCGCCCTTGAGCACCGCGTGCGGGCGCACGCCGAAGAACGCCGGATCCCACAGCACCAGGTCGGCGACTTTGCCGACCTCGACCGAACCGATCTCGCCGTCGAGGCCGTGGGCGACGGCCGGGCAGATGGTGTACTTGGCGACGTAGCGGCGGGCCCGGTTGTTGTCCGCCCCTTGATTTCCGGATGTGTCGCCGGGCAGTGACCCGCGTCTGCGCTTCATCACGTGCGCGGTCTGCCAGGTGCGCAACACCACCTCACCGATGCGGCCCATCGCCTGCGCGTCGCTACCGATCATCGAGATCGCACCGATGTCGTGCAGCAGGTCCTCGGCGGCGATGGTCGATGGCCGAATCCGGCTCTCCGCGAACGCGAGATCCTCCGGGACGCTGGGGTTGAGGTGGTGACACACCATCAGCATGTCGAGGTGCTCGTCGAGGGTGTTGACCGTGTGCGGGCGGGTCGGGTTGGTCGAACTCGGAAGCACGTGGGGTTCACCCGCCACGGTGATGATGTCGGGTGCGTGGCCGCCACCGGCGCCCTCGGTGTGGTAGGCGTGAATCGACCGGCCCTTGATCGCAGCCAACGTGTTCTCCACGAAGCCCATCTCGTTGAGCGTGTCGGTGTGGATGTTGACCTGGACTCCCGCGGCCTCGGCGACGGTCAGGCAGGCGTCGATGGCGGCAGGGGTGGTGCCCCAGTCCTCGTGCAACTTGAAAGCGGCTGCCCCGCCTCGCAATTGTTCCCACATGGCCTCGGCGCTGACCGTGTTGCCCTTGCCGAGCAGTGCGACGTTGAGCGGCCAGGAGTCCAGCGACTCGAGCATCCGGGCCAGATGCCAGGCGCCAGGCGTCACCGTGGTGGCCTTACTGCCCTCGGCCGGTCCGGTGCCGCCAGCGACGATCGTCGTGATACCGCTGCCCAGCGCCTCCTCCATGATCTGCGGGCAGATCAGATGGACGTGGCAGTCGATGGCGCCTGCGGTCACGATGTGGCCGTTGCCCGCGATCACCTCCGTCGACGGGCCGACCACCAGACCGGGGTGCACACCGGACATGATGTCGGGGTTGCCCGCCTTACCGATCGCGACGATCCGGCCATCGCGGACCCCGATGTCCGCCTTGATGATCCCCCAGTGATCGAGGATGACCGCGCCGGTGATGACGGTGTCGGGAGCGCCGTCGGCGCGGGTCGCGCGGGACTGTCCCATCGACTCGCGCAGGACCTTGCCCCCGCCGAAAACCGCTTCGTCGCCCGCGAGTCCCGGACCACCACTGCGGTCCTCGGTGATCTCGACGAACAGGTCGGTGTCGGCCAACCGGATCCGGTCACCGGTCGTGGGTCCGTACAGCGCGGTGTACCGCGCCCGCGACAACGCCGTCATGACGGGTCCAACCGTCCGGGCGGGTTCGGGCTCAGCCCGTGCACCTCGCGGGCTCCGCGCAGTGCGACCAACGAAACCATCTGTGCGACACCGGGTTCAAAGCGCACTGCCGTGCCCGCGGGAACGTCGAGTCGGTGGCCGTGTGCGGCATCGCGGTCGAACGACAGCGCGGCGTTGGCCTGCGGCAGGTGCACGTGGCTGCCGACCTGGACCGGACGGTCGCCGGTGTTGACGACCTCCATCGTCAGCCGGTCCGCGCCCGCGTTGAGCTCGATGTCACCGTCGCCGAACACGATCTCGCCCGGGATCATCTGCGCGCTCACGGGATCGGGTGGTGGACGGTGACGAGCTTGGTGCCGTCGGGAAAGGTCGCTTCGACCTGAACGTCGTGCAGCATCTCGGGCACACCCTCCATCACGTCCTCGCGGCCGAGCACCTCGCGACCGCTGACCATCAACTCGGCGACCGCGCGGCCGTCCCTCGCGCCCTCGAGGAGATGATCGGTGATGACGGCGACAGCCTCGGGGTGGTTGAGCTTGAGCCCGCGTGCCTGCCGCCTGCGGGCGAGGTCGGCGGCATACGAGATCAGCAGCCGGTCCTGTTCATGCGGCGTCAAACGCATAGTGCGCGATATTGCCACGGCGCGCGGCGATCAGCAGCGCGGAGTCACGGCCGCACCGCCGTCCGGGAAGTGCTATTCGGGCATATTCTGCAGTCGGACCTGCCCCCGCGCGACGAGACGGTCGTCGTCGTCGGTGATGGAGATCGACCACAGCTGTTGGCGGCGCCCCCGGTGAATCGGCGTGGAGACCGCGGTGACGGTGCCCGACGAGATGGCCCGCAGGAAATCGGTGTTGTTGTTGACGCCTACCACGTGACCGCCGCCGTGCTCGGTCAGCCAGGTCTGGGCGGACACGCTGGCCAGGCTTTCGATGACCGAGCAGTACACCCCACCGTGCACGATTCCGAAGGGCTGCAGCAGCCGATCGTCGATCTTCAACTGCGCACGGCCCCCGTCGGGTCCCATCTGTAGATACGTCAGGCCCAGTTCGGTGTCGAACCCCTTGCCCAGCGAACTCGATGCGTCGGATGTCACGCGATCGTGTCTACACGGTGGCTTTTCGGTCCGGGGCCGGGGGTCGGGCGGTTAGGGTCGGGGTATGGCCAAGAGTGCGAAAGATCTGGTAGCCGCCGCCAACGAGGTCGTGCCTCGAATCTCGCCTGCCGACGCCCAGGACATGATCGCCGACGGCGCCTTGGTCGTCGACGTCCGCGACGCACCGGAAGTGCAGCAGAGTGGGAAAGTGGCCGGCGCCGTCCACGTGCCGCGCGGGATGCTGGAGTTCCGCGCCGACCCCGAATCGCCGTATCACGACCCCAGTTTCAGCAAGGACAAGGCGGTGATCGTCTACTGCGCGTCGGGCGGCCGCTCGGCGCTGTCCGGTCAGGCGCTCAAGGAACTCGGCTACGACCGGGTCTACAACCTCGGCGGCTTCGGCGACTGGGCTGACAGCGGGGGCGCTGTCGAAACCGTCTGAGCTCCAACGACTTCCGTGTCACGGAGCGGACAGGCCCCGCACCGATAGTGCGGGGCCTGTCCTTCGTGTGGACCGGGAGTCTCTGCAGCCCTCAGGACTCCGGTGCGGTCCGGTGGTTCGGCCGGTGTGCCTGCGATCTGCATATCAGCATAGGCAAGGCTTCCCTAATCTCGCAAGACCTTCCCCGATGTGGCTCCTGGCCGCGCCACGTACCGGCAGCCCGAAACCGACGAATGCGTCCAGCACGGCCTGTCCGCGGCGCATGCTTGCCAATTCGCTCGAACCGGCCAGCAGCGGCACCTGGGTGGCCGCACCGACGACGGCGCCCCCGACCGCGTGCCACATCGCCGCGACCGACATCCCCGCGCCGCTGATGTCGGCCAGCCTGGCGAACAGCGGTGCCAGGGTGCGGTGGCTGCGGTGGGCGACCCACGTGGTCAGCGCCGCCTCGCTGGGCAAGGCCACGATGCCCTCGCGGACCGAATGCCCGGCCCGCCGCGATCGACGTCCACGGAAGTACGGATCGTCGGGCAGGGCGCGCAGCGTCGGATCCACTACGGCCACCCAGTCGATCGCCCCCTCGGAGTCGACGTGGACCCACAGGTTCTCCGGGCCGGTGTCCCAGGCCCGGCCTTCCATCGACAGCAGCGGTATCACGCGGCCGACGACGACATGGGCGAGCGTGACCGCCAGCTGGTGGGTGACCGCTGCGCGGCTGTCGGTCTCCTCGGCGGCGAGGTCGAACATGGTCTGCAACCGGTCCGCAGTCAGCGCCTCGGCCAGTGGCCACCAGCGCCGCCGGGACAGATCACCCATCACCGCCACCCCATAGACCCGCGGGCATTCGGGGCACAGCTCGCGGAGTCGTCGGCTCGACTCGTGCAGGGGAAGGGTTCGGTCGATCGCCATGCTTGCGATGAGCGGATCGTCGACGGCAACCGTCATGACACCTCCGTACGACTGAGTTAGGTTAGCCTTACTATAGCTAGGCGCCCAACCAGCGCCACCGCGTGTGACTGGTCTCACACCGTGGCAAGACAAGGCTGTGAACACGGTGCCGACCCGGCTCAGCCTGTGGAACAAGACGTAGGTCTGGCGGGATACGACACATCGTAGTAAACCCGTAGTACGCTGGTTCTACAGCCGCGAGGAGATGAACGAACGATGGCGAAATTGACGCGTCTCGGGGAACTTGAACGCGCGGTCATGGATCACCTGTGGTCCGCGCGTGACCCCCAAACCGTGCGCCAGGTTCACGAGGCGCTGTCGGCCCACCGGGATCTGGCCTACACCACGATAATGACCGTGTTGCAGCGGTTGGCGAAGAAGAACCTCGTCGTGCAGCACCGCGACGACCGAGCGCACCGATATGCCCCCACGCATGGCCGTGACGAGCTGGTCGCCGGCCTCATGGTCGACGCCCTCGACCAGGCCGCCGACTCGGGCAGCCGGGAGGCGGCGTTGGTGCACTTCGTCGAGCGCGTCGGCGCCGACGAGGCCGCGGCGCTGCGCCGTGCGCTCGCCGAACTGGAATCCAAACACCGCCTACCGCCGCCCGCTGGCGATCCGGGCACCGGCTGAGGGAGACTTGCAGCGTGTCCGCGCTGGCATTCACCGTCATGGCGCTGGTCCTGTCGGGACCGGTGCCGGCGATGCTGGCGCGGGCGGCCTGGCCCTTTCGTGCCCCACGTGCGGCGATCGTGTTGTGGCAGGCGATCGCGCTGGCCGCGGTGCTCTCGGCGTTCTCGGCCGGTATCGCCATCGCCCTGCGGCTGTTCGCGCCGGGATCCGACGGCAGGCCCACCGCGACGATCGTCCGTGAGATCGGCGCCCTTGGGTGGCCGCTGTGGATGGCCTATGTCGCGGTCTTCGCGTTGACCCTCGTCGTCGGCGGCCGCCTCGCGGTCTCGGTGCTACAGGTCGCGGTCGCCACTCGGCGTCGCCGCGCACATCACCGGATGGTCGTCGACCTGGTCGGCAAGTCGCGCAAATGGGGGCACCTTCCGCTTGCGGGGGACGGTCTGCGGATTCTCGACGTCGACCAGCCGCTGGCCTACTGCCTGCCCGGGGTGCGCAGCCGGGTGGTGGTCAGCGAAGGGACGCTGACGCGGTTGTCGGACAAGGAGATCGCCGCCATCCTGTCCCACGAGCGGGCCCACCTGCGGGCCCGCCACGACCTCGTCCTCGAGATGTTCACCGCAGTGCACGCCGCGTTCCCGAGGTTCGTGCGCAGCGGCAGCGCATTGGACGCCGTCCGCACGCTGATCGAGATGCTCGCCGACGACGCCGCGGTGCGCACCGCCGGTCCCACCCCGCTGGCACGGGCGCTCGTCGCCTGCGCGGCGGGACCCGCACCGTCGGGGGCGCTGGCCGCGGGTGGGCCGACCACGGTGTTGCGCGTACGCCGTCTGGGCGGTCAGGGCAACAGCCTGCTGCTCGCTGCGGGCGCCTACCTCTGCGCCGCCGCGGTTCTGGTGCTGCCGACCGTCGCGGTGGTGGTGCCGTGGCTGACGGAACTCCACCGGCTCTTCATCGCATAGGGAACACTCAGCGCCGACGCGCGATCTATCCACAACCAAACAACGAAAGGCTGCCCGTATGACCTCGTCCGACGCCTCCGCTTCCGCCACCGCTCAGATCGGCGTCACGGGGCTGGCCGTGATGGGGTCGAACATCGCCCGCAATTTCGCCAGGCACGGGTACACCGTCGCCCTGCACAACCGGTCCATCGCCAAGACCGATGCACTGCTCGAGCAGCACGGTTCGGACGGCGAATTCGTTCGCACCGAGACGATCGCGCAGTTCCTCGACGCCCTGGAGAGACCCCGGCGGGTGCTCATCATGGTCAAGGCCGGAGATCCCACCGATGCGGTGATCAACGAGCTCGCCGACGCGATGGAGGAAGGCGACATCATCATCGACGGCGGCAACGCCCTCTACACCGACACCATCCGCCGCGAGAAGGCGATGCGCGAACGCGGTCTGCACTTCGTCGGCGCGGGTATCTCCGGTGGCGAGGAGGGCGCGCTCAACGGTCCGTCGATCATGCCAGGGGGTCCCGCCGAGTCCTACAAGTCGCTCGGCCCGCTGCTGGAGGAGATCTCCGCGCACGTCGACGGGGTACCGTGCTGCACCCACATCGGCCCCGACGGCGCCGGTCACTTCGTCAAGATGGTGCACAACGGCATCGAGTACTCCGACATGCAGCTCATCGGCGAGGCCTACCAGCTGCTTCGCGACGGGCTCGGCAAGAGCGCCGCTGAGATCGCCGACGTGTTCGACAGCTGGAACTCCGGCGACCTCGACAGCTTCCTGGTCGAGATCACCGCGAAGGTGCTGCGCCAGACCGACGCCAAGACCGGCAAGCCGCTGGTCGACGTCATCCTCGACGAGGCCGAACAGAAGGGCACCGGTCGCTGGACCGTTAAGTCGGCCCTCGATCTGGGTGTACCGGTGACCGGCATCGCCGAGGCGGTGTTCGCGCGCGCGTTGTCGGGTTCGGTGGCCCAGCGGACGGCGACCACCGGGCTGGCCTCCGGTGACCTCGGTGACAAGCCGAGCAACGCAGAAGAGTTCACCGAGGACATCCGCCAGGCGCTGTACGCGTCGAAGATCATCGCCTACGCGCAGGGCTTCAACCAGATCCAAGCAGGCAGCGCTGAGTACGACTGGGACATCACCCCCGGCGACATGGCCACCATCTGGCGCGGGGGCTGCATCATCCGGGCCAAGTTCCTCAACCGGATCAAGGACGCCTTCGACGAGAACCCGGACCTGCCGAGCCTGATCGTCGCGCCGTATTTCCGCAGCGCGATCGAGTCGGCGGTCGACGGCTGGCGGCGCGTCGTGGTCACCGCGACCGAACTGGGCATCCCGATCCCCGGCTTCTCGTCGGCCCTGTCCTACTACGACGGACTGCGCCAGGAGCGCCTGCCCGCCGCGCTGACCCAGGGCCTGCGCGACTTCTTCGGCGCGCACACCTACGGCCGCATCGACGCCGACCGCGCCGAGCGCTTCCACACGCTGTGGAGCGGTGACCGCAGCGAGGTCAAGGCCTGAGACTCCTCCGGACTGACTCCCCCGGCGACAACTAGACTCGCCGGTGATGCGTTTCCTCGAGGGCCACCGGCCCGGCTACGACCTCACCTACAACGACGTGTTCATCGTTCCCGGACGATCCGACGTGCAGTCCCGGATGGACGTCGACCTGTCCACGTGCGACGGTTCGGGCACGACGATCCCCGTCGTGGTGGCGAACATGACCGCGGTCGCGGGACGGCGGATGGCCGAGACGGTGGCGCGCCGCGGCGGCCTGGTGGTACTGCCGCAGGATCTGCCGATCTCGGTGGTCCAACAGACCGTCGACTTCGTCAAGAGCCGCGACCTCGTCGTCGACACCCCCGTCGTGCTCTCCCCCGACGATTCGGTCTCGGACGCGACCGCGCTGATTCACAAGCGCGCGCACGGCGCCGCGGTGGTCGCGTTCGAGGGCCGGCCGATCGGCCTGGTCACCGAGGCCAGCTGTGTCGGCGTCGACCGCTTCACCCGCGTCCGCGACATCGCGTTCTCCGACTTCGTCACCGCGCCCGTCGGCACCGACCCGCGGAAGGTGTTCGACCTGCTCGAGCATGCGCCGATCGACGTCGCGGTGCTCACCGAGGCCGACGGCACCCTGTCCGGGGTGCTCACCCGTACCGGCGCCGTGCGCGCGGGCATCTACTCCCCCGCCGTCGACGCCGCGGGCCGGTTGCGCATCGCGGCCGCCCTCGGCATCAACGGCGACGTCGGGGCCAAGGCCCGCAGCCTCGCCGAAGCGGGCGTCGACCTGCTGGTGATCGACACCGCGCACGGCCACCAGGTCAGGATGCTCGAGGCGCTCAAGATCGTGAACTCGCTCGACCTCGGGCTGCCCATCGCGGCGGGCAATGTGGTCTCCGCCGAGGGCACCCGGGACCTGATCGGCGCGGGCGCGTCGATCGTCAAGGTCGGCGTCGGGCCCGGCGCCATGTGCACCACCCGCATGATGACCGGTGTGGGGCGACCGCAGTTGTCGGCCGTTGTCGAATGTGCCGATGCGGCAGAGCAGGTGGGCGGCCACGTCTGGGCCGACGGTGGCATCCGGCATCCCCGCGACGTCGCGCTGGCGCTGGCGGCCGGGGCGGCCAACGTGATGATCGGATCGTGGTTCGCCGGCACCTACGAGTCGCCGGGCGATCTGATGCGCGACCGCGACGACCAGCCGTTCAAGGAGAGTTACGGCATGGCGTCCAAGCGCGCCGTCGCCGCGCGCGCCGCCGCCGACAGCCCGTTCGACCAGGCGCGCAAGGCGCTGTTCGAAGAGGGCATCTCGACCTCGCGGATGGGCCTGGATCCCTCCCGCGGCGGGGTCGAGGACCTGCTCGACCACATCACCTCGGGGGTGCGCAGCACCTGTACCTACGTCGGCGCCGCGAGCCTGGCCGAACTGCACGACAAGGCGGTACTCGGGGTGCAGTCGGCCGCCGGATTCGCCGAGGGACACCCGCTGCCCACTGGTTGGTGAGTCCTTCGGCCCAGTGGGTAACCGCTACCATGATTTGTTCCCAAGTCCTCCACTCGAAAGGGGTCTCGTGCCGCAGGCACCCGTCGAGGCCTCGGATTCCGGGCGGGCGCTGACCGTCGAGCAGCCCGGCCACGAGCCCTCGGACGCCGAGCCCTCCTCTAGTCGGCCGGGCGCCCGGCCCGGCACCCCCCCGGCGGGAATGCGATGACCGCCGCGATGTCGCTGCTGTCGCTCCTGGCGATCGTGCTGCTGATCGCGGGCACCGCCGTATTCGTGGCCGCCGAGTTCTCGCTGACCGCGCTGGAGCGCAGCACCGTCGACGCCAATGCGCGCGGAGGCCACCGGCGCGACCAGATGGTCCAGCGGGCGCACCGCACGCTGTCGACCCAGCTCTCCGGCGCCCAGGTCGGCATCTCGATCACCACGCTGGCGACCGGTTTCCTCGCCGAGCCCGTCGTCGGCCGATTGATCCGCCCGGGTCTGGACGCGATCGGCCTGCCCGCGCAGTTCGCCACCGGCCTGGCGCTGGTGCTGGCCATCGTGATTGCGACGTCGCTGTCGATGGTGTTCGGCGAACTGGTGCCCAAGAACCTCGCGGTCGCCCGACCGGTGCCGACCGCGCGCTGGTCCGCCGGGCCGCAGCTGCTCTTCTCCGCGATGTTCACTCCGCTGATCCGGCTGACCAACGGTACGGCCAACATGATCCTGCGCCGGCTGGGCATCGAACCCGCCGAAGAGCTGCGATCGGCGCGCTCGCCGCAGGAGCTGGTGTCGTTGGTGCGCAGCTCCGCGCGCAGCGGCTCGCTGGACCCCGTCACCGCCGCTCTGGTGGACCGATCGCTGCAGTTCGGCGACCGGATCGCCGAGGAGTTCATGACCCCGCGCCAGAAGATCGAGGCGCTGGAAGCCGACGACACCGTCGCCGACCTGGTCAGGGCCGCCATCGAGACCGGTTACTCACGCTTTCCCATCATCCGCGGCGATCTGGACGAGACCGTCGGCATCGCTCACGTCAAGCAGGTCTTCGAGGTGCCGATGGGCGAGCGCGACACCACTCGACTGGCCTCACTGGCGCTGCCGATCGCCAAGGTGCCCTCCACGCTGGACGGCGACGCGGTGATGACGCAGATCCGGGCCAACGGGCTGCAGACCGCGCTGGTGGTCGACGAGTACGGCGGGACCGCGGGCATGGTCACCGTCGAGGATCTGATCGAGGAGATCGTCGGCGATGTCCGCGACGAACACGACGTCGAGCCGCCCGACGTGGTCCCCGCCGGACGTGGCTGGCAGCTGTCCGGGCTTCTGCGCATCGACGAGGTGGCCGACGCGACGCCGTTCCGTGCCGCCGAGGGCGACTACGAGACCATCGGCGGGCTGGTGCTCGAGACGCTCGGCCACATCCCCGAAGAGGGCGAGTCGGTGGAGCTCGACGCGTTCGACCCGGACGGTCCGCTGGAGGACCCCAACCGCTGGCTGGCCACGGTGCTGCGGATGGACGGCCGCCGCATCGACCTGCTCGAGCTGACGGAGCTGGGCCGCAGCGGAGATCACAAGGAGCGTGCCGATGGGTGATTACCTGGGCGTGCTGCTGACGGTGGTGCTGCTCGGGGTCAACGCGTTCTTCGTCGCTTCGGAGTTCGCGCTGATCTCGGCGCGCCGCGACCGGCTCGAAGCGCTGGCCGAACAGGGCAAGAAGAGCGCGGTGACCGTCATCCGCGCCGGGGAGAACCTGTCGCTGATGCTGGCGGGCGCGCAGCTGGGCATCACGATCTGCTCGATCCTGCTCGGCCGCGTCGGCGAACCGGCCGTCGCGCACCTGCTGGAGAAGCCGTTCCATGCGCTCGGCATCTCCGAGACGGTGCTGCACACGGTGTCGTTCATCGTCGCGCTGGGGATCGTGGTGACACTGCACGTGCTGCTCGGCGAGATGGTGCCCAAGAACATCGCGATCGCCGGGCCGGAGTCGACCGCAATGCTGCTGATCCCGACATACCTGGTCTGGATCCGGCTGGCGCGGCCGTTGATCTCGTTCTACAACTGGTGTGCCAACGTCACGCTGCGGCTGTTCCGCGTCGAACCGAAGGACGAACTCGACGTCACGGTGTCGACCGTCGAACTGTCCGAGATGATCGCCGAGTCGCTGTCCGAGGGGCTGCTGGATCCCGAGGAGCACGGCAGGCTCACCCGCGCGCTGCAGATCCGCGACCGTTCGGTCAACGACGTCGCGGTGCCGCTGAGCGAGATCAGGGCCGTCCCGGTCGCGCGCCAGGGCGCCGGGCCGACGGTCGGCGCGATCGAGGAGGCGCTGGGCGAGACCGGTTACTCGCGCTTCCCCATCACCGACGGCTCCGGCGGATATGTCGGCTACCTGCACATCAAGGACGTGCTGCCGCGTTTCGAGGACGTCGACGCGGTGCTGGACCTGGCGATGGTCCGGCCGCTGCCCAAGGTGCCGGCGTCGCTCCCGCTGCCAGACGCGTTGTCTCGGCTGCGGCGCAGCAACAGCCATCTGGCGCTGGTCACCGCGGCCGACGGCACGGTCACGGCGATGGTCGCGCTCGAAGACCTGGTCGAGGACCTGGTCGGCACGGTGCGCGACGGGACGCATCGTGTCTGAGCTGCTGTCTGAAGCCGAGTGGACGAGGCGGGAACGGATGCATCACGCCCGCGTCGACGCGTTCTGTTCATCCCATCTTCACCGGGCCCGGACGGGGCAGACGCATCCGGTGTGGGACTTCCTGTTCACCTACTACAGCCTGCGGCCGCGGCAGCTGCGAAGCTGGCACCCCGGGTTCGGCGTGACGCTGGCCGGCGAGTCCGCCCGGCCCCGGCTGAGCCGCACCGGGTACGGGTGGGACGGTGACGGAGTGGCGGTGACCGGCGACCATCTGCTGGCCCGCCTGCCGACCGTCCGGTTCGTCGCCGGGTTGCTGCGCGCGACGGCCGCCCGGCCGGCCCGGCTCAACTGCTTCGGCCTGCACGAGTGGGCGATGGTGTACCGCGCGGCGTCGCTGCGCCACGACTCGGTTCCGCTGCGGCTCGGCGCCGCAGGCACCGACGCCGTCGTCGAGTCGATGCCGCTGCGCTGCAGCCATTTCGACGCGTTCCGCTTCTTCACCGAACCGGCCGCGCGGCGCAACACCGAGCAGCTCAGCAGGCAGCGCCAACGCGAAACCGAGCAGCCGGGCTGCCTGCACGCGGCGATGGACCTGTACAAGTGGGCGTTCAAGCTGGGCCCGCTGGTGCCCTCGGAACTGGTGATGGACGCCTTGGCGTTGGCGGCCGATGCCCGTGCACTCGACATGCGGGCCAGCCCCTATGATCTCCGCGACTACGGATTCGAGCCGATCGCGATCGAGACACCGGCCGGTCGAGCCGAATACGTGCGGGTCCAGCAGCAGGTCGCACAGCGGGCGGCACCCTTGCGGTCCGCTCTTGCTGACCGGTGTCACCTGCTGCTCAAAACGGCGGGCAGTACCGAGCCGGTTACCGCTGGGTAAGCTGGATCGACAGTCCAAGGGAGGAATGATGACCGATCGCGTCACGGTTGGAGACCTGCGCGTGGCCCGGGTGTTGTACGACTTCATCAACAACGAGGCCCTGCCGGGTACCGACCTGGATCCCGACACCTTCTGGTCGGGCGTGGACAAGGTCGTCGCCGACCTGACGCCGCAGAACGACGAACTGCTGGCCAAACGCGACGATCTGCAGGCGCGCATCGACAAGTGGCACCGGCAGCGGGTCATCGAGCCGATCGACTCCGAGGCGTACCAGGCCTTCCTCACCGAGATCGGTTACCTGCAACCCGAACCCGACGACTTCACCATCACCACCTCGGGTGTCGACGCCGAGATCACCACCACCGCGGGCCCGCAGCTGGTGGTGCCGATCCTCAACGCGCGCTTCGCGCTCAACGCCGCCAACGCCCGCTGGGGCTCGCTGTACGACGCGTTGTACGGCACCGACGTCATCTCCGAGGAGGACGGCGCCGAGAAGGGCACTAGCTACAACAAGATTCGCGGCGACAAGGTCATCGCCTACGCCCGACGCTTCCTGGACGGCGCGGTGCCGTTGGCGTCCGGCTCGTGGAGCGACGCGACCGGCCTCAAGATCGACGGCGGCCGATTGCTCGCCGACCTCGGCGACGGGCAGGCTGAAGCCGTCGGGCTGGCCGATCCCGAGCAGTTCGTCGGCTACACCGGTGAACTCGGTTCCCCGCAGTGGTCGGTGCTGCTCCGCAACAACGGTCTGCACATCGAGATCCTGATCGACCCCGAATCACCCGTCGGGTCAACCGATGCCGCAGGCGTCAAGGACGTCGTGCTGGAGTCGGCGGTCACCACGATCATGGACTTCGAGGACTCGGTGGCGGCGGTCGACGCCGACGACAAGGTGCTCGGTTATCGCAACTGGCTGGGCCTGAACCGCGGCGACCTCACCGAGGAGGTGAGCAAAGCCGGTGAGACGTTCACCCGCACGCTCAACCCGGACCGCACCTACCACACGCCGGACGGTTCTGGCGAGCTGACGCTGCCCGGCCGCAGCCTGCTGTTCGTGCGCGACGTCGGTCACCTGATGACCAACGACGCGATCCTGCGAACGGACGCCAACGGTGACGAGATCGAGGTGTACGAGGGCATCCAGGACGCGCTGTTCACCAGCTTGATCGCCATGCACGGGCTGAGGTCCGGGGACGACGGCTCCGCTGGGAACGGGCCGTTGGCCAACAGCCGCACCGGCTCGATCTACATCGTCAAGCCGAAGATGCACGGACCCGAGGAGGTGGCTTACACCGTCGAGTTGTTCAGCCGCGTCGAGGATGTGCTCGGCCTGCCTGCCAACACCCTCAAGGTCGGCATCATGGACGAGGAGCGGCGCACCACGCTGAACCTCAAGGCCTGCATCAAGGCCGCCGCCGACCGGGTGGTGTTCATCAACACCGGCTTCCTGGACCGCACCGGCGACGAGATCCACACCTCGATGGAGGCCGGGCCGATGATCCGCAAGGGTGCGATGAAGAGCACCGACTGGATCAAGGCCTACGAGGACCAGAACGTCGACATCGGGCTGGCCACCGGGTTCTCCGGCAAGGCGCAGATCGGCAAGGGCATGTGGGCGATGACCGAGCTGATGGCCGACATGGTCGAGCAGAAGATCGGCCAGCCGAAGGCCGGCGCCACCACCGCGTGGGTGCCGTCGCCGACCGCGGCGACCCTGCACGCCATGCACTATCACGAGGTCGACGTCTACGCGGTCCACCAGGAGCTGGCGGGCAAGCGGCGCGGCACGGTCGACCAGCTGCTCACCATCCCGCTGGCCAAGGAGCTGGCGTGGGCGCCCGAGGAGATCCGCGAGGAGGTCGACAACAACTGTCAGTCGATCCTCGGCTACGTGGTGCGCTGGATCGACGCAGGCGTCGGCTGCTCGAAGGTGCCCGACATCCATGACACTGCGCTGATGGAAGACCGTGCCACGCTGCGTATCTCGAGTCAGCTGCTGGCGAACTGGTTGCGGCACGGGGTCATCACCGAGGACGACGTGAAAGCCAGCCTGCGACGCATGGCGGCGGTGGTCGACGAGCAGAACGAGAAGGATCCGGACTTCAAGCCGATGGCGCCGGACCCCGAGGCCAGCATCGCGTTCCAGGCCGCGCAGGAACTGATTCTGTCGGGCACCGATCAGCCCAACGGGTACACCGAGCCGATCCTGCACCGCCGTCGTCGCGAGTACAAGGCCGCCGTCGGCGGTGCGTGATCCGCTGACCCGTCGAGGTCGCGAGCAAGGGCGTAATGGGCAGGCATAGCAAACCGGATCCCGAAGATTCGGCAGGCCGGGATTCCGGGGCACAGCACAACGAGTCCCAGACCGAGCGCTTCGATCACTTCGGCGACACCCCGAACTACGGCGAGGACCGGGGCGAGGATTTCGTCGGCGACGGGCCCGCTGGGGCGGTCCCCCCGCGCTCGGGTCCGCAGCACAGTGTCGATTGGGACGGTGGCGAGTGGACGGGCAGCCACCGCGCGGTGACGCCGAAACGGCGCGGCGTCAGCGTCGGAGTCATCGCCGCGCTGGTGACGGTCGTCGTGGTTGTCGGAGCGGTGATCCTGTGGCGCTTCTTCGGTGACGCGCTGTCGGACCGCAGTGACGCCGCGGCCGCCCGCTGCGTAGACGGTGAACTCGCGGTCGCCGTCGCGGCCGACCCGTCGATCGCCGAGCACGTGCAGGGGCTGGCCGACCGGTACAACGAGACCGCGGCGCCGGTCGGCGACCGATGCGTCAACGTCGGCGTCACACCGGCGACCTCCGATCAGGTGGTCAACGGATTCACCGGCACCTGGCCCGCCGAACTCGGTGAGCGGCCCGCGTTGTGGATCCCCGCGAGCTCGGTCTCCGAGGCGCGCTTGGAGGCGGCCGCAGGCGCGAAGACGATCAGCGACAGCCGTTCACTGGTCAGCACCCCCGTGCTGCTCGCTGTTCAACCTCAGCTCAAAGGCGCCCTGGCGCAGCAGAACTGGTCGACTTTGCCGCAACTGCAGACCGACCCGGCGGCGCTCGACGGGCTCAACCTGCCCGGCTGGGGTTCGCTGCGGCTCGCGTTGCCGCTGAGCGGCGACGGCGACGCGTCCTACCTGGCCGCCGAGGCGGTCGCCGCGGCGTCCGCACCCGCCGGCGCGCCGCCGAGTGCGGGCATCGGCGCGGTGAACAGGTTGGTGGCCGGTCAGCCCGAGTTGGCCGACGACCGCGCCTCGACCGCGATGGATGCGATGCTGACCGCCGACGAGCCGGCCGCCGCCCCCGTGCATGCCGTCGTAACCACCGAACAGCAGTTGTACCAACGCAGCACGGCGCTGCCGGACGCCCGAAACGTCGTCGCGTCGTGGCTGCCGCCCGGGCCCACCGCGATGGCGGACTACCCCACCGTGCTGTTGTCGGGCGACTGGTTGTCGAAGGAACAGCAGACGGCGGCCAGCGAATTCGCCCGGTTCATGCGCAAGCCCGAACTGCTCGCCGAACTCGCGGACGCCGGCTTCCGGGTCGAGGGAGCCGCGCCGCCGAACAGTGAGGTCGTCGACTTCGCACCGGTGTCGGCGCCGTTATCGGTGGGCGGCACCGAGGTGCGCGCCACTGTCGCCAACGCCTTGACGGCGCCGGTGCAGAGCCCGGCGGTGACGATCATGCTCGACCAATCGATGCCCACCGACGAGGGCGGAAGGTCGCGGCTAGCGAACGTGGTGGCGGCGCTCGACGCCCGGTTGCAGGCCCTGCCGCCGACATCGGCGGTCGGGCTGTGGACCTTCGACGGTAGCCAGGGCCGGTCGGAGATCGCCATCGGCCCGCTCGGCGATCAACTCAACGGCCAACCGCGCTCGGCGGCGTTGACCGCGGCCCTGGACGCGCAGTCCGCGTCGGGTGGCGGCGCGGTCTCGTTCACCACGCTGCGGCTGGTCTACACCGCAGCGATGGCCGATTACCGTGAGGGACAGCCGAACTCGATCCTGGTGATCACGACGGGACCGCACACCGACCAGAGCCTCGGCAGCGAGGGATTGCAGGCCTATATCCGCGGCGCCTTTGATCCGGCACGCCCGGTCGCGGTCAACGTAATCGACTTCGGTGCGGACTCCGACCGCGCCACCTGGGAGGCCGTCGCGCAGATCACCGGCGGCAACTATCAGAACCTGCAGAGTTCGGCGAGCCCCGAACTGACCTCGGCGGTCGCGAACTTCCTGGGTTAGTGCGCCAGCAGGCTCAACGCCGACCGCGCGAACACGTCGGGCACCTCGACCTGCGGGTAATGGCCGACGCCGGGTAATTCGACGACGTCGGCGGCCGGCCGTAGCTCGCGCAGCCCGTCGAGCACGTTGACGGTCGCGACCGGATCGCCGAGCGCCCACAGGAAACTGAGCGGCCTGGGCCAATCGGCCACCGCACCGTGCCAGCGCGACGCGTACTCGACCCGCTCACCGAGGTAGGAGATCAGCAGGTGCGGGATCCGGTGACCGTCGTGGTAGGCCATCAGCGCCCACTGGGCTTCGGCCTCCTCGCGGGTCAGCGGGTGGTCGTCGCTGAACAGCTTGCCGAACCCACGGGCGAACCCCCGCTCGCTGATCAGGCGGGCCGCCACCTGGCCGAGGGGGCCACGCAGGATCTTCTGGATCGGCCGCAGACTGGCCCGGTCGAGGATGACGCTGCCGTTGGTCAAAACCGCGGCCTGCAGATCGAACGGCAAGCGGCTCTCCAGGTCTCGGGCCAGCAGTTCGGTGGCCACCGACGTGCCCATGTCGTGTGCGACCAGCACGACGGGTCCCGGCGTCGTATCGGCCAGCACGGACGAGACGATGTCGGCCTGCTCGAAAAGGCTGTAGCGGTGCGGACGCGGTTTGGCCGAAAGCCCGAAGCCCAGGAAATCCAGCGTCACCCACGCGCGATCCCTCAGGTGCGCGACGACGTGGCGGTAGTCGAACGAACTCGACGGGTAGCCGTGCAACAGCAGGATCGTCGGGCCGTTCCCGTCGGCCGAGCGGACGAACACCTCCCCGGCAGGCGTCGGCATCAGGCGGCCGCCGTCCCGCCATTCCCGTACGCTGTCAGGGAGCACGCCTCGGACCGTACCAACGGATTTTCGCGTCGGCGTCGCGTTCGTCGCAGATTCCGTTCACCATGAATCTCATGTCAGTCGAGTTCGTTCCCGACCCAGCGCTGTACCCGTTCGCGTCCCACTGGTTCGACAGCTCTCGAGGTCGACTGCACTACGTCGACGAGGGCACCGGCCCGGTCATCATGCTCTGCCACGGCAATCCGACGTGGAGCTTTCTGTACCGCGACATCATCAAGGGCCTACGGGCTCAATTCCGGTGCATCGCACCCGACTACCTGGGGTTCGGTCTCTCGGAGCGGCCTGCGGCATTCGGTTACCGGATCGAGGAGCACGTCGAAGTGGTCGGCGAACTGGTCGACCACCTGGGCCTCGATGGCTACCTCACCATGGGACAGGACTGGGGCGGTCCGATCAGCATGGCGGTCTCGCGTTTCCCGACCATGTGCTCGTGGAACTTCCCCAGGCCAAGCACTTCATCCAGGAGGATGAGCCCGAGGCCATCAGCCAGGCGATCCTCGCCCGCTTCGGCTGACTTCCTCGACGCCCGGCAGACGCGCCTTTGCGTAGCGCTAGGCGAACGCCTCGACCGGCGGGCAGGAGCACACCAGGTTGCGGTCGCCGTAGGCGCCGTCGATGCGTCGCACCGGGGGCCACACCTTGGGGCGGAAGTTCTTGCCCAGTGGATAGGCGGCCTGCTCGCGGCTGTACGGATGGGGCCAGTCGGCCACCAGCAGGCTCTCCGCGGTGTGCGGGGCGTTGCGCAGCGGGTTGTCGTCCACCGGCCACCCGCCGGAGCCGACCTCGTCGATCTCCGCGCGGATCGCGATCATCGCCTCGCAGAACGCGTCGACCTCCTCGATGCCCTCACTTTCGGTCGGCTCGACCATCAGCGTGCCTGCCACCGGGAAGCTCATTGTCGGGGCATGGAAACCATAGTCCGCCAGACGCTTTGCGACATCGTCGACGGTGACGCCCGTCTGCTTGGTGATGGTCCGCAGATCGAGGATGCATTCGTGGGCGACCATGCCGTTCTCGCCGGTGTAGAGGACCGGGTAATACTCGTCGAGGCGGCGGGCGATGTAGTTGGCCGACGCGATCGCCGTCAGCGACGCCGCGCGCAACCCGGCCGCGCCCATCATCCGAATGTAGGCCCAGCTGATCGGCAGGATCGACGCCGATCCGTAGGGCGCCGCCGACACCACGGGCCGCGCTGCCCCGTCGACCCGAGCGCCGTCGCCGAGTTCGGCGGCGAGCGGGTGGCCCGGCAGGTACTTGGCCAGATGGGCCCGCACCGCGACAGGCCCGACGCCCGGGCCGCCCCCGCCGTGCGGGATGCAGAACGTCTTGTGCAGGTTCAGGTGGCTGACGTCGCCGCCGAACCGGCCCGGCCGGGCCAGGCCGACGAGCGCGTTGAGGTTCGCGCCGTCGACGTAGACCTGGCCGCCGACGTCGTGCACGGCCGCGCAGATGTCGGCGATGTCGTGCTCGTAGACGCCGTGGGTCGAGGGATAGGTGATCATCAACGCCGACAACCGGTCTGCGTGTTCGGTCACCTTCGCGCGCAGGTCGTCGAGGTCGACGTCTCCGTTCGCGCGGCAGGCCACCACGACGACGCGCATGCCGGCCAGCGCCGCCGAGGCGGCGTTGGTGCCGTGCGCACTCGACGGGATGAGGCAGATGTCGCGGTCCGGTTCGCCGCGCTCAGCGTGGTAGGCCTGGATGGCAAGCAGTCCCGCGTACTCGCCCTGCGACCCTGCGTTGGGCTGCAGCGACACCGCATCGTAGCCGGTGATGTCGACCAGCCACTGCTCCAGATCCGCGATCAGCTTGCGCAGACCGGGGGTGTCGGAGGCCGGCGCGAACGGGTGCTGACGGCCGAACTCGGGCCAGGTGATCGACTCCATCTCTGCTGCCGCGTTGAGCTTCATCGTGCAGGAACCGAGCGGAATCATGCTGCGGTCCAACGCGATGTCCTTGTCGGCCAGCGACCGCAGGTAGCGCATCATCTCGGTTTCGGTACGGTAGCGCGTGAACGCCGGGTGCGTCAGGAAGCCCGACGCGCGCGTCGCGATGGCCGGGGCGTCGAAGTCGCCCTCCACCGGCGTCGCCTCGAACGCCGACAGCACCGCCTCGACGTGCGCGGCGGTGGTGGCCTCGTCGCAGGCCACCGACACGTGGTCGTCGTCGACGAGCCACACGTTGATGCCACGCGCCTTGGCGGCGTTGCGCACCTCGGCCGCGCCGCTCGGCACCCGGGCCAGCACGGTGTCGAAGAAGTCGCGGTGCACCACCTCGACCCCTGCCGCCGCCAGTCCCGCGGCCAGCGCGCGGGCGCGGCCGTGCACGCGGGCGGCGATCCCGGTCAGCCCGTCGGCGCCGTGGTAGCTGGCGTACATCGCGGCGATCACCGCCAGCAGCACCTGCGCGGTGCAGATGTTGCTCGTGGCCTTGTCGCGGCGTATGTGCTGCTCGCGGGTCTGCAGCGCCAACCGGTACGCCGGCGCGCCGTCGGCGTCCAGCGACACCCCAACCAGGCGACCGGGCAGTTGTCGCGCATGCTTGGCATGGACCGCCAGGTAGCCGGCGTGCGGCCCGCCGAATCCCATTGGCACGCCGAATCGTTGGGTGGTGCCGAAGGCGACGTCGGCCCCGATGTCACCGGGCGGGGTGACCAGCGTCAACGCCAGCAGATCGGCGCCGATCGCGACCAGCGCGTCCCGCTCGTGCGCCTCGGCGACCAGCGACGTCCAGTCGTCGACGCATCCGCTGGCGCCCGGCAGCTGCGCGATGACACCGAAGAAGTCGCCATCCGGCAGCCCCCGCCGCAGGTCGGCGGTGACGATCTCGATGCCCAGCGGTTCGGCGCGGGTGGCCACCACCGCGGCGGTCTGCCGGAACACGTCGGAATCCATCACCAACCGGTTCGACGGCCCGCGCACGGCGCGATGCATCAGGGTCATCGCCTCGGCCGCCGCCGTGCCCTCGTCGAGCATGGAGGCGTTGGCGACCTCGAGGCCGGTCAGGTCGGTCACCATGGTCTGGAAGTTCAGCAGCGCCTCGAGCCGGCCCTGGCTGATCTCGGGCTGGTAGGGCGTGTACGCGGTGTACCAGGCCGGGTTCTCCAGGATGTTGCGCAGCAGCACCGGCGGCGTCAGCGTGTCGTGGTAACCCTGTCCGATCATCGACACCGCGACCGTGTTGGTGTCGGCGAGCGCGCGCAGCTCGGCCAGCGCCTGCTCCTCGGTGGCAGCGGCGGGCAGCGTGTCGAGACCCGGCGCCAGGCCGTCGGCCGACGGCGCATCGAGGATGCCGGCGGGCAGCGCCTTGGCGGCGAGTTCGTCCAGCGATTCCACGCCGATGGTCTTGAGCATCGTCGCCAGGGCGTGGGCGTCGGGGCCGATGTGGCGGTCGGCGAAGTTGGGCTGATGATGATCGAACACTCGGGACTGCTCCAGTCGCATAGAGGAACCGCGGGTTCCCCTCCCTCTGTCGTCGACCCGGTCCGGGCGCCTGAGAGATTCGGCGCGCGAGAACGCCTTTCCCCATGGGCGGGCAGGCCGTCCCGCGAGGGAACCGCTTACCGCTTTCCAGAGGCATCGTGGCCGTGCGCGGTCCGGGTGCCTGAGAGGTTGACGGAGAGGTGTTGCTCCTTCGGCGTCCGTGGCTGGCGGTCACGGAACTCTCCCGCGCAAAGGCGATGCGCTGCCGAGTTTACCGGGCCTGCCCGCGTGGAGGAGGGAGGGTCAGCCGATCTTGCGGTCGCGGTGCTTGCGTCGCGACGCCAACTCGTCCTCGGGCGCCGCGATCGATTCACCCCCGTCGGCACGCTCGCCGGGGAAGTCGGCGATCGCGCCGGTCAGTTCCCGCATCGCGCCGGAGACAGCGATGCCGAACACGCCCTGCCCACCCTGCAGCAGGTCGACGACCTCCTCGGCCGACGTGCACTCGTAGACCGTGGTGCCGTCCGAGAACAGCGTGATGTTGGCCAGGTCCTGAACGCCGCGTTGGCGCAGGTGGTCGACGGCGACGCGGATGTTGTGCAGCGAGATGCCGGTGTCCAGCAGTCGCTTGACGATCTTGAGGACCAGGATGTCCTTGAACGAGTAGAGCCGCTGGCTGCCCGATCCGGCCGCGCCGCGGATCGACGGGACCACCAGCGAGGTGCGCGCCCAGTAGTCCAGCTGCCGGTAGGTGATGCCTGCGATCTGGCAGGCGCTGGGCCCGCGGTAGCCGACGAGTTCGTCGGGCACGGAGTCGTCCGGGAAGAGCCCCGCCTGCACCGGTTCGCTGGGCGCTGTCATCTGCGGATCCGTTCGGCCGCCGGCAGTGTTGAGGTCCAGCTGCTCCTGACGTGGCGTGTCTCCCACTTCCACAATCCTCTCGCCGATCGAACCCGCTGGCGTCTTGTCAGTGTCCCGCCAAGCGCACATTTGCCGAGCCCGAGTGTGTCGAGCATACGCTTCTCGCCGGGCCTTCGACTGCCCATCAGAATCCGGCTACCAAAGTATGGCCGCCCGATTCGTCGTTGCGGAGACTCCGCCCCGCGTGTCGAGTACGACGAGATGTATCCGTGACAATGGGCCTACGACGTCAGTACTGGCATGCGTGCCGCCGCCGCTGGACCCTCCGTCACTACAAGGCTACGTGGCTTTGAAGTCATCGGGCGAGACGCTGTCGAGAAACTCCTTGAACTTCTCCACCTCGTCCTCGCGCACGGTGCCTGCGGCCTCGTCGTCGTTCTCGTCGGGAATCAGCAGGCCGGCCTCGGCCAGCACCGCCTCCTCGACGTAGATGGGCACCCCCACCCGCAGCGCGATCGCCACCGAGTCCGACGGCCGCGCCGAGACCTTGATGTCGCGGTCGAAGATCAGGTCGGCGTAGAACGTGCCTTCCTGCAGGTCGACGATGCGCACCTCTTTGAGCGAATGGCCAAGCGCGGCAATGACATCTCTGATCAAGTCATGCGTGAGCGGGCGCGCCGGCTCGACTCCCTGCTGTTCCAGCGCGATTGCGGCGGCCTCCGACTGCCCGATCCAGATCGGCAGATACCGGTCGCCATTGGCCTCTCGCAGCAACAGCACCGGCTGGTTCTGGGGCTGCTCAACGCGAATGCCGACCACACGAACCTCACCCATCTGTGTCTGCCTTCCGCACACAAGAAACCCGCCGTAAAGCCATCGGTTTCGAGTCTAATCCTCAGCGATCGAGTACGTCGCGCACCGCCGACTTGATCAGCGACGTGTGCAACGTGATCGCCAGCGCAGCCACCTCACGGGCAAGGTCGTCGGCGCGGTCGCGAGCGCCCGCCTTGCCCGCTTTGACCACCGGTCCGGCGATCTGGGCGATCAGATCGGACTGCCGGTCGGCCGCGGACCGGAAGGCACGCAGGTGGCGGGGCTCGACGCCGTAGTCGGCGAGCGCGCGGGCGCACTGCGCGATCACCACCGAATGCTCGTCGAAGAAGGTCGCGCCCGGTCCCCGGAACGAGGGCGTTATCACTCCGGCCTTGATCAGAGCCGTCAGCAACTCGTCATCGACGCCCGAGCGCGCCAGCAGGTCCTCGCGGGACAGCCGCACCTGCGCGGGCGCCACGGCAGCCGAATCCTCCCGCCCTCCAGACACCGGCACCAACCGCGGCTGGCCGTAACCGGAACCGCTCGGGGGCAGCTCACCGTCCGGCTGTGCGTCGAGTTGGGACTTGATGACCTTCAACGGCAGGTACTGGTCGCGCTGGGCGGTGAGGATGAACCGCAGCCGCGCGCAGTCGTAGGCGGTGAACCGCCGGTAACCCGACGCCGTGCGCTCGGGGGTGACCAGCCCTTCGGCTTCCAGGAACCGGATCTTGGAGATGGTCACGTCCGGGAAGTCGGGCCGCAGCAGATCGAGGACCGCACCGATCGACATCCCGGTGAGCGCGGGAGTGTCGGGTGCCGTCATGGTTGCTCGTCGCGGGAGCGCTCACCGGCCACTAGCCGGTCGAACCGCTCTCGTCGCTCTTGGGCCCGGTCAAGAACACCAGGCGAAACTTGCCGATCTGCACCTCGTCGCCGTTGGCCAGCGCCGCGGAGTCCACCGGCTCCCTGTTGACGTAGGTGCCGTTCAGGCTCCCCACGTCGACCACCTGGAACTCGCCGCTTTCGAGGCGGAACTCGGCATGCCGACGGCTCACCGTGACGTCATCCAAGAAGATGTCGCTATCGGGATGACGGCCCGCCGACGTGGTCGGCTGGTCGAGCAAGAAGCGGGACCCGGCGTTCGGTCCGCGCTTGACGACGAGCAGGGCCGAGCCGACGGGCAGACCTTCGACCCCCGAGACCGCTCCTTCAGCGCCCGCCGCCGCCGGGGCGTCCAGTTCGTTGAGGAAGTCGGCGCGGAATACCGATGTCGTCTCCACGGTGACTTCGTCAGACGTCTGGTCAGCCCCAGAGTTCTGGTCGTTCTGTGGCACCCGCTGCTCCTAACTGGCTGTGCGTGGCGATACCGCGTCGGTGTCGACCGTACCGCGCAGTGGGCTTCACTGTGCCCACCACCGCCGGATCAGCCCTAGTTGGCTTCGGCGTCTGCACGACCCTAACAACTCGTCATTCGGTCACGGTGGCGCGGTAGCCGTCGGCATCAAGAAGTCCGCCCAGGCCCGCCTCCAGCGCCAAGGCGTCGGCCTGCAGCTCGACCAGCCAGCCCTCGCCATAGGGGTCGGAGTTGACCAGCTGCGGCGTTGCCTCCAGATCGCCGTTCACCGCAATGACTTTCGCGCTGACGGGCGCGTAGAGGTCCGACACCGACTTGGTGGATTCGACCTCGCCGAACGATTCGCCGGCGGTGACGTCGGCCCCGACGTCGGGCAGCTGGACGAACACCACGTCACCGAGGGCCGACTGCGCGTAATCGGTGATCCCGACGCGAACGGTGCCGTCGCCGGTGCGCTGCACCCACTCGTGTTCCTCGGTGTAGTGCAGGTCGGCTGGGATTTCGCTCACGAAGCTCCTCTGGTTCCAGGGTTGTTCGTCGAGGACTCGCGCCCTCACTTGACGGGCTGAGCGTATTGGCGTGGTTTCGGTTGCCGCAAGGCGGTGACGTCGACCCGGGCGGACTGCTCGATCGACATGGTCCCGCCGACGCGCTCGACGCTGTCCACGGCGCCGCCGGGAATGTTCATCGCCGCGGCAAGTGTCGGTGGATCACCAATGGCGAGAACCGAATACGGTGGGTTCAGCGTGGTGCCGTCGACCACCAGTGCGCCGGGGGCGCCCATCACCCAGGTGGACACGCCGACGCGGACCGCGGTTCGCTGGTCGCCGGCGCGCCCCTGAATCTCCATCGCCTCGGCACCGGCGTTGCGCAGTTCGTTGATCACGTCGAGAAGGGTCTCGGCGGGCACGCCGGGCGCGTTGTCGCTGATGGTCAGCCTGACGCCGGGCCCCGTGGCGGGCACCGTCCCGATCAGGATCGACAGCGCCGCGAGCCTGGCCTGCGCGTTCTCGATCGCCGCCTGATCGCTGCTGCCGGAGGCCTGCAGCTCTGCCAGGGTGCGCTGCAGTTCGGCCACCTCGGTGTTCAGCGCGGCCTCGCGCTGCTGCAACGAGTCGAGCAGCACCAGCAGATCGGCCGGGCGGGCGGTCTCCAGCGAATCACCGGACTCGTTCTGGCGCACCTGGGTGACGATCGCGATGCCCAGCAAGATGCACAGCACCACCGCCAGCGCGCCGAAGATCAACTGCGACCGGCTGCGGAGCCGACCGCTTCGGTCCGTGCCGTCCGGCGGCTGGGCATCGGGCGCCAGTTCGTGGCGGCCGTGCTGCGGCTGCTTGTGCTGCGGGGTGTGTTCGTTCATCAGGCGCCGAACAGCCTGCGCCGCAACGCGGCTGCATTGCCGAAGATCCGGATACCGAGCACGACGATGATCGCGGTGGACAGCTGGGTGCCGACGCCCAGCTGGTCGCCGACGTAGACGATCAGCGCGGCGACGAGCACGTTGAACACGAACGAGACCACGAACACCTTCGAGTCGAAGATGCGTTCCAGATAGGCCCGCAGCCCGCCGAACACGGCGTCCAGCGCGGCGACCACCGCGATCGGCAGATACGGCTGGACGAACTCGGGCACGTCCGGCTGGAACACCAGGCCGAGCACGATGCCGACGACGAGTGCGGCGATTCCGATCACGTGGCTGGACTCATCTCCCGGGTCATTGCCCAATCTGTCTGGCGAAGTTCACTTCTCGAACGGACGCCGCGGGCAGGGTAAGCGCGTCGCCCGCGCTCACGCTCACTCCCACGCCGTAGGCGGACTCGAGCAGCCGCAGCCGCTGCAGGCCGGGGCTGCGGTCGAACACATCCTGCATCTCGCGTGGCGGTCCGACGGCGAGAACCTCGTACGGGCTGCTGATCGGTTGATTGTCGACCAAAATACCCCCGCCCGCCTGGCGGACCGTCACATTGGGTCCGATCCGGACACCGCCCACAGACAACGCCTCGGCGCCGCTCACCGACAACGAGTTGACCACCAGCTGCAGGTCTCGGTCCAGGATGATCTGCTGGCTGCCCGGCAGCCGCTCCTTGGACACGTCGCTGAGGTCGGCCTCCTCGCTGACGCCCGGGTCGGTCACGGTGATGGTCAATCCCGGACCGGTGACCGGGGTGGCCGCGGCGGCGATGTTGGCCTGGTCGAGTTGGGCGAGCAGCCGCTGGCCGAGGGCATCGCCTTCCAGGCGGCTGCGGCGTTCGGCATCCACTTCGGTGGCCAGCGCATCGCGACGGGCGGACAGTTCGCTGACGGTGCTGTCGGCCGCGCGCACACTGCCGGCGAGGGCCTGCTGGGTGGCCTGCATTCCCGGGGCGGTCTCGCGGGCCTGGGCCATCGCGACGGCGAACACCGTCACCAGCAGCGCCGCACCGGCCACCTGCCACGCCCAGGCCTGCCACCATGGGCGCACCCGGCCTGCCGCCCTGGCCTCGGCCGCCGCGGCGTAACCCGGGTCGAGGTGGTCGGTCAGCAGCGAGCGCAGCAGCGACGGCACGGGGATCAGCGTCGGCCGGTCGGCCGCATGCGCATTCCGGCCCGCCTCGAGGTCGTAGCCGCCGAGCGCGCTCATCTGTGCCCTCGGCTCTTCGCGCGAGCGCTCATCGGGTTCCTCGGCTCTTCGCGCGAGCGCTCATCGGGTTCCTCGGCTCTTCGCGCGAGCGCTCATCGCGGCCACCTTGGGCATGTGCCGCATCACCAGCCCCACCTGCAGCAGGTACAGCACGCCCGACCACAGGTACATCGCCAGCCCCCAGATGAGGAAGGCCCAGCCACACGCCAGGATCACCCGGCTCCACAACGCGTCCCACTGCCCCAACAGGATCAGCGGGAGCCCGGACATCAGCGCGAACGTGGCCGCCTTGCCGATGTAGGTGACCGGCAGCGCGGTCAACCCGCGACTGCGCAGCAGAGGCAGCGTGGCGGCCAGCACCGCGTCGCGGCCCACCAACGTCACCACGGTCCACCAGGGCAGCGAGCCGTGAACCGCCATCGCCACCGGAACCACGATCATGTAGATGCGGTCGACGAGCGGGTCGAGCAACTCCCCCAGTCGCGAGGATTGGTTGTCGACCAGGCGCGCGATCTTGCCGTCGGCCCAGTCGGAGAACCCGCTGAACATCAGCACCGCCACCGCCCATGCGTTGGCGTCGGCGACCAGGAGCAGCCACAGGAAGACCGGGATCAGCACCAAGCGCACCACGCTCAGCACGTTGGGCACGGTCAGCACCCGGTCCCGGGCGGGGCCCGGCTCGTCCGGCGGCGGCGAAGGCGCCCGACGATGCGCCTCGGTCATGGGCTAAACCTAGCGGAACACACCCGGCAGGCTCAGCGCCGACAACGAGTCGTCGGCGAGCGGGTTGTCATGGACCATGTAGGTCCAGGTCGACGTCGGCCGGGCGAGCTTGGACAGGTCGATGCCCGGCTCGTCCTCGATCGACTGCGCGGTCTCGAAGGTCTGCTGGGCCGCCTCGATCGCGTCGGCGGCCAGCGACGCGAACGCGTCGACGGCCATCCGGTGGAACTCGTCGATCGGGGTCTGGTTGCCCAGCGCGCGCAGGTGGATGCTCTCCCGGATGTCGGCGAGGTAGGCCAGGTGATCGGCCCAACCGCGGTCCAGGTGGTAGAGCATGATCAGCCGGCAGACCTTTTCCAGCTTGTCCTCGCCGAGCCGCTCCGCGACCTCCTCGTAGCGCTTCGGTGACCGTTCGGCCAGTTCCTCGCGCGCCGTCGGCGTGCGCAGCAGCGTGTTCCGGCGTTCGACGATGATGGCGCGCTGCTGGGCGATCAGCTGGTTGTAGCGCCAGTTGTTGGCGTGGATGTCGAGCATGCGGCCCTCGGCGATGCGTTGCGCGTGGTCCAGCAGGCCCGCGGCCTTGCGGTTGACGACGCGGCCGTCCTCCTTCTCCGGGTCGGTGTCCATCGGCAGCTTGTTCGGCTCAAGGTGGGCGGTGACCACGTCGTCCTCCCAGCTGGCGAAGAAGACCGACGAGCCCGGGTCGCCCTGGCGTCCGGCGCGCCCACGCAGCTGGTTGTCCAGGCGCTGGGTGTGGTGGCGGCCGGTGCCGATGACGTGCAGCCCGCCGAGTTCGGCGACCTCTTTCTTTCTGGCGTCGTGATCGCTTACGTCGGACCCGCCCAGCCGGATGTCGGTGCCCCGCCCGGCCATCTGGGTGGACACCGTGACGCTGCCCAGCTTGCCGGCCTCCGCGATCACCGCGGCCTCCTCGGCGTCGTTCTTGGCGTTCAGGACGACGGCGGGCACGCCGGCCTTGACCAGCCTCTCGTGCAGTTCCTCCGATTCGGCGACGTCTCGGGTGCCGACGAGCACGGGTTGGCGCGTCTCGTGGACGGTCCTGATGTGCTCGACGATTGCGTCGTTTCGGGCGGCGGCGGTGACGTAGACCCGGTCGGGTTCGTCCTCGCGGATGTTGGGCTTGTTCGGCTCGATCGGCGAGACCCCGAGCTTGTAGAACTGGCGCAGCTGCTCACCGGCGGCCAGCGCGGTGCCGGTCATGCCGCAGACGGTCGGATAGCGGTTGATCAGCGCCTGCACGGTGATGGTGTCGAGCACCTCACCGGTCTCGGTGGTCTCGATGCCCTCCTTCGCCTCCACGGCGGCCTGCAGCCCGTCGGGCCAGCGCTGCAGCTGGGCGATGCGGCCGCGGGAGGCGTTGATCAGGTGGACGGCGTCGTCGCGGACGATGTAGTGCACGTCCCGTTGCAGCAGGACGTGCGCGTGCAGCGCCACGTTGATCTCGGTGAGCGTGGTCGCGACGTGCTCCTCGGAGTACAGGTCGATGCCGCCGAGTTTGGCCTCGACCTTCTGCGCACCGGTCTCGGTCAGGTGCACGTTGCGGGCGTCGGTGTCGGTGTCGAAGTCCACACCCGGGGTCAGTTCGCCGACCATTCGGATGAGCTCGATCTTGGGCGTCTCGCGGTGGCTCGTGCCGGCCAGCACCAGCGGCACCAGCGCCTCGTCGACGAGCACCGAGTCGGCCTCGTCGATGAGCGCGACGTCCGGGTTCGGCGATACGAGGTCGGCCACGTCGGTGACGAGCTGATCGCGCAGCACGTCGAAGCCGATCTCGTTGACCGAGGCGTACGTGATGTCGCATTCGTAGGCCGCGCGACGCTCGTCGGCCGTGGACTTCTCGGTGATCCAGCCGACCGTGAGTCCCAGCGCCTCGAGCAGCGGGCCCATCCACTCGGCGTCCCGGCGGGCGAGGTAGTCGTTGATGGTGATGACGTGCACGCTCCGGCCGCCGAGCGCGTAGCCGGCCGCGGCGATCGCGCCGGACAGCGTCTTGCCCTCACCGGTGGCCATCTCGACGACGTCACCGGCGAGCATGCGCAGCGCGCCGAGCAGCTGGACATCGAAGGGCCGCAGCGTCGTTGTCCGTTCGGCGGCTTCTCGCGCGATGGCCAGGAACTGCGGGATGTCGATCGACTCGGCCAGGTCGTCGAGGTTGAGCAGCTCGGCGGCCTTGCGCAGCTGTTCGTCGTCGAGCGCGGCGGCCTTCTCTTCGAATTCCGCCGAACTGTGCACCTGCGCCATCGAGTGCGCCTGGTCCCGGTCGGTGCTGGCGCCGAGCATCCGCCAGAACCGATTGCTGACACGACCTGAGGCTCGGGTCTTGGTCTTCGCCACACAATCAAGGTACGCGGCCCCGGCCCGCCGCCCGCTAGGCGAGGTTGGAGCGACGGGGGTAGGCCACCGTCGGGTCGGTCAGCGCATTGACGACTGCGGGCAGGCCCGACGAGAACGCGCGATCCAGTGCGGGCCGCAGTTCGGCGGGCGCCGACACCAACTCGCCGTGCCCGCCGAGCGCCGCGACGACTTCGTCGTAGCGGGTGCCCGGCCGTAGTTCGGCGACGACGGAGTAGCCGTAGATCGCCTCCATCGGGTGCTTCTCCAGCGCCCAGATGCCGTTGTTGCCGATCACCGACACCACCTGAACGTCGTGGCGTACCAACGTGTCCCATTCCATCCCGGAGAACCCGAACGCCCCGTCGCCCTGCAGCAGAACCACCTGCCGATGCGGCAGGGCCAGCTTGGCCGCCAGGGCGTAACCCGGCCCCGACCCGAGGCAGCCGAACGGCCCGCTGTCCAGCCACGCCCCCGGCACGTAACTGTCGATCACTCGGCCTGCATACGAGCCGAAGTCGCCGGCGTCGATCACCACGATGGCGTCGCGGTCCAGCATCGCGCTCAGTTCCGCATACACCCGCATGGGATGCAGCGGCATGCGGTCGTCGCCCAGCTCGTCGGCCTCGGCCGCCCGCGCTGAGGTCTCCACCGCGCGCAACGCCGCGATCCACGCCTCGTGATCAGGCCCCGACGCGGTCGACAGCGCCGCCAACGTCGTTGTCAGGTCCCCGTACAGGGCGGCGGCCACCGTGCGCGGATGGGGGCGCTGCTGCGGGACGCGGTCGACGGCGATCAGCGTCGTGTCGGGCCCGAACACTCCACCGAAGCCGAGGCGAAAGTCCATCGGCACCCCGATCACGACGGCGACGTCGGCCTCCTTCAACGCCTTCGATCGGGCCCGGGAGAACGCGAGCTGATGGTCGGCGGGAACCGTGCCGCGCGCCATGCCGTTCATCAGCACCGGAATGCGTAGGGCCTCTGCGAGTTCCAGCAGGGCGGCCTCGGCATGGCCCCACCACACGTTGGTGCCCCCCATCACGACGGGCCGCTCGGCCTGTGAGAGCAGTCGCAGCGCGGTTTCGAGTGCATCGCCGTCGGCCTGCCGCACCGCCGGCGGCTCGGTCAACGCTCCGGGGGCACCGGCGTCGGCGGCCTCGCTGAAGACGTGGTCCATCGGGAAGTCGACGAACGCCACCCCGGAGATTCCGTCCGCCGCTCCGACCGACGCCCGCAACGCGTCGTCGACCAGCTTGCCCGCCGCGTCCGGGGAATCCGCGGTGGCCGCGAACCGGCACAGCGGCGCCACGAACGGGACATGGTCGATCTCCTGCAACGAGCCCTGACCCCACCGCAGTGCAGGCGCGCGGCCGCCGAGCACCACGAGCGGCGACTGGTTCTGCTGGGCGGCGGCCATCGCGCTCATACCGTTGGTGACGCCGGGGCCCGCGGTCAGCGCGGCCACCCCGGGCAGGCGGGTCACCTTGGACCATCCCTCGGCGGCGAAGGCGGCGGTCTGCTCGTGCCGGGTGTCGATGAGCCGGATGTTCTCGGCGCGGCACCCGTCGTAGATCGAGAACAGGTGGCCACCCGAGAGTGTGAAGACCGTGTCGATGCCGCTGGCCCGCAGCCGCCGGGCGATCAGATGTCCCGCATTGACCCGGTCTGTATCCGCAGCATCGAGGCTCATGGGGGGAGCATAATCAGCCGTGGTCGGTGACCAGGAGATCGAAGTCGGCGAGGGCCGATCGTGGCTGCACGGACTCGCCGTCGGCGGTTGAGACGGTCGCGGCGCCGACCGCAGGTTGTCGCGGTACCTTGCCCGCATGGATGAGGGAATGTTCGTCCCGACGCTGGACTGGAGCAGCGAGCTCCTGGACTCGTTGAGGTGGATCGCCCAGGCCTGGGCGATCGCGGCGATCTGCACGGTGGCGGTGCTGGTGCTGATCATGAGGCGCACCGAATGGGGCAGGCAGTTCTGGCGCATCACCGGCGACTACTTCAAGGGCCCGGAGAGCGTCAAGGTGTGGCTGTGGCTGGCGGTGATCCTGCTGTCGGTGATCGTCGGCGTTCGCCTCTCGGTCCTGTTCAGCTACCAGGGCAACGACATGATGACGAGTTTCCAGGTGGTCGCGGCCGGCATCGGCAACGACGACGACCTCGTCAAGGCCTCCGGCAGGGACGGCTTCTGGCTCTCGATGCTGGTCTTCGCGGTGCTGGCGGTGCTGCACGTCTCGCGGATCATGCTGGATCTGTTCATCACCCAGCGGTTCATGCTGGCGTGGCGGATCTGGCTGACCGACCGCCTCACCGGAGACTGGCTCGACGGCAAGGCCTATTACCGGGGCCGGTTCATCGACCAGACCATCGACAACCCCGATCAGCGCATTCAGCAGGACATCGACATCTTCACCGCCGGGGTCGGCGGCCTGCCCAACACCCCGAACAACACCTCCACCGCGACGCTGCTGTTCGGGGCGGTCAACGCGATCGTCTCGATGATCTCGTTCACGGCGATCCTGTGGAACCTGTCGGGCACGCTCACCCTGCCGGTGCTCGGAACCGAAGTGCCCAAGGCCATGTTCTGGATCCTGATCGGGTATGTGCTCTTCGCGACGGTCGTCGCGTTCTGGGTCGGCAGACCGATCATCGGGCTGGCCTTCAACAACGAGAAGTTCAACGCGGCGTTCCGGTACGCGCTGGTGCGGCTTCGCGACGCCGCCGAGGCGGTTGCGTTCTACCGCGGTGAGGCGGCCGAGCGCAGCGGGTTGCGCAAGCTGTTCGTCCCGGTGGTGTCCAACTACAAGCGCTACATCAACCGGATGATGGGCTTCTACGGCTGGAACCTGTCGATGGACCAGATCATCGTGGTGCCGCCGTATCTGTTGCAGTTCCCCCGGTTCTTCAGCGGCGAAATCACGCTGGGTGCGATGAGCCAGACGGCGTCGGCGTTCGGCAACATCGAGCAGGGACTGTCCTTCTTCCGCAACGTCTATGACCAGTTCGCCGGCTACCGGGCGGCGATAATCCGGCTGCACGGGCTGGTCGTCGCCAACGACGAGGGCCGCGCGCTTCCGGAGATCACCACCACGCCGTGCGCCGACGGCACCGTGGCGCTGTCCGACATCGAGGTCCGCACGCCGGACGGGCGGCAGCTCATCAATCCCCTCGACCTGCGGCTGGAGGTCGGCGACACCATGGTGGTCACCGGTGCGTCCGGCGTCGGCAAGACCACATTGTTGCGCAGCCTCGCCGAGCTGTGGCCCTACACGTCCGGCACGTTGACGCGGCCGTGCGGCGACAACGAGACGATGTTCCTGTCGCAGCTTCCGTATGTGCCGCTCGGTGATCTGCGCGCCGTGGTCAGCTACCCCAACCAGGAGGGCGCCGTCGCCGACCAGACGCTGGAGCGCACCCTGGAGGCGGTGGCACTGCCGCATTTGGTCGGGCGGCTCGACGAGGTGCAGGACTGGGCCAAGGTGCTCTCACCCGGTGAGCAACAGCGCATCGCGTTCGCCCGGATCCTGCTCACCGAACCCAAGGCGGTGTTCCTCGACGAGTCCACCTCCGCGCTCGACGAGGGCGTCGAGTTCCTGCTGTATCAGCTGGTGCGCACCCGGCTGCCCGACACCATCCTGGTCAGCGTCAGCCATCGAAAGACCGTCGAGCAGCACCACACGCACGAGCTGGAGCTGCTCGGCGACGGAGACTGGCGGTTCAGCCGCATCGAGGGCAGCGAGCCGGCCCTGGTCTAGCGATGTGCGGCGGCGTGCGCGCCTGCGCGCCTGCCGAAGAACGACCCTTCGCCGAGCTGGGTTCCACTGGCGTACCCCTTGCCGTCCTGAGCGATGTTCGACGCGCAGGCGCCGGCGGCGTAGAGCCCGGGCACGGCTGCGCCGTCCTCGCGCAGCACCTCGCCGTCGATCGAGACCGCCAGTCCGCCCATGGTGAACCCGCTGTACATCGCCCGGCCCAGTGACAGGTCGAACACCGCGTACGGTCCCTTGTCCTGCGCGGCAACATATTCGGGCTGCTTGTGGAAGTCCGGATCGTCTCCTCGCGCCGCGTAGTCGTTGTACCGCTTCAGCGTGGCCACCAGGTTGCCCTGCGGAATGCCAAGTGCCGCTTCGGCTTCCTCGATGGTCTCGAAGCCGTCCAGGAATTTGATCAACGGCATCTCGGGCATCTCCATGTGCGCCTCGTCGACGATCAGATACGCCGTCTGATCGGGTTGTTCGAGGACGAAGGCCGAGGTGCGCGAATGGTAGGAGTCTTCGGCGACGAAGCGTTTGCCGTCCTTGTTGACGATGATTCCGGTGAGCAGGATCTCCGGTGGATAGGCCGCGGCCGTGATGAACAACTGATCCATGTTCGTGGCGACCCCGCCCGCCGACATGCCCAGCCGGATGCCAAGGCCGTCGTCGTTGGGGTTGCCGAGGATGTAGGGCTCGACCTCGCCGTGGTGCTTGGTCTTCCGCTTGTGGCCCAATGCCGGTGTGTACTCGGCGACCATGTCGGCATTCATGGCGAATCCGCCCGCGGCGATGATGACCGACTTGGCTCTGATCGCCCCGGTCTCGCCGAAGTGCTTCCACTGCACGCCCACGACGCGGCCGTCGTCGACGACCAGGTTCGTGGCGCCGGTCTCGTATCGGATCTGCACCCCGAGGTCGGCGGCGCGCTTGACCAAGAGGTCGATCACCATCGCGGCGCCGCCCAGTTCTCCGGGCACCGGGACGGAGTGGCCGCGCGGGGCCGGCTTGGCCTGCTCGCAGAACGGCCACACCTTCTCGTTGCCGGTGTAGGACAGGCCCTCGGTGCCGGGCGGAACCACCACCTTGCCGGGATAGAAGCTGCGCTCGAACTGGAAGCCGAGCGCCTCCAGCCAATCGAAGTGCTCGACGCTGCCCTCGCAGTACGCCCGGATCTTGTCGTGCTCGGGCTCGCGCGACATCGCGACCAGGTACTTGTACATCTCGTCGGGGCTGTCGTCGTGGCCGGTGGCCGTCTGCACGGCGGTGCCGCCGCCGAGATAGAAGTGACCGCCGGCCATCGATGTGGTGCCGCCCGCGTCGGCGGCCTTCTCTAGCACCAGCACCCGGGCGCCGGCCGCAGCGGCGCTGACCGCCGCGCATCCGCCGGCGATGCCGAATCCGAGCACCACCACGTCGGTTTCGTCGGACCAGGACGTCACTTCGGCCGCTGCCACGGTGTCGGGAATGTCGGTCTTCACGTCTGCTCCTGTTTCACGTACTCGAAGAATGCCTTGATCTCATCGGGGATGTAAGCGATCTCGACATAGGGCACCCCGGCCGCCGGCGCCGCGACATAGGCGAACCGCATACCGCCGGGCATCTGCCCCTGTGCGACGACCGACATCCCTGCGTTTTCGACGTCGACCAACGCCGCGTCGAACGCCTCTACGTCCGACTTCTCCACGCAGATGTGGTGCAGGCCGGGCCCGCAGGCTTCGAGGAACTCGCTGTAGAGGCTGGCTCCCGACATCGGCGCGATGAGCTCGAGTTGCGTCTCCCCGGCATAGCTCAACGAGATGGTCGCGACGAAGTCCGCCGGTTCGCCGCGAAACGTGCAGGCGTCCGGCGCGAAGTGCACGTCGGGCATACGCACCCATCTCTTCGCGCCCAACAGCGCGCTGAGCACCTTCTCGGTCGCATCGAGGTCCCGCGTCACCCACGCAATTTGGACAGGTGTCTGGGCATGCATCGCGTCGAGGATATCGTCGGCCCGCCGCCTTGGCTAGAACGTGTTCTAGTTATTCCTCGCCGTAGTACGCCGCCAGGCACCGATCGGCCGACCCGCGCGCCGATTCCGAGTCCTCACCCGAAGCGACGTGGGCGGTGTACCACGCCTCGCCCGAGAGTTTCAGGAAACGGCGGCCCTCTTCGGTGGTGGTCCATTCCTGCCCCTCCGCGGGGTCGACGCCCTGTCCGGAGGCCAGGTTCAGCGCCAGGCCGAGCAGCATGGAGTCCCACCCGATGCCGGTGGCGCCGGGGCCGAACCGGCGCCAGGTCTCGTCGTCCACCTGCGCGATGTGCTCGATGACCAGCCGCGCCCGCTCAGCGTCTTCGGCGATGACGCTGACGTCGATCCAGCTGACGCTGCCGCCCGATTCCCAGGTCGCGGTGAAATTCTTCGGCGGATCGCAGGTCAGCACCGTCCCGTTGGCGTGACCCTGCAGTTGGTAGGAACCGCCGACCTCGAGGTCGCCGGACACGGGCAGGAACCACCGCGCGATGCGGTCGGCCGTGGTGACCGCTTCCCACAGATCGTCCTGGTCGGTGTCGTAGGCCTGGCTGATGGTGACGACGTGCGCCTCCCCCGACTCGATCGCCCGCGTTCCGACGGTGCGCCGCACCGCGTTGATCTGATGGTCGACATCGATGTCTTTCATGGTGCCTTCCTTCGTCGTTCCCGTTTTCCGCGGGCGATCTCGGTGCCCAGCGCGTTCAGATGCGGGGTCCAGAAGCGACGGAACCGGTCGAGCCACTGGTCGACGTCGCGTAGCGCAGCCCCGTTGACGGCGTAGAGTCGCCGCTGGCCCTCCGGTCGTACGGTGGTGAAGCCGTTGTCGCGCAACACTTTCAGATGTTGTGATACCGCCGGCTGCGTGACTGCGAACTCGGTCTGGATGGCTTCGCCGATCGCGCCCGCCGACAACTCGCCCTCGACGAGCAGTTCGAGGATGCGGCGGCGCACCGGGTCGCCCAGGACGTCGAACGCGTGCACGGACTAAAGATAAAGGCGTAACTTATATAAGTCAAGGCTTCAATAAGTGAGCCACCGGGGTTGAGTCTCCGGCGCGACGTCTCGAACTCGACGGGCGCTAGGGGACGCTGATCGGAGGGGCCACGGAGGACGCCGCGGAGATGACGTCCTCTCGGGCCTGCTGGCTGGCCGCCTGCCAGGACACCGCCGCGGGGAACCGGCCCCAGGTGCTGTTGAACATGCCGATGATCGCGGCCCGCCCGTCGGGTGTGAACACGTACACCGGGCCTCCGGAGTCACCCTTCTGGCTGACCACGCCGTTGGCCATGGTGAACCAGCCGTTGTTGACGGCTTCCACGGTGCCGCAGCTCTCGCCGGTGACGACTCCGAAGTGACAGACCGGCTGACCCGGCGTCGGCGCCACGGTCGGGTCGGACACCAGCACCCTGCCGCCCGGCAGGACGTTGTTGATCATGACGTCGGGGGCCAGGGTGATCGCCATCCAGTCGGCGATCTGGTGGTTGGTGTCGATCGTCGCACCGTTGGGTGTGTTGTCGCGGAAGACGGTCTGCATCCCGACGAGGTTGCCGGCCTTGTCGTGCACGGGACCGCTGCCGCGGCAGTGACCGGCCGTGAAAGCGACCCGCGCCCCCGGATCGACATAGCCCAGGGTGCAGACGTTGGTGTCCTGGCGGATCTCCATGCCGGGAAACACCGGCACGCCCGGGGCGGGCTGCGCAGGCGCGGCGAGGAGCGTGAGGGCGCCGATCGGGGCGATCGCTGCTGCCAGTGGGCGTAACCATCGACGGCGCACTGTCGCCTCCGTTCTACGGGTCAGGGTTGACACGGTACCGGCGTGTCGCGGAGCCCAATACCGGAGCGACAGAATTACAATCCGCCCGACTCGGAGAACCACTCGACGATGGTGCCGTCACTAGCCCATCGGTCAAGGTCTCGGGAGCGTTACGAAACGGGTACGGCTAGGAGTCGAAGCCCAATCCCAGAGCGTTCGACGAGGTCGGGGTCGTCGCCGGCATCGAACAATGTCTTCACGTGGCGGACCCTACGTGGCCGGCGGCGCGGACGTCGACGATCTGCGCCGGGGTCGGCGTCGGCCGCCGGTGAAGCGGGTCAGCACCGGCCCGACGATCGCCATGACGAAGACGTACGGCATGGCGACGGCGCTGACCTGCGGGATCGACAGACCGACCAGTCCGATGATGACGAGCGAGAACTCCCCGCGCGCAATCAGCGCGGTTCCGGCGCGCAGTTGGCCCGGACGCCCTACCCCGTCCCGGCGGGCGGCGAACACGCCGGTCGCCACCTTGGTCGCGCCGCTGACCACCGCCAGCGCCAAGGCGGCGGGCAACATCGGTACCAGGTCGGCCGGGTCGACCGCATAGCCGATGGCCAGGAAGAAGACCGCGGCGAACAGGTCGCGCAGCGGGCTGAGCACCGCGCGGGCGCGATCGGCGGCGTCGCCGGTCAGCGTCAGGCCGACTAGGAAGGCGCCGACCGCGGCCGAGGCGTGCACGAACTCGGCAAGGGCCGCCACGATCAACGTCAGCCCCAGGATGCGGAGCAACAGCTGCTCGTTGTCCGGATGGGCCACGAGCCGGCCGACGTGGTGGCCCCACCGGTACGACGCCAGGAAGGCGACGACCAGGGCCGCCACGGCGATCGCCATCCCCAGCAGGGCCTGTACGAGCGTGCCGCCGGCGGCGAGGACCGCCAGCAGCGGCAGATAAGCGGCCATCGCGAAGTCCTCCAGCACGAGGATCGACAGCACGGCCGGCGTCTCGCGGTTGCCGAGGCGGCGCAGGTCGGCGAGCAGCCGGGCGATGACTCCGGACGACGAGATCCAGGTGACACCGGCCAGCGCGAGGATTCCGACTCCGTTGAGACCCAGCAGCACTCCGGCCAGCGCGCCGGGCGACGCGTTGAGCACGAAGTCCACCCAGGCGGACGGCATGTGTCGGCGCAGGCTGCTGGCGAACTCGGTGATCGAGAACTCCAACCCCAAGGTCAGCAGCAGGAGCACGACGCCGATCGAGGCGCCGGTGCGCATGAACTCCCCCGCCGCGGGGATCGGTGCGAATCCCCCGTTTCCCAGCGCGAGGCCGACCAGCAAATACAACGGAATCGGCGAGAGTGCGAACCGGCGCGCCACGGTGCCCAGCACGGTGAGCACAGTGAGGATGACGCCGAGCTCGAGAAGCAGCGCCGTCGAGATCGGCACCGCCTCAACCCCGGGTCACGAGGTCTTCGACACCCGCCAGGCCCTGCTCGGTCCCGATCACCACCAGCACATCACCGGCCCGGAGCAGATCGGTCGGGCCGGGCGAGGCCAGCACCGTCTCGTCGCGCACGATCGCCACGATCGAGGCACCGGTGCGGGTCCGGGCACGGGTGTCGCCGAGCGGGCGGTCGACGAACGGGCTGTCCGGCGGCAGGGCCACCTGACCGGCGTTCAGGCCCGGCACCTCGCGGGTGAGGTCGGCGAACCGCTCGGCGATGCGCGGTGCGCCCAGGATCTGCGCCAGCGCCTCGGCCTCCTCCTGTGACAGCCGGAAGACGTCCTGCGCCTGGTCGGGATCGTCTCGCGGATACACCACGAACTCGAAGTCGCCGGTGCGTCTGGCGACCACGCCGATGCGGTCGCCGTCGCGGTTCTCGAACTCGTAGCGCAACCCGACGCCGGGCAGCAGTACCTCTTTGACGTCCATGCCTACATCTTGCGGCGTCGGCTGCGGTGTCAGACGGGCACTTGGGCCGATTGCCCGGCCGCGGTTCGCTGCGGCGCCGGCTGCCAGCCCGGCGGGCCGAAGAGATAGCCCAGCTTGTCCCGCCATCGCGGCGCCCGGCGCACGTCGCGCGCCATCGCGACGTACTCGTGCGTCTGCAGCGTCCGGATGTTGTAGGTGTCCACCTGCTTGGTCAGCCCGTAGTGCGGCCGGACCGTCTCGGCGGCGAAGCTGCCGAACAGCCGGTCCCACACGATGAGGATGCCGCCGTAGTTCTTGTCGAGGTACTGCTGGTCCATACCGTGATGCACCCGGTGGTGCGACGGCGTGTTGAAAACGAATTCGATTGGCCCCCAGAGTTTTCCGATCCGCTCGGTATGAATCCAGAACTGGTAGACGAGGTTGATCGAGAAGCTGGCGAACACGATCCACGGCGGCACGCCGAACAGCGGCAGCAGCGCGCGCAGGAACACATCGCCGCTGATGTTCCACTTCTGCCGCAGCGCGGTGGCGAAGTTGAAGTACTGGCTCGAGTGGTGCGCCTGGTGGGTGGCCCAGACGAGCCGGACCCGGTGGGCCATTCGGTGGTACAGATAGTAGAGCAAATCGACGCCGACGATCGCGATGACCCAGGTGTACCAGGCACCGGCGGGTAGTTGCCACGGCGCGACGTAGACATACAGCGCGGCATAGCCCAGCAGTGCGACGAAGTTGAGCAGGCCGCTGGTGCCGATGGACACCACGCCCATCCAGATGCTGGCCCAGGCATCGGCGCGCAGGTAGCCCCCGGCAGGTGCGCGCTCGGCTGCTTCGTCGTGCGCGAGCTTGCGGGCGGCGGCCCATTCGATGACGAGCAGCAGCAGGAAGAAGGGCACCGCGAAGACGACGGGATCGTGCATCAGGGGTGGCAGCACGTGGGAGAAGACACCGTTCAGGTCCACCTCAACACCTCCAGCCACTTCCGGTGCAGAGCATACGACTCAACGGAAGCTGAGTACCTGATCGCCCCACGCCAGGCGCAGGTCGCGGTCGAGGTCGTCGACGATGCGGTCCTGCGCGTCGATGACCAGCGTGGCGCGGTCGCCGGCGCGGTACGGCCGCCATCGGGGGTCACCCGCGCCGGCGTCGGGAACACCGTCGACGGCGAAGTTCAGCCAGCGCCTGCGCATCCGCTCCGAGAGCGTGCGGCCCGCCTTCAGACCGCCCAGCCGGAAGGTGGGGTCCTTCGGGCCGGCGACCAGATTGCCCCAGACGTAGGGCAGTTCGGTCGCGTGGGCGGCGCCGAGGCGAAGCAGGCGCAGCATCGGGGTGGCGAAGTCGAACCGGTAGAGGTAGGTCGGCGCCACCTCCTGGTGACCCTCGGCGAACCACACCGAGGGCATCCGGAACCCGATGTCTCGCGCGACCCCCATGCCGATCCGCTTGCCACGGCCACGGTAGGCGGCCCGGATCTGCTCCTCACCGGGCAGCTGCAGCTCGGGCTGTTCGGCCGCGATCTCGGCGAACATCGCCCTGATCGCGCCCGGCGTGATGGGCATCAGCGGCGACTTCATCCAGCGGAACAGCGCCGCCTCGTGTTCGTTGGTGCCGATGATCAGCGGAACGGGATGCGTCCGGCCGTCGCGGGCCAGCTTCACCGGATTGCCGGGCACGATGTCCCCGTCGAT
Organism: Mycobacterium sp. IDR2000157661; assembly: GCF_022317005.1. NCBI lineage: Bacteria > Bacillati > Actinomycetota > Actinomycetes > Mycobacteriales > Mycobacteriaceae > Mycobacterium > Mycobacterium sp. IDR2000157661. The sequence goes on from NZ_CP081006.1 coordinate 4,008,283, forward strand.
GATGGGGGCGAACGCCAGCGTGCCGGGTGTGCGCACGGGGATGTCGTCGAACACCTTCTTGGATGCGGCCAGCAGCGCATGCATGGGCACCGACGGCAGCCGGCCCGCTTCCTCGCGCCGCATGCCCAACTCCTCGAGGAACAGGCTGGTGACCCGCTGCGCGCGGTCGCGGTCGTACATCGACGTCGCGGGTGAGCTCTGCGCGATCGCGGCGCCGAACAGTCCGTCCGCGGCCGGGCTGCACAGCAGCGTGGTGATGACGCCCGCGCCCGCCGACTCGCCGAACAGTGTCACCCGGTCGGGGTCTCCCCCGAAGCCGGCGATGTTGTCGCGCACCCACTGCAGGGCGAAGAGGACGTCGCGCAGGCCGGGGTTGGTGGCGAACTGGTCGCCGTGCGAGGACAGGTCGAGGAAGCCCAGTGCGCCCAGCCGGTAGTTGACGGTGACGATCAGAGCATCCCCACCGGATGCCAGCGCGCGGCCGTGGTACAGCGGCTGGGCCGAGGAGCCGAGCAGGTAGGCGCCACCGTGCACCCACACCAGGACGGGTTTGCCCGCGCCGGGCTCGGTGTCCGACGACGCCCACACGTTCAGGCTCAGGCAGTCTTCCCCCTGCGGAGCGCCGAGGTCGAGCGGGATTCGCGGATCGGTCGGCTGCGGGCACGCCGGACCCACCCTGGTCGCGTCGCGGGGCTCGTGCCATCGCGGCGCGGGCTGCGGCGCCCGCCACCGGAGGTCTCCGGCGGGTGCGGCGGCGTAGCGGACGCCCTTCCACACTTTGACGATCCCGTCGTCCACGCCGCGGACCGGGCCGTACGCGGTGTCGACGACGAGGCGGTCGGTGCCGCGGCGTGCGTCGGCGGTCATCGGAACTCCCTGACTCGGTGAAGGAACTGCCCAATCAGGTTACGCGCGGGCACGTAAGGATGGTATATCTGGTGAGGTGAGTGTCACATTCGTATCACCGAGTGACCGGCTTCGCCGGCGCATCGTCGCCGATTTCGAGCGCAGCGCCGGCCGGCATGACGACCCAGCGGTCTACGGCGGCCCGCCAGGCGATCCGGGGCTGCTTGGGCCGGGGAGCGTGTCCTGGGAGGTCAACGCCGACCTGGCGGCGGTGTCGCAGGCCGGGCTGCCTGCGATCGTGCTCGAGATTCTGCACCCGTCCGTGATCGCAGGGGTGCAGGACCTGTCGAACTACCGCGAGGACCCCTTCCAGCGCGCCAGGGCCACCCTCGGCTACGTCCTGGCCACCACCTTCGGCCACACCGAAGCCGCAACGCGGGTCATCGACCGCGTCCGGCGGGTGCACTCCCACGTAACCGGGACCCGGCCGGACGGGGTGGCCTACCGCGCGCTGGATCCCGACTTGATCGCGTGGGTGCACACCTGCATCCCGTGGATGATCTTGCGGGCATTCGAACACACGAAACGGTCCCTGTCGCGGCAGGAGAAGGATCGCTACCTCGCCGAGCAGGCGGTGATCGGCAGAATGGGCGGGGCCGACTGGGTACCCACCAGCACAGCCGAACTCGACGACTTCGTCGCCACGATGCGCCCGCGGCTGAGCGTGAACGCGCAGACACGTGAGTTCCTCGACTTCCTGATGACCTCTCCGTTCTTCGGGAACCTGCCCGCGCCGGTGGACCGTCGGCTGCACCGCTTCGCGATTTACGCGGGTATGAGCCGGGCACCGCGGTGGGCGCGCGAGCTCGTGGGCTACGACCGCCCGGCCGCGCTGACCCGCCGACTCATCGAACCGGCGCTGCAGCTCGATGCCCGGCAGCTGCGCTGGGCGTTCGGCACACCGCGCTACGCCGAACTGGCACGGGCGCGGGCGGCAGGTGCTGCGACGGAGCTCGTGACGACGTGATCGACGCCGCACTCATCGGCGCGGTCGGCGGTGCGTCGGGGCGCGGCAGCATCGACGAGACGGCCGACCGTACCGGCCAACGCATCCTCGATGCTGCCGTGCAGGAAGCCGCCGCCGTTGGCCTGCAACGGATCACGGTGGAGGACGTGGTGCGCCGCGCGGGCGTGTCCCGGATGACGGCCTACCGGCGCTACCCCCGTCGCGACGACCTCGTCGAGGCGCTGGTCCGGCGGGAGACCCAGCGGTTCCTCGCCGCGGTCGCCGACGCGATCGACACCGTGGTGGACCCGCACGAGGGCGTCGCCGAGGCGTTCATCGCGGCGGTCACCTTCGCCCGCGAGCACCCGATGCTGCGCCGCGCCGGGCAGGTGGAACCAGCGCCGATCGGCGACTCCACGGAACTGGTGAAGATGGGTTCGGCGTTCATCGCCAACTACATTCACGGCGAGTCGGCGGGCACGCCCGCGCAGTCGGTGCGCTGGGTCGCCGATGTGTTCGCCCGGCTGTTCTTCACCTACATCTCCATGCCGCCCGCCGACCCCGACTTCGGCGACGATGCCGAACTGCGCAGGTTCGCACACGACGTCCTGACTCCGATGGTGGAACGCGCGCTGAGCTAGGTTGGTCGGGTGACCAAGTGGGCACTGCTTCTCGGTGCCATCGCCACCGAGGTGGCCGCAACCCTGTCTTTGCGTGCCGCACAGGATCATTCGGGATGGCTGCTGGTGGTGGTCACCGGGTACCTCGGCGCGTTCGCGTTGTTGACGATGGTCTTGCGGGCCGGGATTCCGATCGGGGTCGCCTACGGCATCTGGGGTGCGCTTGGCACCGCGGGCACGGCCACGCTGGCCGCGGTGATCTTCGGCGACCCGTTCACCTGGCCGATCGTCGCCGGCATCGCCCTGATCATCGTCGGCGTGCTGCTCATCGAACTCGGCTCGCATCGGCCGGCCCAGGCGTGATGTGGTGGACGCTGGCCGCGGCGATCCTCCTCGAGGTCGTCGCGACGCTGTCGCTGCGAGCCTCCGCCGGTTTCCGCAAGAAGGCGTGGATCGGCCCCGTGGTGCTCGGTTATCTGGCGTCGTTCTACCTGTTGTGGCTGACGCTGGGACTGGGGATGCCCGTCGGGATCGCGTACGGGGTATGGACGGCCTGCGGCGTCGCCCTCGTCGCCCTCATCGCACGGGTGCTGTTCGCCGAACCGCTGACCTGGGTGATGGTCGCAGGCATCGCGCTGATCGTGGCCGGTGTGCTCACGATCGAGCTGGCCAGCGCCGCACACTGAGCACCCCGGCCAGGGCAAACACCACCACGCCCGCTACCGGCACGGTCACCAGCCCGACCCGAAGGGTGGTCGCGTCGGCGGTGACGCCGACGATCAGCGGAGCGCCGAAGAAGCCGATGCGCATCAGCCAGGTGACGACCATCAGGCCGCTGCCGGGGCGCAGTCCCGGAAGCTGGTCGGCGCGGTGCATCGCGGCCGGAATCAGGGTCGCAACCCCTAAACCGGCGGCGGCGAACCCGGCGATCGTGCCGAGGATCGAGGGGAACGCCAGTGCGGCGCCCATGCCGGCGGCCGTGATGAACCCGCCGGCCCGCACCACTGCGCGTTCGCCCAACCGGTCGACTAGGCGATCTCCGATCAGCCGTCCGACGACCATCGCCCCGGCCATCCCGACGTAGCCGAGGGCCGCGACCGCGCCCGGTGCCCCGAGAACGTCGCGAAGATACAACGTCGCCCATGAACTCCCGGCATCCTCGACAACGGCACCGGCCACCGCGATCACCACCAATGCCAGCAGCGCCGCGTACACCGCAGGGCCCGCGCCGGCGCCCTGGGTACTGCGCCCCGCCGGCCGGCTGTCAAGGTCGGAGCCCTTCAGCAGGTGGGGATAGGCGATCACGACGACGGCGCTGAAGATCAGCGCAGCGGTCGTCAGGTGCACGGTGCGCGAGATGTCCAACGCGATCGCCGCGGCGCCCATCGACCCGCCGAGGATCGCGCCCGCCGACCACACGGCGTGGAACGAGTTGATGATGGACCGGCCGTAGGCGCGCTGCAGGCGTAAGCCGTGGGCGTTCTGCGCGACGTCTGTCACGGCGTCGGACGCGCCTGCGACGAACAGAGCCGCGGCCAGCATGACGGGTCCGGCGGCCAGACCGGCGACCACGACGAACGCTGCGATGCCGAAGGTCCCGACGACCGCGACCCGTGCCGAGCGGTACCGCCGGATCAGCGCCGCCGCCGTCAGTCCCGCGACCAGCGCCCCCGCGGAGAACGCCGCGATCGCCCCGCCGTACACCGCATTGGACAACTGCAGGTCGGCCTTGATCTCCGGGTAGCGCGGGAGCAGGTTGGCGAACAGGGCACCGTTGCTGCCGAACAGGGCGGCGACCGCGACGCGGGCCCGGCGGTGCTGCGCCATGCGGCCGACCCTACCGAGATCGCTTGTCCGGCTTGGCCGGGGTTAATACGGGCCCCAACGGGTATGAACTCCGGTCGTGGCGAAGCGCGCAGAAGGTACGGACCGGGCAAGATCAACGACATGACTGAGTCCGACGCGTCACTGGCCGAACTGGCGCGCCGCTACGGGGTGGCAACGGAATACGAGGACTGGACCGGCAAGAACATCGCCGTCGCCGAGTCGACCCTGATCTCGGTGCTCGACGCCCTCGGCGTCGCGGCAGGCACCGGCGACGAGCGGGCCGCCGCCCTTGCCGACCTGGACCGCGACTACTGGACGCGCTCGCTGCCGCCGACGATCATCGCGCGCTCAGGCAGCGCCAAACCGTTCTGGGTGCACGTCGACCACGGCGATCCGGTCGGCCTGTGGATCCGCCTCGAGGACGGTTCGGTGCGCACCGGCCTGCGGCAGCTCGAGAACAATCGCCCACCCTTCGACCTCGACGGCCGGCTGATCGGCGAAGCCTCGTTCGAGTTGCCCGCCGACCTGCCGATCGGCTACCACCGCCTGCATCTGCAGGTCGGCTCGTCGGACATCGGCACACCGATCATCGTCTCTCCCGCCACGCTGGCGCCCCCGCCCGGGCGGCACTGGGGACTGGCCACCCAGCTCTACAGTGTGCGATCGGAAAACTCTTGGGGCATCGGCGATCTGACGGATCTGACGGACCTCGCCGTGTGGTCGGCGGCGCGGCATCGGGCCGGCTTCATCCTGGTGAACCCGCTTCATGCGGCGGCGCCGACCGGACCGATGGAACCGTCGCCCTACCTGCCCACCTCGCGGCGCTTCGTCAACCCGATCTACCTGCGGGTGGAGGCGATACCCGAATACGCCTATGTCCGCCGTCGCGGCCGGATGCGCAAAGCGCGCGAGTACGTGCAGAGCCGCGCGCACCGCGCCGACAAGATCGACCGCGACTCGGCGTGGAAGGTCAAACGTGCCGCGCTGCATGCCCTGTACCAGGTGCCGCGCTCGGCAGGGCGCGAACTCGCCTATGCCGCCTACCGCGAGCGCGAGGGCGCCCGCCTCGACGACTTCGCAATCTGGTGCGCGCTGGCCGAGCGGTACGGCGGCGACTGGCACGGGTGGCCCGAAGAACTTCACCATCCCGCCGCCGCCGCGGTCGCCGAGTACGCCTCCGAACACGCCGATGCCGTCGACTTCCATCGGTGGCTGCAGTGGCAACTCGACGACCAGCTCACCGCCGCACAGGCCACTGCGGTCCAGTCCGGGATGGATCTGGGCATCATGCACGACCTGGCCGTCGGGGTGGACCCCAACGGCGCCGACTCCTGGGCGCTGCAGGACGTGTTGGCGCTCGGCGTCACGGCGGGCGCGCCTCCCGACGAGTTCAACCAACTGGGCCAGGACTGGTCACAGCCGCCATGGCGCCCCGACCAGCTCGAGAAGCAGGCATACGAGCCGTTCCGCGCATTGGTCAACGCGGTGCTCCGGCACGCAGGCGGGGTGCGCATCGACCACATCATCGGGTTGTTCCGGCTCTGGTGGATTCCGCAGGGCGCCCCACCCACCGACGGCACTTACGTGCGCTACGACCACGAGGCGATGATCGGCATCGTGGCGCTGGAGGCCCACCGCGCCGGCGCCGTCGTCGTCGGCGAGGACCTGGGCACAGTCGAGCCGTGGGTGCGGGACTACCTGCACGATCGTGGGCTGCTCGGGACGTCGATCCTGTGGTTCGAGGCCGACCGCGACGGTCCCGATGCCACGGGCGGACCACTGCCCGCCGAGCGTTGGCGTGAATTCTGCCTGTCCGCGGTCACCACGCACGACCTGCCGCCGACGGCGGGTTATCTTGCGGGCGTGCACGTGCGGCTGCGTGAGGAACTCGGGCTGCTGACCCGGCCCGCCGACGAGGAACTGGCCGCCGACCGCGAGCAACAGCACGCCTGGCTCGCCGAACTGCGCCGCGTCGGGCTGCTCGACCACGAGCACACCGTTGTCGCCGACGTCGTCGAGGCATTGCATCGCTATCTCGGCCGCACGCCATCGCGTCTGCTCGCCCTGTCGCTGGCCGACGCGGTCGGCGACCTACGCGCCCAGAACCAGCCGGGAACCACCGACGAATACCCGAACTGGCGGATCCCGCTGACCGGTCCGGACGGCAGGAAACTGCTGCTCGAGGACGTGTTCGACGACGAAGGAGCGGCCCGCCTTGCCGAGGCGATGCGCTCGGCGGTGCACCCGTCGGTGTAACGCGGGCGGCCCCGTCTCCGGTTTCACATTCGTCACCGCTGCGATATGTTCGCAGCGCACCGACCGAGGAGAGATCACGTGAAGAAGCTTGTTGTGTTCAGCGGTGGACTCGTGGCCGTCGGATCAGCGGCGTTGGTGGGCGCCGGCATCTTGGGTTCGGGCGTAGCCATGTCCCAGCCGAACTACAGCGTGGTCGGCGAGCCGTACAACAAGGCACTGCAGATCCTCAAGCAGCACGGCATCAAGGCCTACTTCGGCGGTTCGTTCGGCAGCGAGTTGCCGCAGGCGCAGTGCCTGGTCGACCAGCAGAAGGTCACCTCCGGCGGCCGCATGCTGCTGATGCTCGACTGCAGCCAGAACGCCGTCGACCAGATCGCGCAAATGGGTCCGGCCGGTGGCCCGACGGTCGGTGGCAACGGCATCACCACGGTCACCCCGACGCCCGTCGTGCCGATCCAGGGCGCACCCGGCGCCGGCGCGCCGCCACCCGGCTGACGCGTCAGCCCTCGACCATCTCCCGCAGGTTGACCAGCGTTCGGCTCATATTGCGGCCGACCTGACGCGCGGCCACTCGGTCGGCGATCAGTCCGAGCACGTTGCCAGCCGACTCGTAGGCCAACCGAAAAGTGACCTTCGTGCGTCCGTCGTCGGTCTCGCGAAGCCGGAACCGGCCACGCTGAGAAACGCCGGTCAGCGCGGTCCACGACAGCTCGCGGGGCGGGTCGAACTCGACCACCTCGACCGTGCCGCCGATCGGCACGGAACCCACCTTCCAGTGCACGGTGTAGCGCGCGCCCAACCCGGCCGGGTCGTCGCTGAGCGTCTCGAACCGGTTCAGGCTGGCCATGAACTGCGGATAGCAGCCCGGATCGCTGACCACCTTCCAGATCGTGTCCCGGTCCGCGTCGATGACGCACTGCCGTTGGACCCTCATCGGTTCGCTCTCTTCTTCGCGCAGGCGCTCATCGGTTCGCTCTCTTCTTGGCGCAAGCGTCCCCTGCCCTTCGGGCGTGGGCCCACATCAGCCGATCACCGGGAGCCGTCGCTTCGCCGCCAGCCGGTCCACGCCGCTCTGCAGGCTGTTGAGGACCTTGTCGTTGATGACGTCGTCTTCGCTGGACGCGATGTCGTCGGCATCGATCGGATCCTGCACCTCGATGGCGATCTTCGTGGGCAGCGGCAGCCGCGGCACCATGTCGCTGACGGCCAGGCCCCACGGCGGCGCCAGCAGGATGGGCACGCTCTTCAACCGCGCCATCTTGTCGACCATCAACAGCTTGGCCAGCCATTGCCCGCGGTCGAGGAACAGCGCGGCCTCCTGGCCTCCGACGCTGGCGACGGGCACGATCGGCACCCCGGCCTCACGGGCGAGCCGCACGTAGCCCTTGCGTCCGCCGAAGTCGACCCGGTGCCGCTGCCAGGACGGTCGGAACACCTCGTAGTCCCCGCCGGGATACACCAGCAACGCCGCGCCCGACTTCAGCGCCATGGTGGCGTTGTCGTGGTTGGCCGCCACCGTGCCGAACTTGCGCAGTGATCCCAGTCCCGGCATCGAGACGACGAGGTTGTGCGCGAGTTGGTAGAAAGGCCGCTCGACGCCGAAGTACGAGCAGAACGCGAGCGTGAAGACGAAGGTGTCCGGCGGTAGATTGCCGCCGCTGTGATTGCCCACGAGCAACACGGGCCCGTCGGCGGGGATCCGGTCGAGTCCCTGGACATCGGCGCGGAAGTACAGGGACGCCAACAACCACAGGCCCGGCAACTGCTCGCGGATGTAGTCGGCGTCGCGCTGGTCGAGGTCGGCCTTGGGGACCCGGGCCGCCACCTGATCCTTGGCCCATCCGAGAACGTCGTCGATCCCCGCCATGCAACGTCATATTGACAGGGCGAGCGAACCTGAAACCTGCGTTCCCACCTAGTTCTCCTAGACTGCGGTACACAAGGCTTCGACAGGAGGCTGACATGCTGCGACCCCGCCGCTTCGATCGCGAGATCGACCCGGGTCCCGTGCAGATCCAGGCCCGCCAGGTCAAGTTCGACCTGACCGGCATTCCGCTGGAGTGGATCCCCGGACACCCCGTCGCCTCGACGATGATCAACCTGTTCAACGTCGTGCTGCCCGCGGCCGAGCACTGGTTCGTCAAGACCTACAACGAGGCGCTGCCACTGGTCGCCGATCCCAAGCTCGCCGACGACATCCGCGGGTTCGTCGGCCAGGAGGCCACCCACGCCGCCGCGCACGACCACGTCATCGAGGAGTTCCTCGTCGGCAACGGCGTCGACCCGGCGCCCATGCTGGACGCCGTCGACTACATTTTCGAAAAGGTCTTGGCGCCAACAGATTCCACCGATCCCGAGCGACGGCTCAACAACCTCTGCGAGCGGTTGTGGTTCATCGCGGCGATCGAGCACTATACGGCCGTGCTGGGTGACTTCGCGCTCAACTCCAGCTGGGACGAGCACAACGCGAACCCGACGATGGTCGACCTTTTCCGCTGGCACGGCAGCGAGGAGGTCGAGCACCGCTGCGTCGCCCACGACACGGCGGTGTACTTCCACGACAGTTACCCTGACCGCATCCGGGCCATGGTGACGGCGGCGACCATGATCTTCGCGTTCTTCCAGCGCGGCACCTGGTATCTGCTCAAGTCGGACCCCACCAGCGACATCGGGTGGTTGCAGATGCAGCGGCTGCGGATGCAGGACTCCAAGCTGGGTCTGCTGCCCACGTTCCGGACCCTGTTCGGAGCCAACACCCTGACCTACTTCCGGCCCGGTTTCTCGCCGGAGGAAATGGGCTCGACCGCTCAGGCCGTCGCCTACCTGGCCACCTCGCCGGCCGCGCGGGCCGCTCACCTTTGATGGGCCTGCGGCAGCGCTACCGGCAGTTGCCGGGCAACCCGCTGCGCCGGGACCGGCCGTTTTTGGCGCTGGGCTTGGCGGACGCGGTCATCTCCGGCCTCGATGCGCTGGCCGCCGCGACCCGCCGGGTGGCTCCGCCGCCCGAGCGGGACCACAGCCTCGTCCTGCGCGTGGCCGACCGGCAGGTGGTGGCCCACGACGACAACGTGGTGGCGTTGACCCTCACCGCAGCCGACGGCGGTGCGCTGCCCCGCTGGCATCCGGGCGCGCACATCGACGTCCACCTGCCCAGCGGGCTGATCCGTCAGTACTCGCTGTGCGGTGATGCGGCGGCCACTGATTCCTATCGGATCGCCGTGCGACGTATGCCCGCAGGTGGCGGCGGGTCGGTCGAGATGCACGGCCTGCAGCCGGGCGCAACGGTGACGTCGCACGGCCCGCGCAACGCCTTCCCGATGACGGTGCCCGGCTTCGGGTCGCCGACCCGGCAACTGCGGTTCGTCGCGGGTGGCATCGGGATCACGCCGATTCTGCCCATGCTGGCCCTCGCGCAGCGGCTCGGAGTCGACTGGTCGATGGTGTACGCCGGCCGCAGCCTCGACAGCTTGCCGTTCGTCGACGAGGTCGCGGCGTTCGGCGACCGGGTGACCGTGCGCACCGACGAGGTCGACGGCCTGCCGAGCGCTGCCGAGCTCCTCGGTGACTGTCCCGGGGGCACCGCGGTCTACGCCTGCGGCCCGGCGCCGATGCTGACGGCGATCCGCGCCCGGCTGGTCGGCCGCGACGACGTCGAACTGCACTTCGAACGGTTCGCTGCGCCGCCGGTCGTCGACGGCACCGAATTCGGTGTGACGGTCGCCTCGAGTGGGCGAAGCGTGCGAGTGGGCGCCGAGGAGACCTTGTTGGCGGCGCTTAACCGCGCCGGCGTGTCCGCGCCGTATTCGTGTCAGCAGGGCTTCTGCGGAACCTGCCGGACCCGGGTGCTGGCCGGCGCCGTCGACCACCGCGACACGCTGCTGACCGAGCCGGAACGAGACGAGCACATGCTGATCTGTGTCTCGCGTGGGGTACAGGGAACCGAACTGACGCTCGACCTGTAGCCGCTTCTCGTACTATTCGCCCATGCCGCTGGCCGATGGCGCGACGTTCGCCGGATACACCATCGTCCGACAACTCGGTTCCGGCGGCATGGGCGAGGTGTACCTGGCACAGCACCCTCGGCTGCCACGCCGCGATGCGCTCAAAGTGCTGCCCGCCTCGGTCTCTGCCGACGAGGAGTACCGCGAGCGGTTCAACCGCGAGGCCGACATCGCCGCCACCCTCTGGCATCCGCACATCGTCGGCGTCCACGACCGCGGTGACCACCAGGGCCAGATCTGGATCTCGATGGACTACGTCGAGGGCACCGACGCCGCTCGGCTGCTGCGCGACAGCCACCCCGACGGCATGCCGCAACGCGAGGTCGCGGCCATCGTCGCGGCCGTGGCCGATGCGCTCGACTACGCCCACCAGCGCGGCCTGCTGCACCGCGACGTCAAACCGGCCAACATCCTGCTCGCCCATCCCGAATCCGGCGATCAGCGAATCTTGTTGGCCGACTTCGGAATCGCCAAGTGGGCGAACGACATCAGCGGGCTCACCGCGACCAACATGACGGTCGGCACGGTCTCCTACGCCGCACCCGAGCAGCTGATGGGTGAGCGGCTCGACGGCCGCGCCGACCAGTACGCGCTGGCCGCCACGGCGTTTCACCTGCTGACCGGTAGGCCGCCGTTTGCGCACTCCAACCCGGCCGTGGTGATCAGTCAGCACCTCTCGGCGGCGCCGCCTGCGATCGGCGCCCGGCGCCCGGACCTCGCGGGTCTGGATCCGGTGATGGCCAAAGCGCTCGCCAAGGACCCGAAAGACCGGTTCGAACGATGCGCGGACTTCGCCAGGGCGCTGCGCCACCAGCTCGGCGTCGCCGCCGACGATGACGACAGCACCCGGCAGGTGCCGATCGCCACCCCGTCCAAACGGTCGCCGATTCGCGCCGCAGTGCTGGTCCCCGCGGTCCTCGCCGTCCTGCTCGTCGCTGCGGTCGCATTCGCGCTCGCGGAACTGCGCCGCGCCGACGAAGAGGAGGCCGCGGTGAGGCAGACTTCCGCGCCCGCGCCGACCCCCTCGGCGTTGCGGGCCTTGCCGCCGCCACAAGCGCCTGCGCCGCCCCCCACCGCCACCACGACGGCCCCGACCACCACGACGGCCCCGACCACCACGGCACCGGCCGCCGCGGTGATCGGCGCCGACTGCTCACCGGTGGGCAGCACCGGTACAACCGAAGACGGGTCCACCGCCTACTGCTCGACGTTGCAGACCACCGGCGCATCGATCTGGTCGCTCACCGAGGGCGACATACCCAGCCCCACCATCACCGCCGAGCCCACCGACGAGGTGTTGCCGTTAGCCGAGGAGTCCCCGGTGCGTGTCTGCATGCAGCAGACGGGCCAGACCCGCCGCGAGTGCCGGCGCGACATCCGCGAGAGCAACGGCCTGCCGTCGCTGCCATGAAATACGCCGTCATCGCACCCGTCGCGGCGGGCGTCACGGGAAACCCGGCGTTCATGGCCGAGTTCGCCCAGCACCTCGAGCGGTGCGGGTTCGAGTCGGTCGTCGCGGTCGAGCACACCGTGCTCATGTCGCACTACACCAGCGTGTACCCCTACGACAGCTCCGGCCGGGTGGAACTACCCGCCGACTGCGCGGTGCCCGATCCTCTTGACCTGCTTGCCTTCTTGGCCGGCCACACCCACCGGCTGCGGTTGGCGACCGGCGTGCTGGTGCTGCCCAACCACCACCCCGTCGTGCTCGCCAAACGGATCGCCACGCTGGACGTCCTCTCGGGCGGGCGGCTGCGCCTGTGCGTCGGGATGGGCTGGCTCAAGGAGGAGATCGAGGCCTGCGGCGCCGACTTCGCCACCCGCGGCCGCCGCGCCGACGAACAGATCGCGGTGATGCGGCTGCTGTGGGAGGACCGCCCGGGCGGCGCCGACCACGACGGCGAATTCTTCCGCTTCGCCAACGCGATGAGCTACCCGAAACCGGCCGCCCCGGTGCCGATCCATATCGGCGGGCACAGTCGGGCCGCGGCCAGGAGGGCGGGACGGCTCGGTGACGGATTCCAGCCGCTCGGTGTCGGCGGCGCCGACCTCACCGACCTCGTCGCGCTGATGCGCGAGGAGGCGCTGCGGTGTGGGCGCGACCCGGAGGTGCTGGAGCTCTCGCTGGGCCACCTGGTGACCAAGGTCGACGCCGACCGCGCTGCGAAACTCGAGGCGCTGGGCGCGGACCGGCTGGTCCTGGCCATGCCGGCGACCGCCGACATCGCCGAGGCCTGCGACGCCCTGTCCGCCTGCGCGCAACGGCTGGGGCTCACGGCATGACCCTCGGGGCGGCGGACCGGTTGGCGGTGGCCGACCTGGTACACCTGTACGCATCGGCCGTCGATGACCGCCGCTTCGAGGACGTTGTCCAATTGTTCACCGAGACAGCCGAACTGCGGCTGCCGGACCCGCCGCGGTCGCTGGAGCCGGTGCGCCGCCACCACGGCCGCGAGGGGGTACGGGCGGCGATGGCCGGTCTGGCAGCGATGTCCGGCGTGGCCCGCACCGAGCATGCGATCGTCGGTGAGGTCTACGCCGCATGCGACGAGCCGAACTACGCACTGGGCCGGATCACCTGCATCGCGCACCACTGGACGATCTCCGGTGGCGTCGACCAGGGCAGGGCCACCGACCTGGTGTGGCACCTGCGCTACGACGACGAGTACTTGCGCACGCGGGCGGGCTGGCGCATCCACGGCCGCAAGCTGACCATCAACGCGATCGAGACCCGTCCTGTTCACCGGCTCCGACTGCCGCAAGCAGACGGTCGAGCAGGAGCCGCTGACCCTTCAACAGCTTCGACCGAGCCTGCGCCACGGGAAACCAGACCAGGCGGTCGATTTCGGGATACTCCCTGAAGCTGCCCGACCCCTTCGGCCACTCCAACACGAAGGTATTGGACCGGGTGCCCGCCAAGTCGAGGTCGCCCCGCACCGCGAAGGCGGTGACGAGCTTGCCCCCGGGTTGTCTGACCTCGGCGAGGTCAATGCGCGGCCCCTCGGGTGGCGGCTTGCCGGTCTCCTCCTCGAACTCGCGGCGCGCGACCACCCACGGATCATCGCCTGCCGCGTACTCCCCTTTCGGGATCGACCACGCACCGTCGTCCCGGCGGGCCCAGAACGGCCCGCCGGGGTGCCCTAGAAGCACCTCGACGCCGTCCTCGCCCATCCGGTACAGAAGTAGACCGGCGCTCAACTTGGGCACTCCTGACCCTCACTCCCCTGGCCCCACTTCCCTGGGCCCCACTCCCCTTCGCCTCAATCCCCCCGCGAGCGACCGTGTCGTACGTCGACACGCTGTGTTCGCCGCAAGACTGCGGTCGCTTGCGGTCGACGAGTGGTCAGTACTTGCGGTCGCCCTCGCTGCTGTCGAAGAACGCCCAGCCGCCCTGCTCATCCTTGACCTCCATGCGCCAGCCCAGTTCAGGTTCGGCCTTCTGGTCGACGAACCAGGCGTGCGCATCGTCGGCACTCTCGATGTCCTTGGTATCGACGACTTCGCCCTTGGGGTTCAACACACGGTAGGTAGCCATGGGATTTCAGTTCCCCCCAGAGCGGCGGTTGAATCAGTCGGTTTTGGTCATCGGAATGCCCTCGCTCGCCGAGAACCGGGCATCCTCCTGCGACGAGAGTCCGAACGAGACAACGGAGCGGTCCCAGAACAGGTCCGTCAGATACGCCAGCGTCACGGCCCACCGGTTGACTCCCCGCGGGATGGCGTACACGTGGTAGGCGCGGGTCACCAACTTGGCCGCGAGGCCGGACAACTGGATGTTGAGCGGGTTGGCCACGGCGTAGCGCGGGCCGAGATCGACGACAAGGCCCATGTTGCGGTGCTTGTACCGCTTGGCCTTTCCGTAACCGAGACTCGCAGCGACATTGCGCGCCAACACCTTTCCCTGTCGGGTGGCGTGCTGCGCGGTCGGTGGGGTGATCGCACCGGGTTGTGTCACATCCGGCACGGCGGCCGCGTCGCCTGCGGCGAACACGCCTGGCTGGCCGGGCAACTCCAACTCCGTGGTGACCTTCAGCCGGCCTTTCTCCGTCGGCAGGCCCAGCTTCTCGATCAGCGGTGCACCGGTCACCCCGGTGACCCAGGCGACCGTGTGCGTGCGGATCAAGGAATCATCGCTGAGGACAACGTGTTCGGCGTGCACTTCCTTGAGCGTGACGCCGAGCCGCACGTCGATGCCCCGCGACCGCAGCACCCGCTGCGCGGCGGCGCCGAGCTTCTCGCCGACCTCCGGCATCACCTGTTCGGCCATGTCCAGCAGCACGAAGTTCACCGAGTCCGGGTCGAAGCCCATCTGCTTGGCCGCCGAATCGGCCAGCGCGCGCAGCTGCACGGCCAGCTCGGTGCCCGAGTACGACGCGCCGACCACCACGATGGTCCGCCGGGCCGCCGCCCGGCCCGCGTCGTCGTCGACATCGGCCAGCTCCAGCTGCTGCAGGACGTGATCGCGCAGATACAGCGCCTCGGCGGTCGACTTGAGCCCACGGGCATGCTCGGCCAGCCCGGGCACGTCGAACAATCGGGTGACCGATCCGGGGGTCAGCACCAGCCTGTCCCACGGCAGGACCCGCGAGCGCTCCTCGGGATCGGTGAACGTCACAGTGCGGTCGCTGAAGTCGACGCCGTCGACCCGGCCGCGGATCGCCTGTACCCCGTGCAGGGTGTTGGCCAGCGGAATCGCAACGAACCGGGCGTCCACCAGGCCGCCTGCGACGTCGGGTAGCAGCGGGGTGTAGAGCATGTAGTCGACCGGGGAGATGATCGAGATGTCGATCTGGGCGCCGTGCTTGCGGAACTTCTTGGCCAGGTGCCGGGCGCATTCGAATCCGGTGAACCCGCTGCCGACGATTACCACGGACGTCACCGGCCCCACTGTACGGAATGGTCGAGAGGCGGGATGCTTGAGCCATGACGCGCCCGCGCTCGCTGCGCCGATTCGATCCCTTCCGGCCCATCGACATGCTGTCGGCGCTGTGGTCGACCGCGGCGGTGGCCCCGATGAACAGCGGAGCGGCGGCCGCGTACCGGACTCTGTTCATGACCGTCCGGCGATTGGTCGTCGGCAGGCGGCTGACCGTCAGCCTGGACCGCGGTGATCTCACGCTCACCGTCACCGAGTTCGACTCGAGGCTCGATGTGCGCGCACTGTCGGTCGGCCAACTCAACGACATCCGGCTCGCCGCCCGCGACATCCAATGGGCCACAAATGAGTTCGACCACGCCACCGCGGTTCTGCACAACGTTCACATGCGCCCGACGGTTCCCCCGGTCCTCGTGGCCGCCCCCGTCGAGCTGACGCTGGAGGTGCCCGCACCGGTGCTCGCCGACCTGTTCCGCTGGGCGGCGCCCCGCCTGATCGGCGAGGTCGGGACCGACGGCGTCGCACGGCTGCGGCTGGCGCGCCGGCCCTCGGCCGGTCACCTCGAGGTCGACGCTCGTCTCGACGGCTCGACACTGTGGCTCGACCCGCGGGAACTGGTCCTGCGCCGGTCGCGCTGGCGGTTGCCGCGGCGCACTCCGGCCTACCCGGTCCACCTCCCGGAATTGCCCCACGGTGTGCTGCTCACCGGCGTCAGCTTCGCGCCGGGCGTGGTTCGGCTGTCGGCGGTGGTGCCGGAGTGGCGCATCGACGTGCCCCGGACCCGATTGGAAGACGTAATGACTCAGCTGAGCGCCGTTGGAGGGCCGTTGAACCTGACCTGGCTCGGCCGCCTGTTCTGATTAGCTGAGCGTCCCTTTCGTCACCCACCGACAATCGATTCCTGCCAGCCGCCGGTCAATTACTGCCAGCGGAATTAATGCTGTCACCTGTGGGTTTAAGCCGTCAGAACCGGCACGAATGCTCGAGAAGCCGGAACGCCGCGTCCGAACCGCGTCATTCGCTCCGCGGCTCGAACCACATCCGAAAGAAGGCACGTGAGATGAAGAAGATCGGATTCGCCGCCACTGTCGCCAGCGGACTGGCCGCTGCAGTTATCGGGCTGGCCGCCCCGGCCGCCTCGGCGCCCACCGGAAGCGACAACGCCCAGCAGACCATCGGCCAGCTGCGCGCTCAGGGCTACACCGTGATCGTCAACCGGCTCGGCAATGCGCCGCTCGATCAGGCCGAGGTCGTCGGTATCCGGCAGGGCCAGACCTTCAGCATGATCGACGCCGGCGCCCCGTTGATCGGCAGCAGCCACAACTACACCACGGTCCAGGAGCGCGTCGTCTACGTCGACGTCAAGTAGCACGGCACCGCGAAGCGAGGGGCATCCGAACGGGTGTGCCCCTCGCTTCGTACTGCGCGACTAGAGTGCCGATGTGGCCGCGTACTCGCGCTATGTCGCTATCGGGGACAGCCAGACCGAGGGACTGTGGGACGGCGACGACGACCGCGGTCTCATCGGTTTCGCCGACCGGCTGGCGCTGCTGATCGACTCGTACCAGCCGGGCTTGAGCTACGCCAACCTCGCCGTACGCGGTCGGCGCATTCTCGATCTGCTCGTCGAGCAGCTACCGCTTGCGCTGGCCATGCGGCCGGACCTGATCACCGTTTGCATCGGGATGAACGATGTGACGCGTCCGGGGCCGTACTTCGATCGCGCGCTGGCAGACCTCGACACCCTGCACAACCGGTTGGCAGACTCCGGCGCGACGATCGTGACCACGACTTTCCCGGACCTGGCCCAGGTATTGCCGATCGGCCGCATGCTGGAGTCACGCGTGCTTCGGATCAACGACGAGATCCGGACCGCCGCCGAGCGACACGGCTTTCGGCTCGTCGACCTCTACGGTGCTCCGTCGATGTCGGATCCGGAGATCTGGAGTCCCGACCGCATCCACGGCTCGACGAGGGGTCACATCCTGTTCACCGCCGCGGCCGCGGAGGCACTGGGCCTGCCCGGCAGCAACCACGACTGGGCGCAGTGCGATGGGCCGGTGCAGCCGACACTGCGCCAACTCGCCCATTCGCAGGCGCTCTGGACGCAGAACATGCTGGTGCCGTGGTTGTGGCGCTACGCGCGGGGCCGGTCCGCGGGAGGCGGTCGGGGACCCAAGCGGCCCCGCCTGGGCAGTCTGCCGGCCTAGATTCCCAGGAACGGAAGCGGAATCGGCGACTGACCGCTGCCGATCGCCGAGACCGCCGCCGGGCAGAACATCGAGATCGCGATGCCGGTGAACATCGTCGCCGGGCCCAGGGACATGCCGCCCATGTCGGCGACCTCGGCCGCGACGTCGGCCGCGTTCTGACCGGGCTCGGACAGCATCGGGCAGACCTGCTGGCCGATGCTCGCCGCGCTGCCGGGATCGCCCATCGCGACGCCGGCTTCGGTGACCGCGTTCAGGAACGCGTCTTCTACGGGGTCGGCCTGCGCAGGACTGGCCACGACCGCAGCGGCGGTCATCATGGCGGTGGTCAGCGCGAGGCCGAAGGCTGGTTTGCGAAGCACCCGCGAATCGTACGCGCTCGGATCGGACTCGTCAGACTCCGGTCCAGGTCTCGTCGATCATGTCCGCGACATTGATGATCTTCGCCTTTTGCGACGCCGGGCTGTCGATCTCCCCCGCCACGTGCGCAGAGATGAACCGCTTGATCTCGGCGTCGATGCCACCGAGCACCCGCAGCACTTCACCGCGCAGCGACTGCGATGTGACGTGGATGGAGATGTCCGATGACCGCGGTTTCTCCACATCCAAGATCAACACCAGCGGCTCGGCGGCCCGCGCGGTGGCGCGCAGCGCGATCTCGCCGAACACCATGAACTTCGGCTTGTCGATCCGCAGGTCGACGATCATGTCGATCTCCAGCGGGATGCGGATCGCGAACGTGATCATCGGCCCGACCTGGCGTTTCAGGCGGGGCTTCTGGACCCGGACCTTGGCGGTGACCTTGGCGAGCTTGCCCGGCCCCTGGGCCATCGGCCCCATCTCGAACGCATCGCCTGCGATCTCGCCGATCGCATCGCCGACGCGGTCCTCGGTCACCGCGATCTCGAAGAACCTGCGACCGAACTCCTCGTAGGTGATCTCGTCATCGGCGGACATGGTGCCCATACCGTCTCACGTCCCCCTGTTCCCCCGTGGTCAACGCGACCGAATCGAGACCACGCGCCGCTAGCCGCCGCCCTCGCTGCGCGCCTCGGCGCCGGTCTCGCCGGTGTCGAGGGAGTCATCGTTGAAGGTCTGGCCAACGTAGCTGCCGTCCTCGTCGCCGTCCTTGCCGGCGCGCGACGCCGCCACCTTGTTGTCGTCCTCGACGTCTTGTTCGCTCCGCTGGTCATCGTCGCCCGGGGTCATGCCGTCCGGGTTACCCGCGGCCGACGTGCTCAAACGGTGCTCGGCGACGGTCGGCGAGTCAGGCCTGGGAGAAGTAGCGGATCCGTTCGATCGCGAACGGCTTGGCCGCGACGTCGGCGATCAGCACATCGCGACCGTCGCTGCGGTCGATGCCGGCGACCAGGCAGTGGCCCGACGCGATGACCTTGCGCGGTTGCGCGCCGACCAGCCGTGTCAGCAGTTCTGCGCTGCTCATCGGGGTGCGGTCGCCTGCGGTGATGCGGGCGCCCTTGCCGAGCCAACGGCGCATCGCCACCTCGTCTCCGACCCGCGCGTCGGTCAGGAATTGGCGGAAGTGCCGCTTGCCGCGGGCGCCGGTGCCGCGAAAGCCGCTAAGGAAGCCCACCGCGCCGGCGGGGCCCTGATTCACGAGCAGATCCCGGGTGAGTTGCAGCCCGGCAGGCACCGCCCGCGCACCGCTGCGCGCGAACTGCCCCACCATGGCGGGCAGCTCCCAAAACGCCTGCAGCTCGGCAATTCTCACCTCACCGCGGTCATCGGCGAGTCGATAACAAAGATAGGCCGGAATGTACATGGTCAGCCCTGCGGCCATGGCGACCTCGAGTTCGAGGTCGCGGATGACCGTGGAATCCACCACCAGGTCCACGTCACGGTGGAAGGTGATGTCGCGGGGACCGATGAAGGTGTCGTAGAACGCGGTGAGTCCGCCCGTTCCGCGGTGCGGCTGCGAACCGACCGGGTCCTCGACGACGCCGTCGGAGGTGAAGGCGTCGACCCACGCCTGCCGGTCATGGACGGTGAACGCTGCGGGTGATCGCTCGACGGCGGCCAGCGCGTCCGCCGGTGAGATGGCCATAAGTGTGCCTACCACCCCGGCTGGCCTCAGTCGACTACTTCGGCACCTGCGGGCACACTGGGGGTCAGCGCCGTGCGGCGGTGCACGGTTGAAGGAGGAACCACCATGAGCAGCAGCGGACCTTTCGGCTTCGACCCCGATGAGTTCGACCGCGTCGTCCGCGAGGCCGGCGAGGGTCTGCGAGACGCGCTCGACGGTCTCGGCAAGTTCCTGAGCACGCCCGGCGAACGCGCGGGCTGGGTGAATCTATTCGACGAGTTCACCCGCTCGTCGCGCCCCCGCCGGGAGCCGGAGACCACCGGCGAGGCCGGCGACGGCGTGTGGGCGATCTACACCGTCGACGACGACGGTGGTGCCCACATCGAGCAGGTCTACCCGACGGAACTCGACGCGCTCCGGGCGAACAAGGACAACACCGACCCGACCCGCCGCGTGCGCTTCCTGCCCTACGGCATCGCGGTCAGCGTGCTGGACGCCTCGGGCACGTCCGACGGCGCCGCTTCTCCGGCCGACGACGCCTGAGGTTCCGTCCGCCGGGTATCACCGGCGGGTGTCACTCCCAACACACGCTGGATGTCGGGCCTCATCTGCTGCAGTTGCTGGCCGGCGTAGCCCCAGCTGTGGATGCCCTCGGGGAAGTTGAAGACGCCGTTGTCCCCGCCCGCGGCGATGTAGGCGTCGACGAAGGCGCGGTTGGAGTCGATCGCGAAGCCTTCCAGAAACCCCAGTCCGGCGATCGGCGCGTCCGGACTGGCGAGTGCGGGATCGGTGAGTGTGCCGTCGCCGCAGTAGATCCAGACGCGGGTCCCGTTGGCGGCAAGCCGCCCCGCCTGCATGGTGGGGTCGTTGCGAACCCACGCGGGATCACTCGGCGGGCCCCACATGGCGCCGGGGTCGAAGCCGCCGTTCCACATCATCGCGACCCTGACCTGGCCCGGTCCGTTCGGTGCGGACAGATTCAAGAAGCCGGACAACGAACCGGCGTAGCTGAACTGCTGCGGATGGTAAGCGGCCAGGATCAGCGCCGCCGATCCGCCCATCGAGAAGCCGACGACGGCGTTGTCGCTCTGACGGACCTGTTTGTTGGCCGCTAGCCACGCCGGAAGTTCCTGGGTGAGAAAGGTTTCCCAGTTGTAGGTGACGGTCCCGCCACTGCCTTTGGCAGGGGCGTACCAGTCGCTGTAGAAGCTGGACTTGCCGCCGACGGGCATGACGACCGAGATCCCCGTGCCGTTGTACCAGTCGAACGCTTGGGTGTTGATGTTCCAGCCGTTGAAGTCGTCACCGGCCTCCATGCTGTCCAGCAGGTACAGCGCGGGCGAACCGGCTCCCCCGGAAAGGAATTCCACGCGCACCGTGCGCCCCATCGCGGAAGACGGCACGTCGAGTTGTTCGACGGGCAGATCCGGGCTCGAGAACGCCGCCGCCGTTGGTGCTCCCGCGGTCACGCAGAGGCTTGCCGACAGCAGCGCGGCCATCATGACGCCGGCGGCGGCCCGCACGACTCGGCCGGCCATCCCCACTCGTGCCATCGGTTACCTCCATCGCACCATCGGCCCGACCCGTAGCGGAGGATACGCCCGCCACGGCGGTCACCAGCTAATTTCGGACGCACTTGCGTTATCATCATAAAAACAATCAGATAGCCGACTTCCGACCGAGGACCGTTGATGGACCGGGACCACCTGATCGATCTGACGCGGCGGGCACTCAAACTCGCCCGCGACGACACGACCGACCTGATGCCGGCCGAATTGGCCGTGGCAGCAGCCACATACACCTCCGCGCAGCGCCACGGGCAGGACGTCGCGCTGCTGATGCGCTCGCCTCAATTGGTTGGCTACTCGTCGGAGTTGCCCCGCCCGGGCACCTACTGCACCAAGACGGTGATGGGGCGTTCAGTCCTGATCACCAGGGCGGGCGACGGGGTGGTACGGGCATTCGAGAACGTCTGCCTGCACCGCCAGTCTCGGGTCGCCGACGGCTGCGGTGCCGCTCGCCGGTTGGCCTGTCCATACCACTCGTGGAGCTACGACCTGCACGGCACGCTGACGGGCGTGCCCGGTAAGGAGGGATTCCCGCAAACCCGTTCCGGCTCAGCGAAACTGGCCGAACTGCCAGCGGCCGAATGCGCCGGCTTCCTCTGGATATCGCTCGACTCCGACGCGGCGCTCGACATTCCGGCGTTCCTCGGACCCCTGGCCGGCGAACTAGAAGCCTGGGGCATCGGACACTGGTCGCCGCTGGGCGAGAAAGTTCTCGACTGCCCGATCAACTGGAAGCTCGCGATCGACACGTTCGCCGAGAACTATCACTTCGCGACGGTGCACAGGAACACCTTCGCGACGATCGCGCGCAGCAACTGCACCGTGTTCGACTCGTTCGGTCCGCACCACCGGCTTGTGTTCCCGCTCAACGGCATTCTCGAGCTGGAGGATGTCCCCGAGGAACGCTGGGACCCGCTGCACCACATGGTGGTGATCTACGCGCTGTTCCCGAACATCGTCCTGTCGTGCACGATCGCCAACGGGGAGCTGTTCCGGGTGTATCCCGGCGACGGTCCGGGCCGGTCGATCACCGTTCATCAGAACTCGACTCCGCTGGATGTGTCGGAGGAGTCTGTGGCCGCCGGGGCGGCGGCCGTCTTCGACTACGCGCACGCCACCGTTCGTGACGAGGACTACGCCCTCGTCACCACATTGCAGGCCAATCTCGCGTCCGGTGTACGTGACCACCTCGTTTTCGGCCGCAACGAACCGGGTCTGCAGCACCGGCACACCACCTGGGCCACCGCAGTCGACCGATAAGGCTCATTTTCGGCAGCGACACGACGGCTTGATTGAGCGGCATTGCCCGCCAGGATTATCGAGCCCGGTTGCCCGAAACTTGTCAGACCCCGCTGTCATGATGGGGTCATGTCCTCGACGGCCGACTGCGATGCTTCGGTGTTGCCGAAGGAGCGGTTGGCGGTGTTGTTCGAGGAGGTGGCCGAGTTGTGTGGGCAGCGCAACGCCATCGATGGGCGGCTGGTGCAGATCGTGGCCGAGATCGACCGCGACGGGTTGTGGGGTATGACCGGGGTGCGCTCGTTGGCGGGGTTGGTGGCCTGGAAGACCGGCTGCACCGAGGCCAACGCCAAAACCATGGCCGCGATCGCGGCCCGCTTGGAGGAGTTCCCCCGCTGCACCCAGGCGCTATCGCAGGGCCGGTTGTCACTGGATCAGGTCGGGGTCATCGCCCAGAAAGCCGGTGCGGGTTCGGATGCCCACTACGTCGAGTTGGCCGGTGTGGCCACGGTCAGCCAGCTGCGCAAAGCGATCAGTTTGGAACCGCGCCCCGAGCCTGAACCCGCACCGCGGCGCGGACCTGAGCGTTCGATCAGCAAGACCTCCGATGCCCACGGGGCGTGTTATCGGATCCGGTTGTCGCACCCGGATGTGGCCACGTTCGACGCCGCCCTGCAGTCCCACCACGAGGCGCTCATCGGTGAGTGGAAACGCGACCACAACGACGATGAGCACAGTGCTGGCGAGCACGGTGCTGGCGAGCAGTGCGAGGGCGGCGGTCAGGTGCTGCCGTTTCCCACCGTCGGGGACGGGTTCATGCGGTTGGTGGAGGCCGGCTGGGACGCCGAGGCCGCCCGGCGCCCCCACAGTGCGCACACCACCGTGGTCGTGCATCTCGATGTCGACAAACGCGCCGCGGCGCTGCATCTGGGTCCGCTGCTCACCGACGCCGAACGCCGATACCTGACCTGTGATGCCACCTACCAAACCTGGTTCCAAAAAGACGGGCAGACCCTGGGCTGTGGGCGCACCACCCGTCAGATCAGCCGCCGGCTGCGCCGCGCGCTGGAGTTCCGCCATCGCACCTGCGCGGTGCCCGGCTGCGGGGCCACCCGCGGACTGCACGCCCACCACATCATCCACTGGGAAGACGGCGGAGCGACCGAACTCGACAACCTGGTGCTGGTCTGTCCCTACCACCACCGCATGCACCACTGCGGCCTGATCACCATCCTCGGACCCGCACCGACGATCACCGTGTTCGACGACGACGGCGAGCCCCTGCACCCCGGATCCCTGGCACGCCCACCCACACAACCCCCACCCGACGTGCCCCCATACCCCGGACCCCTCGGCGAACGGGCCCAATGGTGGTGGTACGACCCCTACCAACCCCAACCACCAACGAACAACTGAGTCGCGGTGGTGCTCGGTTGGAGCGGCCGTGTCCGGGATCAGCGTTGAGCGAGTATGTAACAACGGCGGCTGGGATACTCGCGGCCGGCAGCTGTCGCTCGATCCGTGCCTCAACGGTGAAGTCCGCAGCGGAGACCTCGGCGGCCACGTAGTCCGGGTCAAGGAAATACCCGTCGAGCTCAACGCTCTTGCCGAACCAACTGTTCAAGTGATTGACCGAGCCCGCCGGGAACTCGGCGCTGGCCACATGAAACCCCAAGAGCAGCCAACCGTTTGGCCGTATGACACGAGCGAACTCACGACAGGCAGAAGCCCTCTCGCTCGGAGTCAGATGAATGATCGAGTACAGGGAAACGACGCCCGCCCACGCGGCGTCTGCCACCGGGAGATCCAACATCGTGTCCACGTCGAACGTCAGATCGGGTGCCTTCCGACGCGCGATCGCGACCATCGCCGACGACAGGTCCAGGCCCATGACGTCAGCATGGTGTGCTGACAGGAACCGAGTGACATGCCCGGGACCACAGCCGACGTCACAGATTCTCCCGGCCCCGACCATTTCAGTGAAGGCGATCAGTAATGCGCGGTCCAGCGGCTTGCCATCGAGCTCAGCGCCGAAGGCAGCACTGTAGTCCTCCGCCACAGCGTCGTAGGCCGCTTGGACACCCCGAGCTGATGCTGCCTCGCTTCCCTTACCGGCGGGAGATTCGGCCGCACTCACCGATCGAGGCTACCGCGACAGGCCCGATGTCACTGGCGTTGCAGCGCCGACACCAGATCGTCGACGATTCGGTCGATGACGGGTCCGCAGTTCTGCATCTCCTTCTGCAACAGGTCGATGGCCTCGTCCCGGCGGCCGTCGGTGACGAGACCGCGCACCGAAGCGACCCGGTCCTCCCCCACCTCCGCCGCCAGCACGTCGACCAGCTCCCAGTCGCGGTACAGCGCCAGTGAGCGCTCGTAGAAGGCGAAACCGGTGACCGGTTCACCGCCCAACGTTCCCCGATACCGGTACGGGCCCTCCATGTACTCCAGCGGCAAAGCATGCGCGGGCGCTGCGACCAGCGGCTCGCCGGTCAGGTCGAGGCCGAGCCGGCGCGACACGAGCCGGTGCCGGTCAGGCAGGTACCTCGCCGCGGCGGGCGGCGGAACCAGCGTCCGTACCGACTCCGGCCACCGGACGTGGCTCAGCACCGTGACTTCGACGTCGTCGGCGAACTCCGGTTCCGGGCCACCGTCGGGCCAGCTTGTCGTTGCCCCCGAGAACGGTTGCAGCGCATTGCGATCAGCGCGGTCGAACTGCCGCCAGATGCTGAGGTCCACTCCGTTGTCGAGGTTGATGGTGCGCCACTCGTGTGCCCGCCAGCGGATGTCACCGTCCGGACCGCCCGCGTTGGCCACGCGTGGGAACCACTGCCGGTCGACATGGCCCGATGTGCCTGACACCCGCTCAGACACCGCCCCCCAGGTCAGCGTGCCCGACATCGACATGCCCGTCTGGAAGTACGAATACGTGCCGGCTTGCCCGAAACAGTCGATCCGCCCGTTGTGGGCCGCGGCGCCCAGCGGCACCGGCGCGCGTGACGGGCGCACACGCAGATCCAGCTTCATCTGATCCCCGGTGACTGGGTCGGCGCCGACGAAGGCGACGTCATAGGTGTACGGGACCAACTCGCCTGTTTCGTCGCGAACCGTCACCCACTCCGCCGTTCCGCAAGGGCTGTCGTAGGTGATCTCGAGATGACCCCGGGCCACGCCCAGTTTCGGCTGCGCTCCCGGAGCCGTGTTCGCCGGTGGCATGTCGTAATCGGTATAGGACGCGTAGGTGCCGCGGTCGAGGTCGAACAACGCCAGGGTGTAGAAGTCCGCGGCGATGGACTGCCCTGGCCGGTTCTCGTTGAAGATCGACAGGAACGCGAACCGACGCCCGGAGTCAGCGTCGAGTTCGCCGGCCAGAAACCAGGTATCGGACTCGAAGTCGGGGTGATCTGCTTCGGCGGCGGGAAAGTCGAGTTGCGGGTCGCCGGGCACGAGCGCGAACGGATAACGACGCCAGTCCGCACCCACCGTGGCCATACCTCCGCGCTCCATGTTTATAGTAATAGCAACTTTAGCCCCGCAGGCGGCGACGCCGGGACGGAACGGAGGCGCGGTCATGAAATCTCTTGTCTACGACCGCCTTTTCATCGGCGGGCAATGGCAACAGCCGGCCACCGCACAGCGGCTGCCGGTGATCTCTCCGCACACCGAGGAGCAGATCGGCGAGACGCCCGAAGCCGCAGCCCAGGACGTCGACCGGGCGGTGCGCGCGGCGCGGACCGCATTCGACGACGGGCCCTGGCCACGGATGAGTGTGGCCGACCGGATCGCCCACATCGAGAAACTCGCCGCCGTCTACAGCGCCCATACCGACGAGATCGCCGATCTCATCACCGCCGAGATGGGGTCGCCGCGTAGCTTCAGCAGGCTCGGGCAGGGCGCGGGCGCCGTCGCGCAGATGCACCTGAACCTGGTGGCCGCGCGGGACTACCCCTGGGTCGAGCGGCGCAAGGGCCTTTTCGGCGACGTGCACATCCGTCGGGCACCGGTCGGCGTCGTGGGGGCGATCGTGCCCTGGAATGTGCCGCAGTTCCTCATCATGCCGAAGCTGATCCCGGCACTCATCGCCGGCTGCACGGTGGTGGTGAAGCCGGCGCCCGAAACGCCCATCGACGCGATGTGGCTGGCCGAGATGATCGAGGAGATCGACCTGCCCGACGGCGTGGTCTCCATCATCCCCGGCGGACGCGAGACCGGCGAGAGCCTGGTTCGCCATCCCGGAGTCGACAAGATCTCCTTCACCGGGTCGTCGGCGACCGGCAGGCACATCGCGGCACTCTGCGGCGAACAACTCAAGCGCGTCAGCCTGGAACTGGGTGGCAAGTCCGCGGCGATCGTGCTCGACGACGCCGACATCGGCCGCACCGTCGGCCACCTGAAGATGGCGAGCCTGATGAACAACGGGCAGGCTTGCGTCGCGCAGACCCGGATTCTGGTGAGCGATCGGCGCCACGACGAACTCGTCGACGCGCTGGCCGAGATGATGTCGGGGCTGCAGGTGGGCGACCCGACCGACGAAGCCACCGACGTGGGTCCGCTCGTCGCCCAGCGGCAGCAGCAGCGGGTGCAGGGCTACATTCAGGCCGGCCTCGAGGAGGGAGCCCGAATGGTGCTCGGCGGCAAGGACGCTCCGTACGAACGCGGCTGGTACGTCCAGCCGACCCTGTTCACCGACGCGACCAACGACATGCGCATCGCCCGGGAGGAGATCTTCGGTCCGGTGCTGACGGTGTTGACGTACTCCGACGAACGCGAGGCGATCCGAATCGCCAATGACACCGA
The DNA here is from genome assembly GCF_022317005.1 of Mycobacterium sp. IDR2000157661. Taxonomy (NCBI): domain Bacteria; kingdom Bacillati; phylum Actinomycetota; class Actinomycetes; order Mycobacteriales; family Mycobacteriaceae; genus Mycobacterium; species Mycobacterium sp. IDR2000157661. The sequence continues at coordinate 4,035,573 of NZ_CP081006.1, forward strand.
CTACGGACTGGCCGGCTCGGTGTGGACCGCCGACGTCGCTCACGGTCTGGAGATCGCCGCTCAGATCCGTACGGGCACCTACGGAATCAACATGTACACGCTGGACACCACCATGCCCTTCGGCGGCTTCAAACAATCCGGCATCGGTCGGGAGTTCGGTGCCGAGGGACTCTCCGAGTACGTCGAACTGCAGACGACCGTGAGTGCCGACCCGCTTCCGCAACTACCCTGACAGCTCGAGGGTGACCTCGGCCGGGCAGCACAACTCGTCGCGCTGGTTGGACACGGTGATCTCCAGATCGACCAGTCGGCCCGCGCGTTTGGCCACCACACGGCCCCGTCCGACCATCGAATCACCGGCGTAGATCGAGCCGAGCAGCGTGATCTTGCGCCGGACGACCCGGCTGCACGGCCCCGCCCAGTCGGTCGCGACCCGATCGACGAAACCGGCGATGTGCATGGTGTTGACGAAGATCCTCGGATGACCGTGCCGCTGGGCGTAATCGGGGTCGAAGTGTGCCGGAAAGTAGTCCCAGGTCGCACCGGAGTTCATCACCACGCGTTGATAATCGATCGGGTCGACGACCTCGGGCAGGTCGGTGGCGACGGTCACGTCGTCCCACCGGACGTCGTGCATCACCGGTCGCCCTCCGGCGTGAACCGGAAGAGCGTATTGCGGTTGACGGCCACCAGCGTCCCGTCCGCCCGGTGGAAGTGGTCGCAGGTCTCGACGAAATGGCCGGCGCCGAGACGTGTCCGCTTCACCGGTGACACCGACACCACCTCCTCGACGACCGACAACCGATCGCCCTCGACGATCGGGCAGGGAAACTCCACCTCGTTGGAGGCGTTGATGAACGTGGTGCCGGGCAACGGCACGCGGATCGCGATCGCTGCTGTCGGTACCCGGCCGTCCGGCAGCCACGGCGGCGGTATCAGCCAGCCCATCAACAGCGCGGGCGGAGCGATCAGCCCACCCCAGTGCAGGCGCGCGAACTCGTCGTCCCAGTACGACGGGTTGCGGTCGCGCACCGTCGCGGCGAAGTGCTGGATGCGCGCGGCGCTCACCGCGGTCCCGGCATACCTCGGCGGTGTGCGCGTGCCGACCATGCGCAGGGCGTCGTCATAGCTGCCGAAAGCGAGGTCGTACCGGACTGGGTCGTTCACACCGGTAGCGCGCTCTCGCGGGGCACCGCGTCCCAGACGAGATCGCGCGAGGTGAAGTACCATCCGCCGCGCTCGTAGACGAGTCGATCAGTGTAGCTGCCGGTGGAGCGGATCACGTTGCCATGCAACAGGAGTGCGACACACTGCTGCGACGCCTCGATACCGTCGACCGTGACGTCGTGGTCGACGGTGATCAACCGCTGCCCGTCACCGCCGTCGAACGCAGCGCTCAGGTCGGTGAACGACTGCCCGCCCCGGGTGTACGTCGCGCCCGAGTGCCGGAAGGTCGCGAGCCACCCGATCATGTCACCCGCCGAATACAGGCGGTTGTACCGCGCGTTCAGGTTGAGGATCGCCGCTCGCGCGGCCAGTCCGTCGAGCACGTACTGCTGTTGGTACGTCAGCGTCACCTCTGCTCCTTCATCTGCTCAGCGGGTGCCCGTGGGCGTCGCGGTCCCAGGCTCCTGCGCTCACTCCCCGGGCCCGTAGCAGGTCCTTGCGCACCCGACCGATGGCGTTCTTGGGGATCTCCGAGACCACATCCAGATAGCGGGGCACGCAGAAGTAGGGCATGCGGCCGGAGCAGAAGTCGACGAGTTCGGTGAACTCCAGCGCGGCGCCGGGCACGAGCGTCACCACGACCAGGATGTCGTCCTCACCCAGCTCGCTCGGCACGCCCACCGCCGCGGCCTCAAGTACCGCGGGGTGAGCCGTCACAACCTGTTCCACCTCGACCGACGACACATTCTCGCCGCGCCTGCGCAGCGAGTCCTTGGCGCGGTCGAGGAAGGTCAGGTTCTGGTCGGCGTCGAGGCGGCCGAGGTCACCGGTGTGAAACCACTGGGGATGACGGTCGACACGCAGTTCCGCGCCGTCGACGGCGGACACCACATACCCCTCGCTCATCACATGCGCTGTCCGCGGCCGACAGGTGATCTCACCCACGACGCCGTCGGGTACGGGACACCCGTCGCCGTCGACCACGCGTACCTCGAAGGCCGGATTGACTTGTCCCGAGGTACCCGGAACGCCCGAGTCCGAAACCGACTTGACGGCCAGCGGAAAGGCCTCGGTCAGCCCGTACATCGTCACGACGCGGCACCGGTACCGGGCCTCGATACCGCGGTACCGGTCGGCGGCGACCGGCGCCGCGGAGATGAACCGCAACCCGGTCTCGGCGTCCCTCGAGTCCGGCGGCAGGTTCCACAACATCTCCACCATCGCACCGGCACCTGCGAAACCGACAGCGCCGCAGTCACGTACCTCATCCCACACCTCGGTCGGATGGAATGCCGCTGCGAGCACGCTGGTGCCGCCGACCAGCATGGGAGCAAGCACGGTCGGTGCGGCACTGAGATGGAACAGCGGCATCGCGGTCCAGATCACCTCACCCGCGCTGAACTCCCACGCCGCCGCTGCGGTGGCCGCCGCCACGAAGAGATAGTGCCAAGTGGCCGCGACGGCCTTCGACGGGCCGGTGGTGCCCGAGGTGAAGAACAGCGCACCGATGTCGGCAGGACCCGCAGCCGCCGACCGCTGCACCTGGGTGGTCTTCTCGGCCAGCTCGGCTGACAGCGACGATCCCAGGTGGACAACGGTATTCAGCGTGTCGATGCCGCCGGCGACGTCGGCGAGCCGGTCGGCGCGGTCGGCGTCGGTGAGCACGACCCGCGCGCCGGACACCGTGAGCGCGTGACCGAGGAAGTCACCCTTGCTGGCGGCATTGACCGCCGCGATCACTGCACCGATACGCGCGGCGCCCAACCAGAAGTAGACCCATTCCGGGCACGTTCCGGTGAACAGCGCGACCGTTTCGCCGGCCGCGACGCCACGATCGAGCAGCACATTGGCCGCCGCGCAGGATCGGTCGCGCATCTGCGCGAATGTCACGGGCGTGCCTGCGATCGACATCATCACCCGGTTGGGGAACTGCTCGGCACGCCGGTCGAGCACCTCGGGCACCGTGAAGCTCCCGACACCGAACATCGCCGGTTCGGCAGCGCCCACCGGCCGGCCGCTGGGCATCAGGCTCCTGCAGCAGCCGGATCGGGCAGACCGTCGACGGTGTACCCGAAGTCGCCGGGTGACGGCTCGGCTCCCGGATAGAACCTGTGCGCCCAGCGCCGCAACGCCGCGTAGTCGCGGGCCTCCTCTGGCGCGAGGTTCGGCTTCTCCAGATACTTCATGTTCTCCCAGGTGAAGAAATCCTGCTTGATCACTTCTTGCTGCAGTTGCAGGAACTTCGCCGCTCGACCGGTCGGCGCGTCGCCGCCGTCGCCCGGTTCACGGATGGACGCCTGGGTGTAGAAGTAGTCGGTGTAGTCCTCGTCGACCGGCGTCTGACCGGTGACCTGGACCGTCGCGACCAGTTCGGACGGGAAGCGAACCACGCCGAGGCCGAGCGAGTAGTTGTCGTAGACGATCTTGGCGTCGACGGGGCCGGTGGGGGTCAGCCACGTCTTCGCCCGTCCCCCACCGAAATTCGCGTTCACTGTCGCATGCAGGTGGTAGCCGGACACCTCGAAGGACGCGGTGTTGGCCGGATTCGCCGCCTTGTGGACGTACTGCACGTGGTAGGGGTCGGCGGCGTTCTCGATGATCATCTGCGCATGGACCTTGACGCGGTTCACCATTCGCGTGTGCGGGTGCAGTGGGTAGTACTCGTCGGTCTCGAGTTCGGGCAGCACGGGCGGCTGCCAGTACGGCGCTCGGCCATGTCGCTCGTGCCAGACCAGCAGGAAGCCGTACCACTCGACGCAGGGGTAGGTCCTGATGCGCACGTTCTGCTTGCAGCCGATCCTGCTGTAGGGAATGAGCGCGTTGGTGCCGTCGCCCCGCCACTGCCAGCCGTGCCAGGGGCAGACGATGTGCTCGCCCTCGACAGTGCCGCCGACTCCCATGTTGGCGCCCAGATGCTGGCAGTACGCGTCGAGCACGTGCACCGCACCGGTACGGGTCCGGAACATCACCAGCTCCTCGCCGAAGTAGTGCGCCCGTTTCACCTGGCCGGGGACCAGATCGGAGGCGAAGCCGACGATGAACCACCCCGTCGGGAAGCGGTACGTCGAGAGGCTGATGCCGCTCGGGCCGAACTCCCGCTCCGACGGATCGATCCCCGGGTCGTCAACCGTATCCGTCAACGCTTTCTCCGTCCGCGCACGCCACATCCGCAGGTTGGCTCGACCCGCTCGTTGCCTATTTTTACTATTTTAGGCATTCTGGGTCAAGGACGGCGACGTGAGGAGAGCCATGCCGACGACGACACCGGTCGACCTCTCGGACACCGCGTTGTGGCGCAACGGCTTTCCTGACGAGCTGTTCGCCGAACTGCGTCAGGCGCAGCCGGTCTTCCACCACGAACTCACCGACGGCGTGGCCGAGTCCGTCGAGCACGACTTCTGGGTGACGACCAGGCACCGCCACTCGCTGCGAATCCACCGCGACACCGACAGTTTCACGGCTGTCGACGGCCCGCTGATCCAGGGCATCGGCCCGGCCGGGGCGTTTCCCACCATCATCAACATGGACCCGCCTGAGCAGACCAAGCGGCGACGGGTGATGTCGCACGCCTTCACCCCGCGAGCGATCGGCCGGCTCGAGGACGGCATCCGGACGCGTGCGGCGTCGTTGATCGATGCGCTGCTCGACAACGGCGGCGGTGACTGGATCACCGACGTCGCCGACGTCCTGCCGATGTCGGTGATCGGCGACATCATCGGCATCCCCGACGAGGACCGGCCCGAGATCTTCGACTGCTTCGACCGGATCCTGCAGGCGAATTCGCCGGAGGCCGAGGTGACGGCGCAGGACCGGATGGAGTCGTTCGGGAAGATCTTCGCCTATGCGGTGGACTTGACCGCCGAGAAGCGGCGCAACCCCGTCGACGACATCTGGAGCGTACTCACCTCCGCGGTGATCACCGACGAGAACGGCGATCAACTGTCCATCCCCGGCGCCGAACTCGAAACCTTCTTCTTCGTCCTCGCTTTCGCGGGCAGCGACACCACCAAGAATGCGCTGGCCTACGGACTGCAGGCGTTCGTCTCCCACCCCGCCGAGATCGAGCGGTACCGCGGTGACGCCTCGATCCGGGCCGCTGCCGTCGAGGAGGTGCTGCGCTGGGCCACTCCGGTCGCGTTCTGGACGCGGACCACGAAGGTCGACATCGAGATGGACGGTGTGCGCATTCCGCAGGGTGCCCGAGTGGTGTCGATGCTGCGGTCCGCGAACCGTGACGAGGAGGTGTTCGCCGACCCGTTCACCTTCGACATCGGCCGCGCCGACAATCCGCATGTGGCATTCGGCGGCGGCGGTGCCCATTACTGCTTGGGCGCGATGCTTGCGCGCGCCGAGATCCGGGCGGTGCTCGACGAACTGCTGTGCCGGGCCGACGGGATCGACCTCGGGCCGTCGAAGGTCACCTACCCCGACCTCACCAACAACATGACGATCTTCGACCGCATGCCGATCGCCCTGCGCGCGCGCTGATCACAGCCCCTTCGGACGGGTGCCTATCACGCCCTGCCCGGTGAGCCGCTCCAGCTCGGCGTCGGACAGGCCGCACAGTTCGGTCAGGACCTGCGTGTTGTGCTGTCCGAGTGTCGGGGGTGTGCGAAGCAGCCAAGGCTGCGCGCCGTCCAGGCGGGTGAACGGCGGGCACGGGTACAGGTTGACCCCCGCGCTGGGGTGGTCGAGCGCCTCGAAGAACCCCCGGTGACGCAGCTGCGGATTGTCGGTCACCAGCGACGGCGAGATCACCACCGCTGCCGGCACTCCCGCTCGCACCAGCCGTTCGGCCGCGCTATCCGCGTCACGGGCCGCGAGCCATGCGCCGAGATCCGTGTCGCCGGTGACGTCGTTCAGCGCCTGGCGCTGCGCGGCGGTGCCGATGGTGACCGCGATCCACCGATCCTCGCCGGCGCACGGGTATACGTCCTGCACCGCGTCGGTGTGCCCGCGATTGCCCCGCCGCTGCATCACGCGGCCGAACACCTCGTATTCGATTGTCTGTGCGGCGGTCACGTTCAGGACGGTCTCGATCATCGGCACCTCGACCAGTTGGCCATGGCCCGTCCGGTCGGTGAACTGGCGGGCGGCGAGCAGCGCGAACGCGGCGTGCGCACCGGCCAGCGGATCACAGGCGCCCCGCGGCGCGACGGGTGGACCGTCGGGCAGACCCGTCACCCACGCCAGCCCGGCGATCTGTTCCATGGTGGGTGCGAAACCCACCCGGTCGCGCCACGGGCCGGACAGGCCGAACGCCGGCATCCGCATCATCACCAGGCGGGGGTTCAGTTCCAGCAGCACCTCGGCGCCGAGCCCGAACTGTTCCATGACTCGCGGCGAGAAGTTCTCCACCACGGCGTCGGCGCCGCTGATCAGCTGCTTGACCAGCCGAAGGCCGTCGTCGGACTGCAGGTCCAGGGTGACGGACCGCTTGTTGGTGTTCATGGCGTGAAAGACCCACCCGTACTCCCACCAGTCGTCTACGTCGCGACGCATTCCGCCCGAGTAACGGATACCGTCGGGCCGCTGAATCGACTCCACCTTGATCACGTCGGCTCCGAACGCCGCCAGAGCGTGCGTTGCCGCCGGGCCGGCCCAGAACGCGGTGAAGTCGACGACCCGCAGTCCCGCCAGCGGAGGACGCCCGTCCGGCTTTGAAACCTCGCGATGCCGTGGCGGCCAGCATTGTTCACCGTCGGCGTCACCGATCGCGGGCGATTCCCGGATCGGCGCCGGGCGGGCCCGCGACATCAGCCAGGGTGGCCGCGGCTGGTGGAAGCCGGCCGGATTGTCGACGTAGACCCCCCTTTGCTCCATATGGTCCATGTCCCGGATCGTCGCGCCGTTTCCCAGTGGGGCCAACGGTAATCGGAACAGTTGACCGAGTTCGACTATCTCGGCCACGGTGCGTTCGCGCAGCCACGGGTCGATGCGCTCGCGGATCCAGTCCCGGTACGCGAACCGCCCGATCTGGAACTGCAGTTGCTCGATCTCCGTCAACTCCGGACATTCCACCATCGCCGCGAAGTCCAGCCACTGCTGGCCGGTGACCATGCTGATCCCGACATAGCCGTCCTTGGCGGGCTCGATGGACGGCACCTCGACGGAGCGCTGCACGGGCGGAACCTGCAGCAGCGCCGAATGCAGCCACTCACCGCTCTGCATCAGGGTCACCGCCTCGAGCATCGACATGTCCAGATGGCCGCCAGCACCGCCGCCGCTCACCCGGTGATGCAGCGCCATCGCACCGAGGGCGGCCCACGCCCCGCCCATGTACTCGCCCAGATCGCCACCGATCGAGAGTGGCGGGCCCGCCGGGTCGCCCCGGAACCCGGTGAGGCCCGAAGCCGCTTGCAGGGTGAACTCGCTCGCCGGGCGCTGCGCCCACGGCCCGGTCCAGCCGAAGTCGGAGATGGTCACGACGATGCATCCCGGCGCCGCATCGAGAATTCCGTTCGGGTCGATACCCTGCCCGTGCGCCGTTGCCTTGTCCGCGGTCACGACCACGATGTCGGCACCGTCCAGCAGATCTGCGGAAAGTTCTGTGACGCTGCGTTTCCCGGCGTTGAGAAACCTGAACAGCGGCGAATCGCCTCCGTCGAGGGGTGCGCCGGTCATGGTCAGCCGGCGCAACGCGTCCCCGTCGGCGGGTTCCACCTTCACCACGTCAGCGCCCGCGTCGGTGAACAATTTGCCGCAGTAAGCGCCCGCGATCCGGCCGGTGATCTCGATGACCCGCAGATCGTCGAGCGGGGTCGCTACCACCTCAGCCACAGACGCACTCTCCCCATCACAACCGCTCGCCGTTTCTTTGTCATCTTAATAACTATTGACGGATGGCGGCCGGTACACCCAGGTGACGGACCTGTCACTGTTAATATTGCGGCGTCATGACAACACTGGGTATCGGCCCCGAGGCGCGGCGTCGGTTGGGGGCACGCAGGACCGCCGAGATCATCGCCGACGAACTGCGCCGCCAGATCATCGACGGCGAACTCGCCGACGGCGATCTGCTGCCCCGCCAGGAGATCCTCGTCGAGCAGTTCAACGTCAGCCTTGTGTCGCTGCGAGAAGCGTTGCGGATCCTGGAAACCGAGGGCTTGGTATCGGTGCGGCGCGGTAACCGCGGCGGCGCGGTGGTGCACGCCCCGGCCAAGGCCAGTGCCGCCTACATGCTCGGACTGCTGCTGCAAAGCGACTACGTTCCGCTCGCCGACCTCGGCACCGCGCTGCAGGAACTCGATCCGATGTGCGCGGCGCTGGCGGCACGTCGCCCCGATCGCGCGGAGACGTTGATCCCCAGACTGAAGGAACTCAACGACGAGATGGCCGAGCACATCGAGGACGGCGCGCGGTTCACCGAGATCGGCGGGCAGTTTCACGACGAGATCGTGCGCGGGTGCGGCAACCACACGATGATCGCGGTGGTGGGCAGCCTGGAGACGTTATGGACCGGCCACTTGAACTGGTGGGCAGCCGAATCGGCGGCCAAGGGCGAGTATCCGGCCATGGGCAAGCGCCGTATCGCACTGGGCGTGCATCAGAAGATCACCGAGGCCATCGCAGCCGGAGATGCCGAGCGCGCGCGCAAACTGGCCGCGAGACATGTCGCCGACACGCAGACCTATCTGCTGGCCGGCGATCCGGAGCAACGCATTGTGGCGCTGTCCCCCCAGGCGCTCGCACAGCGCCAGCGCTGAGAGGTGCAGTGTGCGAACAGCACTCATCACCGGCGGTAGCGGCGGCATCGGGCGGGCCTGCGGCGTGAAACTGGTGGACAGCGGGTATGACGTCGTGTTGACGGCGCGGCGGGAGGCGCCCCTGCGGGCGGCCGCCGACGAGATCGGCGCCCGGTACGCGGTCGCCGACGCCAGCCAACCCTCGACGTTCGAACCGGCCGTCGAGGCCGCAGGACACGTCGACCTGCTGGTGCACGCATCCGGGATCCTCGGCGGAACCTACGCTCGCAAGCAGACCTTCGAGCAGTGGCGCGCAACACTTTCGGCCAACCTCGACTCGTGCTTCGTGGTGACCTCGGCCGCTCTCCCCCGGATGACGGCGGGTTCGCGCTTCGTCTTCATCTCCTCGTCGGCGGCGCACGAGCCGATGCGCGCGCGCACCGCGTACTCGGCCGCCAAGGCGGGCATGAACGCGTTCGCAGGCGCGCTCGCACAGGAGGTCGACCGCGACGGGATCAACGTGCATGTGGTCACGCCCGGCCCCGTGGAAACCGAGATGCTGACCGATGTGCCGTTCGAGATGTATGCGGTCCGGGCCGCCGACGTCGCCGACGCCGTCGCGTGGCTCGACACCCTGGACCCGTCGGTGGATCTGCCCGAGATCAGGCTTCACGCGGTCACCCGAGGGCCGTCGGCGCGGCCACCGGTGGTACCGCCGGAAGCCGAACGGCGCGCAGCCAACCGGTGAACCCGCCTCACGGTTCGCCGGGCAACGCCTTCACGGTCGACGGCAGGCCGTAGAGGGCGGTGGCGTTGCCGCGCATGATCCGCTCGCGCTGATCGGCGGGGAACCGCCGGATCGCCCAGTCCGGCGAGTCGTAGCTCCAATGCGGATAGTCGGTCGAGAACATCAGGTTGCCGCCGAGGTCCATCATCTCCAGGTACTCGCGGTACACGCTGACATTGACTTCTTCCAGCGGCTGGGTGGTGAACCGGACATGCTCACGGATGTACTCCGACGGCCTGCGCCTGACGTGGGGCAGATCGGCCTTGCGCCGCTGCCAGATTCGGTCCATTCGCCACATCACCGGCATCGCCCAGGTGAAGCCGCCTTCCACGAACACCACCCGCAGATCGGGATGGCGGTCGAAGGCGCCGTCGAAGACCAGGCTCATCAGATGCGAGACGTACAGCAGCGGCCAGGACGCGAAGAAGTCGTGCCAGTGCGCCGGATTCCCGACCGGATAGATCGGGATCAGCTCGAACGGCGTCTGCCCCATCAAGTGGGTGGCGACGGGCAGACCATGACGCGCGGCGGCCCCGTACAGCGGGTCGAAATGTGTACTTCCGAAGGGGATTCCCCGTGTCTGCGGCGTGATCAGCACTTCCGCCATGTAGGGGTGACCTGCCCAGCGTTCGATTTCCCTGGCCGCCGCCTGCGGGTCCTGGGCGGTGACGCTGATCGCCCCGCGCCAGCGCCCGTGCCAGTTGGCATCGCCCAACCACACGTCGGCCAGCCAGTCGTTGTGCGTGGCCTTGAGCACGTGTTCGGCCTGGGGTAGTTGCGCATCGCACATTGGTTCCAGCACCGCGATGCTCACGCCGGCATCCACCAGCAACTGCTTGGCGGCGAAGTCCGGGTCACTGCCGGCAACACCGCCGCTGGGCGGGGCCGCGTCGACTCGCAGCGACATCGTCTTGTACGAATCGGGAGTGTCGTAGAAGTGGGGCAACGGTGAGACGGCATTGCCGGTCGGCCACAGCTTGTCTCGCCACTGCGGCGGTGCATACGTCCTGAGGATCTCGGCCGAGACCGGCAGCGGATGCACGTCGGTGTCGACGATGCTCACCGCGATATCGCGGCTGACGGGTGGCCGCTCGATGGTCGTCATAGCGCGCGGTCCTTCACCTCGAGTTCCAGCCCGAACAACTGGTCGGCATTGCGCCACAACACGTTCTCGCGCTGGCGATCGTTCAGGCCGGCCACAGCTGAATCCGGGCCCGCCATCGACCAGTGGGGATAGCCCGAGCCGTACATCACCAGGTCCGCCTTGTCGGTAAGGTCCAGCCACCGTTCGGCATGGCCGGTGTCGGTGGGTCCGTCGAACGCCGAGGTGCAGAACCGCACGTGGTCGGACAAGTACTCACTGGGATAACGGTCGACCCAAGGCGTCTGGTCGCGCATCGACAGCCAGAACGTATCCAGCCGCCACATGAGCGGGGTGAGGATGTCATGGCCGCCGTCGGTGAAGACGAAACGCAGACCCGCATGCCTGCCGAACATGCCTTCGACGATGAGCGTTGCCAGGTGGACGAAGAAGTTCAGCGGCATGAACGCCGCGTAGCCGGGGTAG